>CALUFN010000013.1 GCA_944319945.1 uncultured Prevotella sp.
CGTTCGATTCGGCTGAGGAAATGGTGAAACTTGCTGCAATAAGGATGTTGCTGAACAAAATTTAAACAGGCTCTTAGCGGTCTGGCCTACTTCGTAAGAGAAGAGCGAGTTTTTCACGGCGTCGAACTCCCGAGTGTCGTAAACCGAGTCCATTATGTCCAAGTAGCGCGACTTGTACAGGTTAGACTTGGCCACGTCGCCCTTCTCCTCGTAAAACTCTGAAATGTTCTTCAGCGTCTCGGCGAACGTGTGCTGCAGGTTGTGCCGGCCGGCTTCCTCGTCGCACATCATCATGTATTTCAGTGCCGAGTCGCGCCGCCCGATGAGCGCGTAAGCGTTGTAAATCTCCTGATAGGCGAAGCATACGTAGCTCGGGCCTATCTTCTTGTCTACGGCATAGCGCGCAAGATCCTTCAGGCGGGCTATGGCCGGAGCGGCGTCGCCCTCCTTCACCTGTATCAGGCTGAACATGTAGTCCCTCATGAACACGTTTACGGGGTCGGCCTTGTCCATCAGCCGCTCGGTAAGGCGGAAGTATTTCTTGGCGTTGGCCACGTCGTCGATGAAGGTGTACGTGCCCGTAAGGTTTGAAAGTATTATGTACTCCACCTTGCGGTCGGGGTGTTTCTTCACGTAGTCGTAGGCCTTAAGGTAATAGTCTATGCTCTTCTCGTAGTCGAGGAACATGCCGTACACGTTGCCTATGTTGTTGTAAAGGTTGGCCGCATAGCGTTGCTCGGCGCACTGTCCGCTCAGCTTCACGCCGTAGATGAAGCGGTCGAGGGCGTTCACGTAGTCGCCCCTGCCGTAATATACCGCGCCTGCCTGCTTGCACGCCAGCACGCAGATGTTCTTAGCCGCGTCGTCCATGCCGTCGCGCCAGCGGCCGTACACCATGGCGTAGAGCACGAGAGCCTCGCCCTGCTTGCCCTCGGCGGCATATCGGTCGGCCAGCTGCATTATCTTGTCGGAGCTCATGCCTTCGGCCCTGTCGGCCAGCCATGAGTACTGGGTCTTGTCGGCCGACGCGGCGGGCAGCGGCGCAAGCAGCAGCGCAAGTATATATATTAAGGTGAAGAGTCTTGCCATCTCACGTTTTTAGCCATGCCCAGCGCACAAAAAGCGTAGGACAAATGCAAAAATACGTAAAATATCCGAAACGGCCGTAAACATTCCATTATTTTCTCGATTTTAGCGGTTATCGGGTTAATCGGGCAGATCAGGCCCATCCGACTAACGAGGCTGATCAGGCCGACAAGATACAGCAGCTAAGTGGCTGATAACCAACGATATGCCAAAAGGCCGCCTTTTACCCTGCAAAAGGTAACCTCTTAGCGTGCGAAAGGTGGCCTTTTGGAAGACAAAAGGCGGTCTTCGACATTACCTGCGTTTACGGGCAAAATAAAGCGCGGCCCCGTCCGCATTCCTGCGATGGGGCCGCGCCCGCCAAGTTTGGCTTTTATATAAACATCTATTTGCCTTAGAACATCAGCTTACGGGTCTCCGCAGTGCCGTCTCCGCCGTAGACTTTCAGGATGAACATGCCGCAGCCGAACTTGTCGAGGCTCACTCCGCGCCCTGCTCCGTCGTAGACCTTAGCGCCCGAGGCGTCGTAGATCTCTATCCTGCCGCTGCCGTCGCCCACGGTCAGCTTGCCGTCTTCTACGGTGTAAGAATCAGCATCAACACCTTCAACGGAGCCTATGCCTACGGTCGTGCCGTCGTTGGTAACGGTATTTGAAAGCTCTGTGCATGTGCCGTCGGTGTAGAACAGTCTTACTTGGTATTGGTCGCCCTTAGCCGTAGACTCGTCGGTATAGCCGCGCTCGAGCAGGTAGACGAACTTCTTCGTCAGCTTCTCGCCGTTCTTGTACACTTCGGCTGCGAAGCGGTCAAGGTCGAGCTTCTCGGGTATCTCAGGCGTGGCCGAGTCGGTAACGTTGCCCGTTATCTGCCAGCTGGCGTATCCGTCGGTCTCGTTTTCCTGTCCGGCCCACAGGTCAGACAGCCTCAGCCATGTCTCTCCGCCGTCTTGCGAGTAGAGATCGCTCTTGCCCGGCACGTAATCTGACGTGTTGTAGTAAGGCAACGGCAGCTGGCGCGCGTCGTAGTCGAATATCTTCACGCCTATCTTAAGCTCCTTCGTGCCGTCGATGAGCAGAGGCTCGTCGAGCTTGATTATCTGGTCCGCGTTGTAGTCGGGCGTAAACTCCTGCTCCCTTACCAGCTTGCCGTCTTCGAAGATTACTATCGACGCGTGTGTGTCGGTAGTGCCCTCGATGTTCACGTCGTGGTTCACAGTGGCGGTAACCGACGTTAGATACTTGCCCTTGAACAGGCCGAGGTCGTCCTTGTCGAACATGTTGGCGGCGATGACGGTGTTGCCCTCGTCGCCAATGGCAAGTCCGTTGCTGTTGTAATACGGATCGGAGAGGTAGGTAAGCGGGTACGCGTCGAGCGAGTTCTTCCACGACAGGCGGAAGTTTCCGTCGGCGTCAACGCCGCCGAGCACGTCGGTCATACCCTCTCGCTCGGGCTTTTCGGCTATCTTAAGCTCGTCGATGTTCACAAGGTATTGGGCGGCTCCCGTGCCGTGGAACCTGAAACGTATCTTGAACAGCTTGCCTGCGGCCCAGGGAGTAAGGTCTACGTACATGAACGTCCACGCGTTCATCATGTCGTACAGGTAGATGTTCTTGGCCACCTGCCATGTCTCTCCGTCGCTGCAAACCTCGAGGCTGATCGTGTCTTCGTCCAAAGGCCAATCGCGGCTGTTCACGTATTCCCACCTGAACGCGAACGAGGCGTAAACCGTCTCCTTGTCGCGTGCGTCCATGCTGCGCGATACGGCGGAGTACGAATACGGCAGGAACTGCATCACGCTTGTGTTCAACGCGCATCCGCTCTTCAGCCCGACGTACATCGGCGCGCCTATGCTTTGGTAGTCAGTCTCGCCGTAATCCTTCACGACGGTCCAGTTGTTATAGTCGAGCGAGCCTGAGTCGAAGTTTTCGTAGAACGGGAACTCGAACGAGCTTTCCATCTGTATGGACACTATCTCGTGGCGAGGCGACTTAACGGTTGCGCCCTCCGCGTCGGTATATACTATCTCGGCGGTATAATAACGTTCGCCCGTAGGCACGTCCTTATCAAGGTATGTGAGCGTCTTTTCAGCTCCAACGGCCACCTCGCCGACCACCTCGCCGTCGCGGTAAACCACCACCTTGCTCATCGTAAGCCCTTCGGGAGCGTCGGGCAGACCGATGGTCAGTGTTATTTGGCCGAGGTCGGCCACCTTCGCCTTAAGACTTGCCACGGTCGGCGGTATCACCTTGTCCGTTGCGTCGGTTATGATCAGGAACGAGTTGTTCGAGTCTCCGCCCGCTATCACCTTTCCGTCGGCCGACACCGACACAAGGCTTACGCTCTCCTTCGACTCGTAAGTGAACTCATAAGGCATCTCCACGCCGGGCATCCACGTCTCGGTGAAGTAGTTGAAGTCCATCATCATGTCGTTTGAACGCGAGTACCAGAACGGGCGGTTGGACATGTCGCCCGACAGGAATGCGCCGTACTTATATGCGCCGAACACGTCGCCGTTATCGGTAACGCCGCCTATCTCAAGGCCGCTGACGTCGGCGTGGCGGCCTAACTTCACGTAGCGGGCCTCGTCCATGATGTAAAGGCAAGGCTCGCGCTCGTCGAGCGTGAAGGCCACATATTTGCCGTCGGAACTTACGTAGTATGCGCAGCCCGAGGGAACGGTAACCTCGTCGTCCTTGATTATGGTGTAATCGTCGGCCGAAGTCCAGATGCAGGCATAGTCGTTCTGCATGCCCGTGGTGGTGTCGCGCAGCCTCGTGTAGCCTACGATGACGCGGCCGTCGGCCGAAACGTCGTAGACTATGCTCGCCGAACATCCTTCAGGCAGGGCCAGCATCTGGCACTCGTACTCGCCTGTGGCCTCGTCAAGCGTCCACTTGCACGGGTACATCCAAGCACTGTTGCCTGCCGACATGTAGCCTACCACGGTCTTCGCGTCGTTGGATATGGCCGTTGCGAACGAGCCGTCGTTGAAGTTGTTGAACCGTGTGGTGTCGAAGTCGCCGAACGGCAACGCCGTTACCTTGCCGTCCTCCACACTGCGGCCACGTTGAGCGGCAGCGTATAGGTCTCGCCCCACTCAGTAGAGGTCAGCATGTTGTCGGGATCCTTGAACCATCCGCATATCACCTTGTCGTCGGTCACGTCGACGAAGCGTCCCGACTTGGAGAAGTCCGTCTCGTCGAGCGTGGTCATCCACTCCTGCTCGCCGGTCTCAACGTCCCATAAGAAACTCATGAAGCCCGTCTGGGAGTCGAGCCCCCATGGTTGCGACTCAAGGCTGTAGCCCACTACGTACTTGCCGTTCGGCGATGTCTTGTCGACCCGCGTCATCATCTCGCCCTGCAAGAACTTTGCCCCCGTCTGTGCCCCGGCGTACCATGAAGCCAGGCATGCACATAAAAGAAGTATGGTCTTTTTCATAATAAAGAATTTAGTTAATTATTAAACTGAGCACTGGCAAAAGTAGGCAGAATCGTAATAATTTGCAAATCGAGGCGGTTCGAATGCATGAATCCGAACCTAAAACAGGGTATTACGTGTTATTTTTACATATTAAAAGCACCTTTCCCTACTCTGAAAGGTGCTTTTCCCGATATTATCAGGCCTTGTCTTGCAAAGCCATGCTTTGGTAGAGCGAGGGCGTTAAGCCGGTAACCTTGCGGAAAACGCTGACGAACGACGAGTAAGACTTAAAGCCCACGCTCTCTGCCACGGCCTTCATCGTAAGATGACCGTAGTGCTCGGGGTCGGCGAAGCGGGCGCAGGCCGTGTGTATGCGGTAGGGATTCACGTAGTCGTTGAAGGTCTTGTGGAACGTGTCGTTGATCACCTGTGACACGTATTTGCTGTTGGAGCCTACGAGGTCGGCCAGCATCGCAAGCGAAAAGTTGCAGTCGCAGTAGGCCGTCGAGTTCTCCATTACGTTGCGTATGGCGTCGGCCAATACTTTGGCTTGCTCGCCGGCGAGGCCGCTTGACTGGTATTTAGGCGGCTCCTTCACCTGCCCGGCCGCCGCTCCATGCCTTTCAGCCAACTCTGCCTTGACTGCGGCCAGTTCGTCGTCTCTCGCCTTAATGGTCTCGCCTGCCGAGCGCAGGCGCGCCGTAAGCTGCTCTTGCGTGTCGACGAAGTTGCAGTTCACCGAATAGAGATCGGCGTAGCTGCGGTGCAGGCGACGCTTCTGCAGCCACACTATGGTGAGGAACACTGCCGTGACCACGGCCACCACGGCCACGGCCGCCATGACGGTGCGCTGCAGGCGGATGGTCTGCAGGCGTTGCCGCTCGCGCTCCTTGAGGGCTGAGATCTCACGCGTGGTCTTGCCTACCTCGTATGAGAAGAGCGAGTTGCGCGCCGCGTCAAACTTGCGCGTGTCGTAAATAGAGTCCATTATGTCCAAGTAGCGCGACTTGTACATGTTCGACTTGGCCACGTCGCCCTTGTTCTCGTAAAACTCCGAAAGGTTCTTCAGCGTGTTGGCGAACGTGTGCTGAAGGTTGTAACGGCGGGCCGCATCGTCGCACAAGTTCATATACTTGAGCGCAGAGTCAGGCATTCCAAGCCCGTAGTATGCCTTGTAAATCTCCTGATAGGCGAAGCACAGGTACTTATGTTCCATCTTCTTTTCGGCGGCGTAGCGCGCAAGGGCCTTCAGGCGGGTTACGGCCGGGGCGGCATCACCTTCTCCGATCTGAATCAGGCTGAGCGTGTAGCCGCTCATGTAGACGTCCTCCGGGTCTGCCGCGTCCTTCGTCCGTTCGGACAGCTTATAGTATTTCCGGGCGTTCGTCAGGTCATTCATAAACGTGTATATGCCCGCCATGTTGACCAATATGTCGTGTTCGGTCTTGCGGTCGGGCATCTTACGGCACAGCTCGTAGGCCTTATGATAATAGTTCATGCCCTTCTCCCAGTCGAGGAAGATGCAATACACGTTGCCGATGTAATTGTACAGGCCGGCGGCATGCTTGGGCTTTGCGCACTGCTCGCTCACCTTTACGCCGCTGATGAACTCGTCGAGAGCCTCAACATAGTCGCCGCGGTCGTAGTAAACCGCGCCGGATTTCTTATGGGCCAGAGCGCAGATGTTCTTAGCCGCGTCGTCCATGCCGTCGTCAAAGCGGCCGTAGACTACGGCGTAGAGCACGAGGGCCTCGCCCTGCTTGCTCTCGGCGGCATACCGGTCGGCCAGCTGCATTATCTTATCGGAGCTCATGCCTTCGGCCCGGTCGGCCAGCCATGAGTACTGTGTCTTGTCGGCCGACGCGGCGGGCAGCGGCGCCAGCAGCAACATGAATATATATAATAAGGTGAAGAGTCTTGCCATTTCACGTTTTTAGCCATGCCCGGCGCGCTTCAGGCGCAGGACAAATGCAAAAATACGTAAAATATCCAAAACGGCCGTTAGCTATCGGCAATTTTCTCGATTTTGACGGTTATCGGGTTAATCAGGCTAATTAGCCCCATTGGGTCAACGAGCTTTAATCACCCAAAGACGCGCCGCAGCTAACATCCTGATAATCAGCGTAGTTATAAAAGGTTACCTTTTACTTTGCAAAAGGTAACCTTTTAGCGTGCGAAAGGCGGCCTTTCGGAAGGCAAAAGGCCGCTCCCGAGAAAACGGAAGGCGGCCCCGATCAAAAACAGTAAGATGATTATGTATGCAGATGTTATTTCTTCACGATCTTAGTCTTGTATCCGCCTACGGCTACGACGTATATTCCGGCGGGCATGTCGCCCACGTAAACCGACCTCTCGGCCGACGTCCTTACGAGCGTGCCGTCTACTCCGTAGATCCTTACCACGGCCCCGTCGGGTGCCTCTACGCTGAGCCTGTCGGCCCTGTAGCTTACGCTCACGCCAGCGTCGCCGTCAGACGCGGCGTTGCCGATGGCCGTAGCCACGAGGTCTGAGTAGTAGTAGGCGCGCTTGGAGGCCAGCCAGCCGTTGTTGCCGTCGGCGTAGAGGTCTTCTATCCAGTTGATCTTGTAGGGGTCTGTCCAGCCTTCGGGGAAGTAAACCTCGTCGGCCCTGACGTCGAAGTCGAAGTCTACCAACTGTCCGCTGTTGGTGGTCCACTCGCCGTCGGCCCACCTGTAGCCGCGCTGTTCCACGCGGGCTCCGTTCTCGTAGACGTTCACCCAGCGCGTAGTGTTCACCCATCCTTCCTCGTCGTCAGGCTCTATGGCCGCCCCGCGCGTAGCCGGCGCTCCTATGGGCTTCACTCCTCCGGTGTCGCCCGAGCGTCCGATGCTCTCTATGACGTTGCCGTCGGCGTCGTAAACCGTCGTGTTATACGTCGTGGGCCTGCGCACTCCGTCCACCCAGTCCCATATCATCGTGTACGTGCTGCGGCCTGCCTCGTCGTATCCGTACTTCTCCTCGAAGAGGCTTTCCCACTCGCCCGAGGCTCCGAGGAGCTGCTCCAGCACCCAAGTCTTCCTGTTGTCGGCGTTGTATCCGTAATAAGTCTGCTGCGAGCAGGTCTCTCCCGTCTTGTTATACTGGTCGTCGTAGACGTAGTTTATCACCTTAGAGAGGCCCTCGCGGTTGCCGTCGGCGTCGTAGGTCCACTCCGTCGGCACCACGCCCGCTGCGTACCAGCCTGCGCTGTTGGGCATGCACCGCCACGTCTGGCTGTACACTTGCGCCCCGTGCTCGTCGTAGGTCATCTCGCCGCGCCATGTTACCGGCATACCGAGAGCACCGTCCCACGTGTCGCCGCCGCACCATTTGCCGTACTGCCTGTTGTAGACTTTCTCGCCCTGGCCTACCACGCGGCCGTCCTCGTTGAACTCGTTGGTGAAGATGTAATAGTGCTGCCAGCGGCCGTCTTTACAGAGATAGTCGCCCTTGTAGGTCATGCGCTCGGCCTCGGTGCCCTCTACGTAGTCGGGGTCGCGCGGCCCGTCGAACCACACGTAGTCGCCCTTCGACGTGCCTACCCACTGCGTTCCGTCCCACGAGTATCCCGTGTAGCCGGTCTGGCGGCTCTTGTCGTCCCACGAGGCGAGGTTGTGCGCGGCGTTGACCCACTGTGTGCCGTCCCACGAGTAAGTGTATTCCTCTATGATGTTGGCGTTGTCGTCGTATGCGTATTCGCCCTTAGAGGTGGGCGTCCAGTTGCCGTCGGCGTCCATCTGGTAGTTCACCTGCTCTATGCCGAGGCCCTCGTCGTTGTACTTATACTCCATGCGCACGCCACCGCCGTAGCCCACGGCCTGCTCGCTCAGTATGAGTCCGTCGTCGTTCCACACGTAGTCGTACCGCTCGGTAGGCTCGTCCCACGAGCCGGTGGCGGCGTTCCAGTAGTGGTAAGTCCTCTTTATCTCCTTGCCCTTGTCGTTATAGAAGAAGCACTGCAGCATCGACCGCGAGCCGTCGGGATTGGTGGTAATGATGCTGTCGAGCTTCTCCTTGCCCTCGGTAGTGCGCGTCTCGGCCAGCATGGGGGCCCGCCCTACGGGGCGTTCGGCCACGGTTGCGGCCTCGGCGGGCCGCCTTGCGTCGAGCCTCAAATGGGCGCCTATCATGCCGCGCGTCTCCACTTGGCGGAGCTTGGGCGTCAACTCGGCCTTAAACTCCCTTGCGAATCCTTCGGATACTTGGGCCGTCGCGCCTACGCAGAAGCACGAGCCGGCAACGAAAAGTAAACTTCTTATGTCCATAACTAATGCGTTAAAATGATTAATAAATGTCAGGCTGTCGTCGCGCAGTAGGCTTCAGCCGTGCCGCACGAGGATAAATTCATGTCGCAAAAGTATGGCTTTTGACAGCAAAATGCAAATCAACGGCATTCAAATTCTTGAATTAATACCAATATGAGGATAAGAGAAGTTAAAGAATTTATAGAAGTTAAAGAATTTAAAGCCGATAGCCATGCATCTTTCCGGCAAGGCTTTCGGCTTTAACTTCTAACGGAGCGTAAGCGTAGTGATAACTTCTCTAAATTCTTTAACTTCCTAACGGACGGGAGCCTTGCTTACGTCCACCTTTCATTTATCCATGCCTCCGTTAGTCCTTGCCATTTTCTGGTAGAGCGAAGGGGTGAGTCCGGTGGTCTTCTTGAACATGTTTACGAACGTGGCGTGCGACCTGTAGCCTACGCTCTCGCCCACGGCCTTCACCGTAAGGTGGCCGTAGCGCGCGTCGTCGGCCAGGCGCTTGCAGGCCGTGCGGATGTGGTACTCGTTGACGTAGTTGCTGAAATTCTTGTGATACGTGCCGTTGATCACCTGCGACACGTACTTGCTGTTAGACCCTACGAGAGCCGCGAGGCGGTCGAGCGAGAAGTCGTCTGAGCAATACTCCTCGCCGCCGTCCATCACTGCGGCTATCGCTTCGGCCAGGGCCTGCTGCTGCTCGTCGTTGAGATTGCTCGAGCTGTACTTGCGCTCCGGTCCGCCTGCGGCGGCCGGGGCTGCCTCCTCGAGCCGCTTGCGCAGCCCCTCGGCCTCGGCCTCAAGACCGGCTATGCGCTCAACGTCGGCGGAGTGGCGGCGGTTCATGTAGTCCTGACGGGTGATGAAGTCGCGGTTAAGGGCGTAAAGACCGGCGTAGCTGCTGTTGAGCTTACGGTTCTGGCGGTACAATATCACGACGAACGCCGACACCACCATCATCGCCCCGAAGCCCAACACTATGGCCGTGCGCTGGTAGACGATGGTCTGGCGGCTGCGCTCCTGCTGCAGGCGGAGGGCGGATATCTCCTTGTCGGTCTTCTCCATCTCGTACTGGAACTGCACGTTCTTCACCGCGTCGAACTTGCGCTGGTTGAACACCGAGTCGCTCATCTCCAAGAATCTCGCCTTATACTCCAGCGCCTCGGCCCTGCGGCCCATGCCCTCGTAGATCTCGGAGGCGTCCTTGAGCGCGTCGACGAACATGTGGCTCACGCCGTGACGGCGCGCCGTAAGCTCGCATTTTGACAGGTAATGCAGCGTAGAGTCGGCCACGCCGGCCTTGCGGAAGGCCTTGTAAAGCTCCTGGTAGGCGTAACATTCATACTGCGGAGGCAGCTTCGAGCTTACGGCGTAGGCCGCCAGGCGGCGAAACACGGCGACGGCGGAGGCATAGCTACCCTCGGCCGCCGAGATCAGCGCACCGTTGAAGTCTACGATGAAGCGGTTCACCTTGTCGCCGCCTGCGGCCATTCCCGCCGCCACGCGCTGGTAGCGGCGCGCCTCGTCGAGGCGGCCTAAGTAGACGTATATGGCCGTAAGGTTGGTGAGCAGCTTGCGCTCGGTGTCAGGGTCGGGGTCGGCCTTACAGTGCTCGTAGGCCGTCTTGAAGTAGCGTGCGCCCTTCTCATAGTCCTGATACTGGCAGTACACGTTGCCGATGTTCTTGTAAAACCGTGCTATGCCGTAGTGCGACGCTCCGCCCTCGCACACCCTCAGGCCGGCCACGTAAAACTCAAGGGCCCTAGTATAGTCGCCCCGGCCGTAATATATGTCGCCCGCCTTGACGTGAGCCTGGGAGCAGGCGCGTCGCCCGTCTTCGGGCATGGCGTCGTCGGCACGCTCGCACACCACCATGTAAAGCACCATGGCCTCCTCGCTGCGTCCGCGTGCAAGGCTCTCGTCGCCCATCCTGACAATCTCGTCAGACCGCATGTCGGCCACCTTATTAATAAGCGTGGTGTACTTACCGTAGTCTGCCGCCACGGCCCACAGCGCGCAAACGAGCACGCACGCCGCCGCGGCCACGGCACGCCTGCATATTTGACAAATCTTCATCCTAACTGTTTTCTATGATGCAAATTTAACTATTTTAAACGAGCCTTCCAAACATTGCGCCGCAATATGCCACCTTTTGCCTTGTAAAAGACGGCATATCAGCGTGCAAAAGGTAGCTTATCGGCACGCAAAAGGCCGCGTTTTGCGGGGCAAAACGCGGCCTTTTGAAATATGGGTTGTATCATACTGGCAACCAAGCAGTTGCAATCGCAGCCGCAAGTTGCCTGAATGCAGAGTGTCAGAGCTTCTGCTTCACCTCGATCTCGGTGAACGTCTCGAGGATGTCGCCTACCTGGATGTCGTTGAAGTTGACGAGGCTGATACCGCACTCGAAGTTGACGCCTACCTCCTTCACGTCGTCCTTGAAGCGCTTCAGGGCGTTGATCTCGCCCGTATGGACTACGATGCCGTCGCGCACGACGCGCGCCTTGTCCGTGCGGTGCACCTTGCCCTCGCTGACGTAGGCTCCGGCCACGGTGCCGACTTTCGATATGTGGTAGACCTCGCGCACCTCAACCTGGCCGGTGACAACCTCCTTGACAACCTTGTCGAGCATGCCTTCCATGGCCGACTTGACGTCTTCTATCGCGTCGTAGATAACCGAGTAGGTGTTTATCTCCACGCCTTCCTGCTCGGCCAGCTTGCGGGCCGCGGCCGAGGGGCGCACCTGGAAGCCCACGATGATGGCGTCTGACGCGTCGGCCAGCGACACGTCGCTCTCCGAGATCTGGCCTACGGCCTTGTAGATGACGTTCACCTTTATCTTCTCGGTAGAGAGCTTGATGAACGAGTCGCTCAGGGCCTCGATACTTCCGTCGGTGTCGCCCTTGACTACTATGTTGAGTTCCTTGAACGAGCCGAGGGCTATGCGGTGGCTGATGTCGCTCAGCGTGAGTCGCTTCTGCGTGCGCAGGCCCTGCTCGCGCTGCAGCTGCAGGCGCTTGTTGGCTATCTCACGGGCCTCCTGCTCGGTCTCGAGTATGTGGAACGAGTCGCCCGCCGTGGGCGCGCCGTTTAGTCCGAGGATGATGGCCGGGTCGGCCGGGCCGGCGTGTTCGATGCGCTGGTTGCGCTCGTTGAACATGGCTTTTATCTTACCGTAGTGCGTTCCGGCTATCACGATGTCGCCGACGTTGAGCGTACCGTTGCTTACGAGCACCGTCGACACGTAGCCGCGGCCCTTGTCGAGCGACGACTCTATGATGCTGCCCGTGGCCTTGCGGTTGGGGTTTGCCTTGAGGTCGAGCATCTCGGCCTCGAGCAATACTTTCTCAAGAAGCTCGTCTACGCCCAAGCCTTTCTTTGCGCTGATTTCCTGGCACTGGTACTTGCCGCCCCACTCTTCTACGAGCAGGTTCATGTTTGCCAAGTCTTCGCGTATCTTGTCGGGGTTGGCCCCGGGCTTGTCTATCTTGTTTATGGCGAACACCATTGGCACGTTGGCTGCCTGGGCGTGGGCTATGGCCTCGCGCGTGGTGGGCATCACGCTGTCGTCGGCGGCGATGATGATGATCGCGATGTCGGTAACCTGCGCTCCACGGGCGCGCATGGCGGTGAACGCCTCGTGTCCCGGGGTGTCGAGGAAGGTGATCTTGCGGCCGTCGCCCAGCGTCACGTTGTAGGCGCCTATGTGCTGGGTGATGCCTCCGGCCTCGCCGGCTATGACGTTAGACTTGCGGATGTAGTCGAGCAGCGACGTCTTTCCGTGGTCTACGTGGCCCATCACGGTGACGATCGGGGCGCGCGGCACGAGGTCGTTCTCGTCGTCGGCCTCCTCGGTTATGGCTTCAGACACTTCTGCGCTGACATACTCCGTCTTGAAGCCGAACTCCTCGGCTACGAGGTTTATAGTCTCGGCGTCGAGGCGTTGGTTTATCGATACCATGATGCCCACGCTCATGCAGGTGCCTATCACCTGGTTGACCGACACGTTCATCATGCTGGCCAGCTCGCTCACCGTCACGAACTCGGTCAGCTTCAGCACCTTGCTCTCGGCCTTAGCCTCGGCGCGCTGCTCCTTGAGGTGCTCCTGCACGGCGTCGCGCTTCTCGCGGCGGTACTTGGCGGCCTTCTTGTTTTGGCCCTTGCTGGTCAGACGGGCGAGCGTCTCCTTAACCTGGCGTGCCACGTCCTCCTCGCTCACCTCGAGCGGCTTATGCCCGCGCTTGCGGTTCTTCTTCTTGGCCGAGCCCTTGTCGGCGGCCTTGTCTGCGGCGGCTCCTCCACCCTGCTTTACGGCCTGGTCTATGTTTACGCGCTCCTTAGTGATGCGCGAACGCTTCTTCTTTCCGCCGTCCTGGTGTGCCTGGGCGGCCTTCTCCTCGCGCTCCTTGCGGCGTTCCTCCTTCGACTTTTTCTTCGGTCGGGTGCTTTGGTTGAGCGAGTCGAGGTCTATCTTGCCGAGCACGTTCACCTTCGGGGCGAGCTTCTTCTCGCTCTTCAGGGTGAATATCTTGCTGTCTTCGGCCGCAGCCTGTGTGTCGGCGGGCTTGGCGTTCTTCTGCTCGACGGGCTTTTCGGCGGCGCCGTCGGCCTTAGTCACGGCGGAGGCGGGCTTCGCCTTAGCCTCCGGCTGTCGTCCTGCAGCATCCTTATCCCTCGCGGGAGCGGGCTGCGCGACCGTCTTTTCCTGCTTCGGCGTGGCAGCGTCGGCAGTCTTGGGGCTCTGCTCCGCGGCTGCGTCGGCCGGCTTGCGGGCTTCCTGAGCAGCCTTCGCGGCCGCAACGTCAGAGGCATGCTGCGCCCCGGCCTGTGCCTGGCTTGCGTCCGGAGCCTTACCTGCGGCGGTCTCGGTCTTGGGCTGCTGGGCCGGCTTGGCCGCCGGCTTACGGCCCAGGCTGTCAAGGTCTATCTTGCCAAGCACGGTGTATTTCTGCGGCTGTGTCACCTTAGCGGCCTTCTGCTCCTTGCGTTCGGCCTGGCGCTTCTTCTCCTTTGGGTGCTTCTGCAGCAGCTTCTCGGCCTGGTTCCTGACCTCCTTGTCAGACTTGAACTCTTCCTTGAGAGCGTTGTACTGGCCGTCGCTGAGCTTGAAGCTGAGGTCGTCCCTGACCTCGCCCAAGTCACTTCTCTTCTTCAGGAATTCAACTGCCGTCTGCAGTCCTATGTTCAATTCACGAATTGCTTTATTTAATCTGATACTCATAATCTTTTTAATTAAAAGTAAAAAAGTAAAAAGGTAAAAAAGTAAAACATTGCGTTCATGTATGCTCTTGTTACTTTATTTCCTCCATGTCGTCACTACCTGTCAGTCATTTTACTTTTTTACCTTTTTTACCTTTTTACTTTTTTACTTTTATTCAAACTCCGCCCTAAGCACTTTCAGCACGTTGTCGACGGTCTCTTCCTCGAGGTCGGCCTTCTCTACGAGCATCTCGCGCGGGGCGTTGAGCACCGCCTTAGCAGTGTCGAGGCCTATGCCCTTGATGGCGTCGATGATCCACTGGTCTATCTCGTCGGAGAACTCGTCGAGGTAGATGTCCTCGTCAACCTCGCTTTCGTCAAGCTCGCGGAACACGTCGATGGTGTATTCGGTAAGCATGCTGGCCAGCTTGATGTTCATTCCGCCGCGCCCAATGGCGAGCGACACTTCCTCGGGGCGGAGGTAGACCTCGGCCTTCTTGTTATCCTCGTCTACGTTGATGCTCGATATCTTGGCGGGGCTGAGGGCGCGCTGTATGAAGAGCTTGATGTTAGAGGTGTAGTTCACCACGTCGATGTTCTCGTTGCAGAGCTCGCGCACGATGCCGTGCACGCGGCTGCCCTTCACTCCCACGCACGCGCCGACGGGGTCTATGCGGTCGTCGTAGCTCTCTACGGCTATCTTGGCCCTCTCTCCCGGCATGCGGGCTATGCGGCGTATGGTGATGAGCCCGTCGGCAATCTCGGGCACTTCGGCCTCGAGCAGGCGCTCGAGGAACATGTTGCTGGTGCGCGAGAGGATTATCTTCGGGTTGTTGTTCTCGTTGTTCACCTCCTTGATGACGGCGCGCACGGTCTCGCCCTTGCGGTAGACGTCGTGGGGTATCTGCTCCGACTTGGGCAGGATGAGCTCGTTGTTCTCGTCGTCTACGAGCAGGACCTCGCGCTTCCACACCTGGTAGACCTCGGCACTGATGACCTGGCCCACGCGGTCCTTGTACTTATTGTAAAGGCTGTCGTGCTCAAGCTCGAGTATCTTCGAGGCCAAAGTCTGGCGCAGGTTTAGTATGGCACGTCGGCCGAACTTGCTGAAGTCCACCTTCTCGCTGACCTCCTCGCCCACCTCGTAGTCTGGTTCTATCTTCAGGGCGTCGGTAAGCGAGATTTCCTTGTTCTCGTCTTTCACCTCGCCGTCGGCCACTACGATGCGGTTGCGGTATATCTCGAAGTCGCCCTTGTCAGGGTTCACGATTACGTCGAAGTTCTCGTCGCTGCCGAAAATCTTCGCTATGACGTTACGGAAGCTCTCCTCGAGCACGCTCATGAGCGTGGTACGGTCGATGTTCTTAGTATCCTTAAATTCCTTAAAGGTGTCGATCATGCTCACGGTGTCTTCACCATTCTTCTTTATTGCCATTATGTATAGTTTTATTATTTCTTTAGTATTGGATAAGTTAAAGGAGTCAAAAGATTTATGCGGGCTTACGGCCGTAAGGTCTTACGGTCATACGGTTGTAAGGCTATGCGGTCATGCGGGCTTACGGTCGTAAGGTCGTAAGGTTATGCGGTCGCGCGTTTTGCTTTTTCACCTTTTTACTTTCTCGCCTTTAAACGTTTTCCTGCCTTTCCTCCTTTACTTGAAGCTGATGAGGTATTTGGTGTATTTCACCTCGTCCATGTTGAAAGTCTTGTCCACGTCTTCCATCACGGGGCGCTTGGCTCCCTCCTTCTTCACCTTCTCCTGCACGGTTACGGTGAAGTCGCGGCCGTCTACGGCCTTGAGCACTCCTCGGTGCTTGCGGCCCGAGGCGTCGAGCACCTCGACGTCCTTGCCCACGTAATTCATGTATTGCTGTGGCACCTTGAAGGGCTGTCCCAGTCCGGCGCTGCCCACCTCAAGCTCGTAGTCCTCCTCGTCACGGCTCAGGTGGTCTTCTATGTAGCGGCTCAGCTGCACGCAATCTTCTATCCAAACGCCGTCGGCGTGGTCGATTTCAACAACAATCCTGTCATCGGGGCTGATTTCAACGTCAACCAAAAAATACTCCTTGTCTTTCAGCCACTCTTCAACTAAATCTCTAACTACGTTTTTGTCTATCATAAACGGGTAATTAAAATAAAATGAGGAGCTTCTCGAAGCCCCTCATTCCACTGAACGCTGCAAAAGTAACAATAAAATCGCAGCCTTGCAAATATTTTCGGTGTTTTTGCGTAAAATGTAACGAAATAGTAAAAATGCGCCCTTTGCCCACGGCCTTATTCTGCCGCACATGCTGCCGCCTGCCGCACGGTTAAGGCCTCGTGAAGGCCGTCGGCCGCCGTAGCATGGGCACTCCGGCACAGATGCCATGATTTTCAGACGTTTCATTAACACGCTGGTTATCAACCGATTAGCATAGCACTGCATCCTTCACGGCTCTGCCTACCGCCGCTTTTGCGTATCAAAGGCGGCCTTTTACCTACGTAAAGGCCGCCTAACGCCTACCGAAAGGCCGCCTCCGACTGCGGCGAAGGCGGCCTCTTGTACGGTTTGGAACCGCGCAACGGTAAATTAATGTTAACGAATCATGGTTTAAGCAAGAGGATATTTAACTTTCATAAACATCCGTTTTTCTGTTTCACGAAAAACTTTTGTCCTGTATTTTTACCTTCGCACGCCGCCGTGCCGCCATGCGCCGCGCCCAAAGGTAATAGCCCGTCAGGGGCAGCGCGGCACCGATCATGGCCGCCACGAACCACAATATCCTTGTAATCCAGCCGCCGAACGTGCCCGTATGCAGGGAGTAGACCCACCCTCGGGTCTTGCCGCCCGGGGCGGCGTCGGCATATCGGGCTACCGAGGTAATGCGGCCCGTCGACGGGTCGAACGTGTAGCGGTCGGCCGCGCGCGTGTTTCCCAGCCCTCCGAGGCTTACCGAGGCCGTGCCGCAGCCCACGGTGATGCTTGGCGCATGCGGATTGTCGGCGCGCAGGCGGTCGTACACGGCCTGCCAGCAGGCCGCGCCGCCATCAGTAACCGCCGCCCTCGCGCCGCCGTGAGAGCCTTTGCCGGCTGCGGCCTCAACGCCCAGCAAGGAGTAGAAGGCCTTGTTGTACCACGGGAACGACCACGTAAGTCCCGTCAACGCCATGACCAGCAGCAGCACTATGGCATACATGCCGCCGGCCACGTGAAGGCTGCGCCACAGGCGCAAGCGGCCCTGACGGAGCGTAATCTTCAGTCCGGCGGCGAGAGCGCGGCGCGTCTTCGGCCACCACACGGCCACGCCCGACAGCAACGCAACGACGAACATAATGGTAGACACGCCCACCACTATCTTGCCGTAAGCCGGCCGTTCCTCGGGCCTGCCCTTGTCCAACAGCCAGCGGTGGAGGCTGAACATGGCAGCGAAAAACGGCGTGCGGCCGCCACGCCCCAGCACCTCGCCCGTGTATTGGTTGACCAGCAGGTAGGCCTTGCGCGGCTTTGAGAGGCTCATGCGGTAAGGCTCGCACGGGTCGCCGCTCACGCTCACGCCCGTAATCCTTACTCCCTCGGGCAGCTCGGCGGCGGCCTTCGCCGCGAGCACGCCCATAGGCAGCGCCCTGCCTGCCTCTCCGCCTTCTATGCGCAGGCGGTCGTCAGCCATATACGTCATCTCTTTCTCGAACACGAGCATCGCGCCCGAGAAGCATATTAGGGTGATCACCACGCCGAAAGGCACTGACAACCACAAATGTATTTTACGGAAAAAACGTTTCATGTGTATGGGTTATGGGGAGTTACGGTTATGAGGTCATGGGGTTTTACGGTTATGAGGTTATACGGTTTTTTGGGGTTACGGTTATGGGGTTTGGGGGGTTACGGTTATTGGGATGGTAAGGTTTTGCGGTTATGCGGTCTTTTGGTTTTACGGTTTTTTGTGGATTTTATGGTCGTTAGTTTATTATTCCACGATTACTATATAATTAAAGAACCGCATAACCCAAAGACCGTAACCCACAAAAACCGTATAACCGCATAACCTTACCACCGCATAACCGTAAAACCTTATAACCTTAAACAGGCATTATTCTAAATAACCTATTCCCGTCAGCGTAGTTGCGCCGTTCACGGTGAGCGTCTTCAGGGCCACGCCAGTAGACGGCTCGATGCGGTAGACTGCCGGATAACCGCTCTCGGTGTTGACCGACACGTAGGCCACGCCGCCCTCAAAGTAAGGCGCGTTGCCGAAGCCCGTGGCGTCGGCGGGTAGGCCAGTGACGGGCGTCAGCGTCTTATCGTCGGCGCTGAACACGGCAAGACGGTTGGCGGTCTTCTCCGAAGAGGTGATGGGAGCGTCGTACATCAGGAAGAGGAAGTCGTCTCCGCCCATGTACCAGCTGCGCTGTATGCCGTCTGTCGAGAGCAGTTCGAGGTTGCAGTAATAGTCGTCAAACTGCTCCGTCTGCGTGTCTATGCGCACAACGCCGGCCGGCAGCGACGTCTGCTGACGCCCGTCGGCCATCGTCTTGGCGTAGCTCGGCGATATGACGTAGACGTAACGGCCGTCGTCCGTTGCCCATATCATCTGGTAATACTGCGACTTCATGCGCCCGCAGGCGTAGCTTATGCGGTCGGTCTTGACGAGTTTCTTCTCCGTAAGCGAGTTATCGGCGAATATGGCCACCCAACATTCGTCGGGCCATTGCGTCCATTGCAGCTCGCCCTTCTTGTAAGCGCTGCTGTGCGAGCCGCCGTCCTCGGTCTTCACGAGGTCCTCGTAGCCCGGACGAACGTACTTATACTGCGTTCGTCCTTCGTCGGTGAACTGTTGGCAGCCGTACTGCGACAGGCCCATAGGCACGGCGGCGCTGTATATCTTAGCGCCCACCTGCTCGATGCCGGACAGCGTAACGTACTCGCCGTTGCCGAGAAAGTTCTCGCAGACGTAGGCCTCGTCGGTCACCACGCCGTCGTTTGCGCCGCCCTGACCGAGGTTGGTGCTCGCCGTCTCGTCAACCACGTCGAGGTAAGCCACCTTCAGCACGTATGGTATGTAGCCCGTCACGGGGTCGGCCCAGTCGGGGTTGCCCTCGCCGCTCGACGTCGTGATGATCTCGTCGCCGTATGTGCCGTAGCTCGTGAAGCGCGTGATGATGTACTCCTTAGCCCTCTGCTCCAGCTCGCCCGTCGAGGGATTGCGCACGAAGGAGAACGTAGTACCGCCCTCGCCGTCGTTGTAGTTGAGGGCGTAAAGGTACTTGTTGCTGTGGAACACCCAGTACGAGGCGCCGTCGTTGACCAGGCCCGAGGCCTGTATCTCGCCCTCGAGACTCTCCGCCGTGGTAAGGATGTCGGCCGTAGAGCCTGAGCCCGAGGCAGTGAGAGCTATCACGTAGGGTTTGTTTACGCCGCCGGAGGCCTGTCCGCCACCTTCGGTTTCGTCGTCTGAACACGATGCGAGGAACACTCCGGAAGCAGCAAAGGCCAGCATTCCGGCGAAAAGATAGTTATTCTTCATAAGTATTTTTAATTTTAAATTGTTCATTTTTCATTCTTCATTATTTATTTCTTCATTCTTCACTTTCCAAGTCTCACCCTCGCTTTGGCGTAAAATGCGCGGCCGGCCTTTTGCAGGCTGAAGTTGTCGTAGAGGCGTTCGTCGGTGAAGTTGCGGCACTCAAGCGAGATGTTATACCGCCCGCCGTCCATGCTGTAAGTGACGGATAGGTTGTGTGAGAACTGCGTCGGCACCATGTAGTCGGCGAGATTGGAGGCCTGCACGCCTTCTGAGTAGTAGCAGAAGCTGTGCAGATACTGGTTGTCGTAGGTCAGGGTGAGCACGTTCGACTCGCCGCCGAGGCCGTGCCAGTAGAAGTTGACGTCGCTGTCGGCGAACTGGTAGGGCACGTTAGGCATGCGAGAGCCGTAGACGGGGTTGCTGACAGACGTGCTGCCCACCATCAGCCGCTCGTCGTCACGCACGTCCATCCGGGTGAAATTGCCGCCCACGCTGAGCCAGCGGCCGAAGTTGTAACGCACGGAGAAGTTGCAGCCTAAGGTCTTCACGCGGCCGTAGTTCTCGTAGAAGGCGCCCTCGCGGTTGCCGCTCAGTTCGGCTATGGAGCGTTGGATGTAGTCGCGCGTGCCTCGGTAGATGAACCCTCCCTCGGCGTAAAGCGAGTGCAGGCCGGCCGTGAGCTGGTAGCTGAGGTTGACGTTCACGTTGTCGCTGCGCTCCGGACGCAGCATTACGCTGCCCGTCTCGAGGTCTTCGTCGCCGAAAAGCTCGTCGGTCGTGGGCATGCGGCACGCCTTCTCGTAAGACAGCTTGGCCTGCAGGCCGGGCAGAACGAAGTAAGTGCCGGCGGCGCCGAAGCCCCAGTTGTCGAGCGTGCGCGAGCGGCGCACGAAGTCGGATGCGTTCTCGTCCACGGCCACGGGGCCCGAGGTGTAGAGGCTGTAATACTTGCCGAAGAGCGAAAGGTTCCACCGCTCCGACGGCATCAGGCGGTAAGACAGCCCGAGGATGTTCTTGCGCGTCTGCTTGGCTATTGGGTCGGTGGTCTCCTCAGCGTATAATAAAGAGGTATTGTTGCGACTGAAGGCGTTGAACACGTTGTTCATCGTCAGCGTATGTACGCGCGACAGGCGGTAGTTAAGGGTCACGGTGGCGTTCCAGTTGTCGTTGTCGGCGCGCGAGTATTGGTAGCTCTGCTCGCCGGGGTCGCCCTTGCGTTCGCGCTCGCCGAGCCAGTTGTAGCGGTAAGAGGCGGTGTCAACGTTGAACGTGGCGTTGCGGTTGTAGTTGGCCGTGGCCACGAGGCTCAGACCCTTAGTGAAGATGTCGCGCTTCGAGTACTCTAGCGACGGCATTAGCGAGTGGCCGTGGCGGTGCTTCTGTCCGAACACCGTCTTCTGCCTTACGCCCGTCTGTATGTCCTTGTACTCGTGCGAGTAGGTGAAGCCGAGCATCAGCCTGTCGGCCCACGGGCGGCCCGTGAAGCCGGCCTTTGCCACTACGGCCTCGTTGTGATACGTGTCGTTGAAGCGGCGCACGCGGTGGAGCGTCTTGGTGTCGAGGCTTTGCGAGGCGAAGTCGAACACGGGCGCGTCTACCGTATAGTCGTTGTCCGAATAGTTTTGGAAGGCGTTTATCTCGTAAGTGAAGCCGCCCTTAAGCGTCTGCCCGAAGTTTACGTGCGACTTGTGGGTGTTGAACGAGCCGTAAGAATAGGCCGCGTCGACGAACCATCGGCGGGGTTTCCTGTCGGTCACGATGTTGATCACGCCGCCTATGGCGTCGGTGCCGAAGCCCACGGGCACCACGCCCTTGTAAACCTCTATGCGGTCGGCGAAGTTCACGGGAATGTTGTTCAGCCCGAACGAGCCGCCAACGCCCTCCTGCGGCACTCCGTCGATGAACACCTTCACGTGCTTGCCGCTGAAGCCGTCGAGCATCAGGTTCATGTCAGACCCAACCCCGCCGCTCTCCCTCAGCTTCAGCCCGGGGGCTTTGGCGAGGGCGTCGCCGAGGGTCTTCGTGGTGTTGAGCATGCCTCGGGTGTCTACGGCCACGGCGTTGTAGGCCGACCGCTTGACGCGGCTCACGCCGCCCGACACTACCGACACCTCGCCCAGCCGCACCGCCTCCTCGCGAATGCCCACGTCTACCTTAAGCTCTCCGCCGGAGCTGAGCGTCACGCTGCGCTCGGCCGGGGCGTAGCCTACGGCCGAGACGGCCAGCACGTAGCGGCCGGCAGGGGCCGTGAAGCGGTAAGAGCCGCGCTCGTCGGTGGCGCAGCCGTAGCCCGTGCCCTTCAGCTGCACGGTGGCGTAGCCCACGGGCTGGCCGTCGGCAGACGTTATCTTGCCCCACACGGCGGCCGCGCCGCGGCCCTGCGCGCACAGCGATAGGGATATGAGAAAAAACGAACACACGAGAATCGTTTTCAGCAAAATAGTTTTCAACATGATATGTATTTCCGTCTTTTTGGTTTACGGCTGCAAAGGTAGCTTGGCGCAACAAACCTTGCAATACTGAAAAATAGGTATTCTCGCTTTGCAAAAGGTAACCTTTTACAAGCTGAAAGGTAACCTTTTACAAGCTGAAAGGTAACCTTTTGCAAGCCGAAAGGCGACCTTTTGGAAAGACAAGGATGACTTAAAACTATAATTATTAGTTAAAACGTTTGGCCGTATGGCCTTTAATTTATAACTTTGCGCTTGACAGTAACGCTTTAACCTATTTGGGAATCATGAAAAAACTATTGCTCTTACTATTGCTCGCCGCAGCCCTGCCCTCTGCGGTCCGGGCGCAGGCCGGAGCCGACGAGGCCCTCGGCGACAGCTGCATGGAGCTGCGCGACACGTTTCACGCACTGGAATACTACCGCAAGGCGCTGGCCGCCGACAGCACGGCCGAGCTGACCAGGAAGATAGCCGACTGCCTCTACCTGCGCGCCGAATACGCCCGCTGCACGGAGACCATGCTCGCGGCGGCCGGGCCGGACGGCGACAGCCTCGACATGAAGCGGCTCTACGAGATGTTCGACAGCTACCGCCGACTCGACGACGCAAGGCAGCAGGTGGCCTGGGGCGAGGCGATACTGAGGCGGTGCCCGCTCGACGGGGAGACCACGGCGGCCGTGGCAGCCATCTACAGCACCGACTCGGCCTACACCCCGCGCAAGGCTCTCGAGCTGACGGGGCGCTATCTGGCCACCGACTCGACCTGCATACCTGTGCTGAGGCAGCACGCCGACGCCCTCTTCCTGACTAAAGACTTCACCGCCGCAGCCGCCGACTATCTCAAGCTGGCGGCCCTGGGCGACTCTACGTTTAACACGGCCTACTCACTGGGCATGTGCTACATGCAAGACAGCGCCTACGCCGAGGCCATACCGTGGCTCAGCCTGGCCGCCAGGAAGAGCGGCATGAAGCACTGGGGCTGCATATACCGCCTCGGCACTGCCTTCGTGGAGACGGGCAACGCCATGGGCGGGGCCGCCCTGCTCAACATGGCCTACAACCTGATGCAGCCCGACAACCGCTCGGTGTATCTCGTGAAGCGGGCCGAGGGCGACGCCTACTACAAGAACGGTAGCTACGACGCAGCCATATACGCATGGGAGACGGCTCTCAAGGCTTACCCGATGAGCCTGGCCACGATATTCAACATAGCGCAGGCGCACGGCTTGCTCAACCACAAGGCGAAGGAGAAGGAATACTACGAGATGTTCCTGAAGCTGGCCGAGGGCGTGGAGAAGCCTACCGACGAACTGAAGAAATGGATAAGGCAGGCGGAAGGAAAAACGTCAGCCCCTGCGGGCGGGCGTTAAGAAGAAGCCATCACTCGCCGCGCTCGTTAAGAATTTAGAGAAGTTATCGCTCGCTGCGCGAGCTAAGAAGTTAAAGCCGTATGCCCTGTTGCTTATAGAACGCAACTATGCATACGGCTTTAACTTCTTTAACTTCTTAACGAGCGCGGCGAGTGATAAATTCTTTAAATTCCATGCATGACAAAGGTTACACCGAGGGATGTTGTACGTTACACACTAAAAGGCGGGCGAGCGCAAACGAAAAGCGCGCAAGCCGAAGCCCGCGCGCCGAGATGAAAGGAGTCAGGGGTGGTCTCACCGAGAATCGAACTCGGATCTAATCTTTAGGAGAGACTTGTTCTATCCATTGAACTATGAGACCGATCCGGCTGCAAAGGTAGTCAGTTTATACCGTAAAACCAAATTATTTGAGAAAAATCATATCAACAATTAAACTTTTTGAAGCGTAAACAGTCTGATTAAGTGTTATGAAGAAACTTATTGCCATCTGCTTACTGATACTCAGCGCCGCCCTCTGCCACGCGCAAGGCAGCGTGAGGGGAAAAGTGAAAGACACGAGCACCGACGCCTCGATGCCGTTCGTCAACGTAGCCGTCTATGACAAGGCCACGCAGAAATTCGTAAAAGGAGCCATATCCGACGAGAAGGGCCTCTTCCATATCACCGGCCTGCCATACGGCGCCTACACGCTGAAACTCTCGTACATAGGCTTCACCGACGCCGAGAAGAGCTTCGAGGTGGAGGAGCAGCACAGGCACGCCAACCTCAAGGTGGTGCACATGTCGGAAGACAGCCGCACGCTGCAGGAAGTCACCGTGACGGCACAACGGCCGTCGATGAGGCTCGAGGTGGACCGCAAGTCGTTCGACGTGACGCAAGACATAAGCAACGCCGGCGGAGCGGCCAGCGACGTGCTCGAGAACATTCCCTCGGTAGAAGTGGACACCGACGGCAACATATCGCTGCGCGGCAACACCAGCGTGGAGGTGTGGATCAACGGCAAGGCCAGCGGACTGACCAGTGACAACCGCGCCGAGATACTGCAACAGCTGCCGGCCGAGAGCATTGACAGGATAGAGGTGATAGACAACCCTTCGGCCAAATACAGCGCGGAGGGCAGCGCCGGCATAATAAACATAGTGCTTAAGAAAGACCGCACCGCCGGATACTACGGCTCGCTGCAGGGCGGAGGCAGCTCGCGCGGCAGTGCAAACGCCAGCGGCAACATCAACTTCAACATCGGCCGATGGGAAGGATACCTCAACATGGGCTACCGCCACCGCGCCAACGACGGCGGCTCGGAGAGCTACCAAGAGTACCTGAACACAAACGAATACCAGTCGTACCGCACGGAAAACGACCGCATGGGCAACAACTTCTTCGGCCGTGCCGGACTCACCTACAACGCTACCGACAAGGATGCCTTCTCGATATCGGGCATGATGATGCGCGGAAGCCACCGCAACGGCGGCGTAACACCATACCACTACGGCACGATAGGCGCCCCGACGGACAGCTACGTGATGCTGCGCCGCTCGTCAGGGAGCAACGACATGAACATGATGTACGGCGAGTTTAACTACCGCCACAACTTCACCGACCGCCATTACCTCGACTTCACCTTAGATTACAACAACTGGAAGATGGACGCCGACAACGTCTACCAAGACAGCACGACATACATCACCGAAGACCGGGCCACGGAATACGACTACCAATACCGCCCGATGTTCAACCGCAACCACTCGTGGGAGGTGAAGCTCGACTACGAAAACCCCATAACCGACGACATAACGATACAAGCCGGATACCAGGGCAACTTCCGCAGGGAGAACTCGCCGCAGGAATCTTACATCGACGAGACGAGCTGGGAGGGAGTAAACCAAGTGGAAGACCAGGAATACTACAACCGCTTCATCTACGACATGGACCTGCACGCGCTCTACGCCACGGCCTCGATGAAGTTCGGCAAGCTCGGCGTAATGGCCGGCCTGCGCGGCGAATACTGGCACGTAAACTCAGAAAGCTACAGCTACGAGCAGGAGCACGACCCCGCGAAGCGCGACCCTGCGTTCAAGAAAGACTACTTCCAGCTGTTCCCCAGCGTGTTCCTCTCTTACCAGCTGACCGAGACGCAGCAGCTGCAGCTCAACTACACGCGCCGCCTGCGCCGCCCGTGGGGAGGCCAGCTCAACAGCTTCCGCAACACGAGAGACGCCTCGATGGTGTCGTTCGGTAACCCCGAGCTTACCCCGGAGTACAGCAACTCGTTCTCGCTCAACTACCTCAAGACGTGGGACGCACACTCGCTGCTGCTCAGCGCGTATTACCGCCCGACGACCGACGTAATAGAACGCATAAGCTACCAAAGCAGCACGGACGGCATGATGTACCAGACTTATATGAACGTGGCCAAGAGCACGAGCACAGGTCTGGAATTAGTGATGAAAAACCAGATAGGCAAGATACTCAACCTTACCACCACGGCCAACGCCTATTACTACAAGCTCAACGGCTTCACATACGACATTGACGGACAGACCGTAAGCGGAGAGGGCAACAGCGACTTCACGTGGAACGTGCGCATGCAGGCCTCGCTGATGCTGCCGTGGGACATATCGCTGCAAATATCGCCACGCTACCGCTCGCGCAAGACCGTGGCCCAGGGTTACCGCAAGGGCAACTTCCAGACCAACATAGGCCTGCGCAAGACGTTCCTCGACCGCAAGCTGTCGCTTGCCATCAACTGCCGCGACGTGTTCAACACGAGCAAATTCGACACCTACACCAGCTCGGAGACCTTCACGCGACATCAAAAGAACTGGCGCAGCGGCCGCACACTCAACATGACGCTCACCTACAGCTTCGGCAACATGAAGGCTAAGGCGCCCAAGAAGAAGGTGAACAACAGCGCAAACATGGGCGGCGAAGGCGGAGAGGGAATGGACTGAGCCGTTTTATAAACACGAACACGAAGAAGGGGTCGGGCGTTTTGCCCGACCCCTTCTTCGTTTTTTTCATACGGCAGCAGCATTACTCATGCGCCACAATCTTGGACGTATGCCACTCTCCGCCGCAACAGATCTTAACCAAATAGACTCCTGAAAGCGGAGACGGAACGGCCACGACCGCCCCCGAGGCTATGTCGCCGGGATCGAGGGTCTGCCTTGCCACGCACACGCCGTCAGGACGGACCACTACCACCTCGGCGCGGCTTCCGCAGGCATCGCCTGACACTGACAAGCCGTCCGCCGTAAGCCCAACAGACAAGCCGCCGCAGGAAACGGCCCCTATGCCCGAAGCAAGGCTTATGGCCTCTTTAATTCCGCCCCAGGCGTCTATCTTGCCATAGCCCCACGTACTGTCGCCCGTACCTGAGATGTCGCCCGTGAAGCCGTCGGTAATCGACGTGGAACGGAGTATGCCGCGCACGTCGTCGGGAGAAAGCGCGGGGTTGGCCTCAAGCCACGTTGCCACCACGCCGGCCACGACGGGCGAAGCCATAGACGTGCCTTGCATGTAGGCATAATAACGGTTGGCACCGTTCCACTCGTAATACCCGGCTATGGGATACGACGACAGCGCGCCGTCGTTTGACGAGACGGACGAAACGACATAGCAGCCCGGAGCGGTAACGTCAGGCTTCATACGCCCGTCGGCAGTAGGTCCCGTGCTCGAGAACGAGGCTATGCCGCCGACGGTCTCGCCGGTCTCCACGACGCCCATATTCTCAGTGTCAAGACTCTCACGAGTGACGTAAGCGCCTACGGAGATTATCTTGCCGCCCGTGCCGCCTATCTCGGCGAGCGACATGTCATTGTCGCCGTCGGCCCAGCCGTCAAGTCCGTTGTCGGTAAGAGCTACGCTGGTGCCGTCGGCCCACACGTTGACTGAACCTGCCGACTCAGACACCACCTCGAGGCCTATGGCGTAACCCGAACGCAGGCCCGTAATGGCTGACGACACGAGCACGTGCGGCTTGCCGTTAAGCGGGCTGATCTCGGCGAAGGCCATCATCTCGCCGACGGCATTGCGCAGCTCCGCCTGGGCTTCGGCGGGGCCGTCGGCAGCCGTGCTGACGGTCATCACCTCGCCTACGGACAGGCGCGAAGTGTTGTAGGTCATGACATTCACGGTAAGCTCCATGCCCGGCTCGCCCCATATCTCGATATCGCCCCCGGCCGTTTGCGGCGAAAGTCCGTTCTTATAGTCGACGAACGTGCGCAGAGTGTCGGGCGCGCTCCCGGCGAAAGTCATGGACGCATGCAGCTGGTTGGCGCCGAAATTGCCCACCGAGCCTACTATGATACGTCCCGGGCCTTGCATGGCGTCGGCCAATACGTCGAAGGTTGACGTGCCGTCGTGCGGCCCGCTTTGGTTGCCTAAGCTCATGTTTATGACACACGGCTTGCCTTCGGCCTCGGCGTAGTCGTAGATGTAAGCAATGGCGTCTGAGAGGTTCACGTTGTTGTCTGTCCCGGCTCCGTCCATGCTCACGAGCACGATGTCTGCTCCGGGCGCTATGCCAGCGTAGCCGAGGGTGTTGTCGGCTCCGGCGGCAATGCCGGCCACGTGGGTGCCGTGGGAGTTGGAGGTGACGTCGCCCTCGGCGGCAAGTATCTCGTCGGGCGTGTCAAACTCACTGCCGTAAGTGAAGCCCTCGGGAGGCGTGCCGCCGTCGTAGCCCTGCTCCCACACGCGGCGTATGCGCAGCTCGCCGCTGGCGTCGTCGTAAAAATTGGGATGGGTGTAGTCAAAGCCCGAGTCGATGATACCGACTACCACCCCGCGCCCCGAGTAAGCACCGGGCAGGCCTTCGCCCGAAAGCACACGGTCGGCCCCGATGCCCGGGCGCACAAGGTCCATCATCTGACGGACCGGCACTGCCGTCTGCACGTACTCAACACAGTCGAGAGCTGACACGGCGGCAAGCGAATCGGCGGGTATGCGGGCCGTCACCACCGAACCGGCCCGAAGATTCACCTCGACACCCATGCGCCCGAGGGCCGAGAGGTCGGCGTCGGGCGTAAGATGTATATAAGCCGGCACACGGCCGAGTGCCGACGCACGCACAGCCAACTGCGCGGCGCCGGCACGGCCGGCCATGAGCTTACGGGCGTAGACGGACAGCTTGCTTTGGGCGCTGACTGACGCGCCGCAACACGCGAGCATGATTATTATCAGTAACCTTAACATAAGCGGAAATAATTTGTTGCGAAAGACCTTACTCCGATATTAACACCTTGCCGGTAAACGAAGAGGCTCCCTGCCATCCGCGCACTACATACATGCCCTTAGGCAGGCTGAACGACTCAACACCGTCAAGCGAACGCACCTTGCGGCCGGACATGTCGTAGACCTCTACGCGATCACACGCTGACGGAACGTAAACCGTGCCGCCGCTGACGCTGAAACGGGGAGACCCGGCAACCGACGGTGACGAGGATATGCCGACCGTACCGTTGTCTGCACACATCTTGACTGAACAAACGTTGTAGACATTATAGTCGGAGAAGTCGCCTTCGGGCGAATACTGGCTGACCACGGCCACGAGATACATATTGTCGGGATCAGTCTTTACAGACGCCGCTTCGTCGTGATCATAAGTTGACTGTATGTCTTCGGGCAGCTCGTACTCGAAAGGAACGCTGACGGTGTTGCCCTTCTCGAGATGTATTATGCCTCCGTATTCGCCGAACAGGCTGCCGCGGTAGACGTAGCGGTGGACGTAGGAGTCGCTCGCACCGATTTGGCGGGCCACTATAGAATCCTGGACGATGAAGAGGCCGAGCAAGGTGTTCTCTGATTCAGGCAAGACGTGGGTTAACACGTTGACGTTGCCAGACACGCGGCGCGTAGACTCGTCGTACTCGGAAGTTATATCCACGCCGACGTAAGGCTGGACGGCCGAGGCTGCGTTGAGCATGTTGAGCACGGCGCCCGTAGACACTTGCTGGATGGGTGCCGAGCTGGTGCCTGAGGTCAGGCGGTTGACCATGAAGGCCGGAGCGTAGGTCTGACCGCCGGGATAGAAATTGAGGTAGAACAGCTCTTCATCCATTGTGAAATTGTCAGGCGTGAATCCTATGTGATGGAATATCTCAACGACGTCGCACGCGTCGAACTCCTCAAGGGCTGAATTTATTGCGGCATGCCCTGCGGGACAGTTAGAGCAGTCCTGCCCGGTGAAGTCCTCAAGGAGCACGGCGCGCTTCATGTCAGACGGGTACATGTAGATGTCGGCCGTCACGCTGTTGTCGGTCGCGTCGGCATCGGTGGCTTGCCCGTTGATGTTGGTCACGCTGACCTCTATCGGGAGTTCGCCGCTCTCGGGAGAAACATACTCGGGAAACTCGATGTTGAACGTCGCGTTGGCGCCTAAGTTGACGTCGGTGTAAGGATAAACCTGCTCTTCGCCGTCACCCATGCGGAACACTACGTCGAAGCTGTTGATAGTCTCCGTACCGAAGTTGAGCACCTGGCTCGCGTAATTATACGCATTGCCGGCAAGATAATAGCCGTTGGCGGAGAAATTCTTGACGGTGATGTCGGTGAAAGCGGCATCGTCGACGATAAGCTGGAGGCACGCGCAACCGAGCTCCTGGCCGAAAGCGTCGTTCCAAGCAGTGCCGTCGTAATAGAACGAACGGTCGGCCAGCTCCATCGAGCGGTCGAACTGCAGCGGGCGGTAAGCCGTGAGTGCCGTCAGCTTGTAGCCTACGTAAAGCACGTCTTCATCGCCGATAGTGTAAGGCGTGTCAAATTCAAAGTCTTTCCAAGAAGCCGAGCCCCCGTCGGAGACCTGGGTGTAAACGGGCGCGGCGGCAAGATCGGTCGAGATGAAAAATTCCAGGCTTTCCATGTTGCGCGTGCCGAACACGGCTCGCACGCCCTTGATCTGCTTTCCCCTGAGCTGGTCGAGCTTCTCTTTAGGCAGCTTTATGGCCAAACCTTGAGTCTCTGACGTACCGAAGCGCACGCCGCCGGTACGGTCGAAGTCGGTGTTAGTGTAACCTATGTACTTATCGGCCGCAGCGGGAGCCGCCAACAGTGCCGAAAGACAAAACAATGTAAGGAGTCTTTTCATAATCGGTTATTGTTTTTTTACAGAATATTCAGTTTGCGATGGATAGGTGAGTTTAAAGAGAAACGCCCAAAGTTACGGCTCGGGCGTTTCTCTATTCTTGTGTTAAAGGTCGGCATGCGCCGGCGCGGCGTCATCTCTCGACAATAAGTTTAACGGTATGCACCTTACCGTCGGCCTTTATCTTTAATATGTACAGGCCTCCGGCATAAGAAGACACGTCGAGACGATTGCCTGCGGCAGAGCCTACGAGAGTACCGCCGGTGCTGTATGCCGTGATGCTCTCAACGTCGGCACCCTCGATCTCAACATAGTCTACGGCCGGGTTAGGATATACCCGGAAGTTGGCTGTGATGGCGTTGCTTATGCCAGACGGTATGTCGTCAAGCGTGAAGAACACAGTGTTGCCCTTTACCTCGCCGGCGTCAGCGTAGATTACGTCGACAGCCACACGGTGCTGGGCGGAAGCGTCTGCGTCAGGACCGAAGTCATAAGTGTACTCAGCCTCGGTTACGGGAGCCGCAGTCACGGTAGAGCCGTCAATGCGCACGTTGTATCCCTCAACGGGAAGCGGGTCGGCATCGGGAGCTACGGCCACCATGCCCATCATCCAGTTGCCGGTGGTTGAGCCGCTCAACTCGTCGAACGAAACACCGCCGTCTACGGAGTAAAGGTTAGAGTAGCCGGGCATCATCGGGAGGTTGTCACGACCGAGCGGGCCTTGTTCGGGCACACCGTCGAAGCAGTCGAGGTCGAGCGTGTACTCGGCTTTCTCATTAAGCACTATAGGCGTTTCAAGCTCAACCGTGTTCCACTGTCCGAGAGTGTAGTCGTCCACTTCCACGTAAGCCACCTCGTTGGCGTTCTCGTAAAGCGTGAACGTGAAGATGGCATCGTTGGCGGGATAGAAGCGCAGCTGCTTGATGACGTAGCCGTCCAAGCCCTTGAGCTTGCTGCCGGTGTAGATGGCGCGTGCCACATAGCCGTAGTTGCTCGACTCGGGGCCTGCCACGGTCTTGGCGTATGTGTCGCTGCTGTACGTGATGTTCTGTGCGTCGTCGTCAACGGGGGTTTCCCACTTGAAGTTGACAGTGCCGTTGTCGCCCTTGATGTCAACCGCAGATATTGCGGGGAGGGCGCTCTTGTCGGCTGCCACGTTGAGCGTGACGCCGGTCTTGTCGGAAACGCGTCCGTCGGCATACTCGGCCTCAACCTCGTAAGTGTATTCGCCGTCGGCCTTGTTCTTGTCGGTGAAAGAAAGACCGTCGGTGTCGCCAACCAACTCGCCGTTTGAATATACGTTGTACTGCTTAATCACGTCAACGTCGGCTCCGTCGGCGTCAGACGAAAGAACCATGCCGAGGGCGAACGAAATCTCGAACACGTAGCCGCCGGTTTCGGAATCGCGCGAGCTTTCGGCAAGCGAATAGAACTCAGTCTCGGTGCTGAGGTGCACGAGGTCGCTGTAACCGGGCACGCACTTGCCGTCGATCATGCCTACGACATTGTTGCTCTGGACGTCAGAGGGCACGGTAACCGCGATGGCGCAGATAACGTCGTCGGTAAGCGACGAAACCTCGACGGGAGTGTCAAGCACTACGACGTTCTCCTCGCCGTAGGTAAGCTCCTGGGTTACGGGCTGCGAGTAAACAAGCTCGTTGCCGCTGTAGATCTTTATCTCCCATGAGGTCTGCTCGGTGCGCGGAACGAACGTAACCTTTGATATACGATATCCGTCGTAAACGTCCATCTCCTCCTTGTCATACTTGATGGCGAACTCGAACGACAGGTTGCCGCCGCCGAAGCCTATCATGTTGGCAGTGGGATCGTAATACTTCTTCTCTATGAGATTGGTGGCCGGGGTGTCCCAAGTAAGGGCGGCGCTGTTGTAGCCTCTTTGGCGTGCGTAGAGCGAACGCGGGCCTGACACGGCGCGCGCAGCGATGGTTACCGACTCTTCGCCCGACCGGTCAGACTCAACGTCGCCGTAAAGCGCCGTCACGCTGTAAGTGTAGTCGCCGAAGGCCAGCGAGTTGTCAATATAATACGTGTCGGTCACAGGCTCGGCATTGATCTTCTCGCCTCCACGGTAAACGTTGTAACCGGTAAGGTTGGTCGGATTGTTGACGGGCTGCTTCCAAGTCAGCTTGGCTGCGGGCATGCCTTCGATCTGAGTGATGTCGAGGGCGACCGGCTGGCGCGTGGTGACATTTTGGTCGAGGCGCACGATGAGCGGCACTTCGTACATGTCGGTGTTAGCAGTCGAGACGGCAATGGTCTTGCCGTCGGCCGACGCTGCCGTGATGCTTATCGTGGCGGCGATGGGAAGGTTGCTTACGTCTATTTTGTTTTCAGCGAAATAGTCGCTGAGCGTCATGGCCGAGCCGTCGTAGTAAACGGTGCCGTAGGCGTTGCCGCCGACGCTCTGCTCGTATCCGTAAACGCGCAAGTTGTCGTCCATGAACGTGTACTGTACGTTAAACGGGATGTCTTGGTCGTAAAAACCTATTTCGGTGTTTTCGCCGGTTTCCACATTATATATATAGCCCATGCCGTCGCTGAAGTGCAGCAGGTGCTTGCCGTCGCTGGTGAAGTTGCGGGCTGCGTTGAACGGGTCGCCGGTCTCTTTGCTGAGGTAAGTCACCTCACCGGTCTCGACATCCCACATGGCCGTCACGCGGGCGCCGCCCGACGCCGGAGAGTAAGTCCATCCTGCGGCTTTCTTTCCGTCTTCGCTTATGCCGTAAACGCAGCCGGCATAGCCGTCGCCGAGGTACTTGTACACCTCGCCGTCCTTCCATATCACCGGAGTGTACACGCCGTTATGCATCATGGCTCCGCCGGCCCATTGCCCGTCAGAGCTTACCGCCTGGGGGTCGCCCTCATAGTTGCCGTCAGCCTTGCCGAAGGCGTGCCACCCGTTGTCGTCATAATATCCGGCGGCGGTTACGGGCGCACCGTTCGACGAGATGGTATAGTCTGAATAAGTACCTACCACCGTACCGTCGTTGGCCACGTCGTAACCCCAAGACGTGTCGTTGTTGCTGGAAAGCAACTCTGTCTCGTTGGTCTCAAGGTTCCACCTGAAGGCGTAGTAATTGCCGACTCCGTTTTGGAAATAGCCTACGGCCCACTCGCCGTTAGGCGATATTGAATACACTGTATAATCGCGCAGGCCCATGAAGGTCAGCACGCCCGTGTCGTCGGCCGCTGCGACGTTGAGCGACGCTGCGGCGAGCAACATTGATGCTAAGAAGTGTTTCTTCATAAAAAGATTTTAAATGATTGGGTTATTTAATGAAAAACTTTCGTACAATAACGTTTTCGCCCTGCACTGCGCGCAGCAGGCAGAAGCGGCCTTGCGCTTCGGGGCAGGCGACTACTGCGCTGCCGCCGTTGCCCGTAGCCTTTGTCAGCACGGTGCCGTCAAGCGCGCAGACCGTCACGGTATAAGGCTCGCTGCCGTCGGGGAAGTTGACCAGGAACGAACCGCCCGACAAGCTCACGCTTATGCCGCCGTCGGCGGTCCCGGCGGTAGCCGTGGCGATGCCGGTGGGCGTCATGGGTACGTCGGCGCGGCCTATGTTGAAGACCTTACCCGTAAGGCTGTTCAGCACGTAAACCACAGCGAACAGGTCGTCAGTGTCGCGATAAGCAGCAGGAATGGCCAACGTATGCGTGTACTCATACGAGCCGCCCCCTTCCAATACTGCCGGAAGGCTGCCCTCAACGCCGGTGAACGCCGTTGAGCCTTCACGCGGTACGTTGTGGAAGAACGTGAGCTTCGAGGGCATGGTTTGCGGCATGTAATAATACTCGCCGTAAGTCACGAGCGTGCAGTTGTTTTGTTGTTTGGTCGAGTCGGTTCCTTCTACTGTTTTCTCGATGAGGGCGAAGCCGAGCTTGTAGCGTCCGTCGGCGTTGTCGTAGTCAACGGCAAACTGCGTGTTGGCGGTCAGCGTGAGCACGTCGTCGGCCGAGCGTTCCACCTTCAGGTCGACACTGGCCGGCACTTCACTCGCCTGCGCCTTAGCGTATAGCTCGTCGTCAAACACCGGGCCTACGGTGAGCGTGGTGTTGTCGCGGTTGTAGATAAAGGCCGGTATGCCTGAAATCCAGCGCGATATGCCGTTGTTGTAGTCGTTGCACGTAAGTTTGTCGCGTGTATGTACGGTGACCACGAGCACGTCGTCGCCGAGTCTTTCCTTCATTTCGTTGGCATAGAGGACGCCCACGGGGCAGTTGTTGCACCATGTGCCGGTGCCTTCCTCGGCGAGCAGCGTCTTCGGGAAATACGAGCAATACAGGCTGTCGGCGTAGAGGCTCAAGGCTTCGCCGCCGGCCGTGGCAAGGCTCAGGCTGTAGCGCGCCGTCTTGTTAAGCTCCACGGGAACGTCGAAGCTGTAAGCCAGCGTGTCGCCCGTAAGCAGTTGGCGCCCTACGGGCATTGAGAGCGTACCGCCGTCCGTAGCACACTCAAGGGTCTCAGCCTCGAGCGGCGCGCCCACGTTGACGATGAAGCCCGTGGCCGGAGCCGTGGGCGACGACGAGCCGACGAAGCGGCGCGAGGTGTCCCTGACTACGAGGCGGCTGCCTGAAGGCTCGCCGATGAAAAGGTTGTCGACGGCGAGGATGAACTTGTTGTCGCTCGTGCAGACGAATGCCACGTAAACGTCCTTGCCGGCGTAATCGGCCAGCGACACGGCGCGCGTCTGCCACCCGTAGCTCTCGGCGTCGACCCTGCACACCTCCTTGAAGTCGGCCGGCGCGGTGGTCCCCTCGGACACCATCACCTTGTAACTCTCTGGCAGGTCGTAGTGCACCGAGCGCGCGTCCCAGCGCAGTATGGCTGCGGCGTCTTCAATGTGCACGGCCGGCGTTATCATCCAGTTTTCCACGGGATACTCATACTGGCACGACGAGAAGCTGAAAGCCGCGCCGTTGTCTTTGGTGTCGGCGGGGTTGGCCGCCCAGCTGCCGTCTATCGTGGCGTGGCTGTAGTTAGACACGGCAACAGGATTCTCGTCCATGTCCACAAGGGTGAAGTCGGAGGGAATCCCGTCGTCGAAGTCGGTCTCAAGATACGCTTTCCCCTGCGCTCCGGCGGCAAGGCTTAGCCCCGAGGCTGCGGCGAGGAGAAGAGTCTTATGGATGTTCATGTCTTTCCGTTTTTATTAATGGCAGCCGCATGCTTTCGGCGTGCGGGCCGCGCCTGCGGCTGCCGTCATTGGTATGTGTTAACAAAAAGGCAGTGCATGCCCCTCGGTTTCCGTCAGGATATGCACTACTTTTCAGTTTAATGTCACTTTACGAACTTCAGGGCTATCTTGTCCTTCTGTCCCTCGAGCGTGATGAATGCCACGTGTACGCCGTCTTGCAGGGCTGATATGTCGGCGCGGCTCACGTTGCGGTAAGAGGCTTCCTTCATGCCGTTGGCGCTGAAGATGACGATCTCCTTAGCCAGTCCGTTGTTGACTGTTATCTCGCTTGAGCTGATGGTCACGTTGCCGTCAACGCTCTGCGGCACGTCGCTGATGCCTGCGCCCAGCTCGGCCGGGTTGATGTGTATGGTGTCAGAGTTGACCTTGCCGTAGTGGTAAACGGTCTGCACGAAAACATCCTCCTCGTCGAAGCGGAACGTCAGCGTGTACTGGGTGTCCTGTCCGTCTTCCTCGTTGTTCTCGGCAACGCGCATGCCCAGCTGGGTGATGAACACGTTGTAACGCTGGAACATCAGGTCCTCGTCGTAGTCGGGAGCGTCCCAAGCCACGGTCACGAGGTCTGAGCCGGTAGAGTTGTCATAGCCGATGACGCGGAGGTTGGTGGCTGCGGGCAGCTCAACGTACGGGTTGGTATCAATGGTGTTTGAAACGTTGTAAGCCATGCTCTCGCCGCTGATCTCGTCGTTGACGATTGTCTGTACGAAGTAGTCGTAGCTGCCGTTGGGCACGTTCTTGTCAATGTAGGTAACGCGGCCGGTCTGCGGGTCGAACGCGCCTTCGTCTGACATCTTCACGTTGCCGATCAGGAAGCCGTGGCGGTAAACGTCGAACGAAACCTCGCCGAAGCCCGGAACCGACGGTGCTGCGAATGAAAGCTCGTAAGTGTTGATCTCGCCTTCTACAGGCTCTGCCGTAAGGTCGGTCGGTGCGTAAGCTGCGTCATAGTTGGCGTAGAACGTAACCTGGCTGTAAACGTTGGCGTTCCATGTGCCGGTCTCCTTGTCGTAGTTCCAGCCGAGTTCCCTCACCTTGTTCGGGTCGCCGTCAACGCAGTCGTAAGTGATGCGCTTGCTCGGCTCCTCGGTCCATCCGCCGTTGCCGTCGCTCTTAGCCTTATAAGTAAGGTAATCGACGATAGAGTCGTTGCGCCAAGTCCAGTATTCCACGGTCTGCTTAACCGAGCGGTCGGCGTTCCACTTGGTGGCCTTCACCTTGTGGTTGTCGGCGTCGTACTCTACGTCGGTCAAGAACTTGTAGCTGTCGTAAGCGCCGTCGCCTACGATGAGCTTGGGCTGGTTGAAGCTAACGAAGTCTGAGTAAGTCTTCGACTCCATCACGTAGTCCTGTCCGCCGTGTGCTCCGTAATAGTCGGGCACCATGCGTGCCTCGTAAGTGAGCTGGCCTGCGTCGTCATACTCGTAAACGGTGTAAGAGCCTGCGTAAACGTCGATTTCCTTAACGAGGCGTCCCTCGGCGTCATACTCGTAATTGATGGTATCCGCAGTGGCCTTGAACACGAAGTCTTCGCCGCTGTACTGGCCGTACTGCTCAGAGTGAGAGCTTATCATGCGGTGGTTGGCGTCGTAGTCGTACTTCGTGTAGTTCATTATTTGCCACTCGTCGCTCATGCCGCCGCCGTCACTGTACATGCGGCCGTAATTACCCATGCGCACGGGGTTGTTGTACTGGTCGTACCATGTAACCTGGCGCTTTGAAGGCTCGTTCTCGGGAACGTCACCCATTGTGCTGCCCCATGTCTCAACGTACTTCACCCTCAGGCCTGTGTCAACGGGCTGGTCGGGGTCGTCAGGCTCGTCGCCGCCTCCGGCAGCTCCGTTAGCCGTCGACTTGGTGAACGTAAGTCCGGCCATCGAGCTGACGGGTATCTCCGTCTCGACCACGCTGAGGTCGCCCTCGGCGGGGTTGACGCTGGCAAGGCTCTTGTTGTGGATGAAGTAGAGTTTCCCGTCGTAATATTCCATCGTAGTAGACTGTACCGAACCGTCAATCGAGCCTATCTGGCGCAGCTCGGTGCACGTCTTGGCTTCAACGTCGTAAGTATAGAGCGTGAAGTTGGCTACGTTTGCCCCGAGGTCGCCCGTCTGGGTGTACTTCAGTCCGTAGACGTTGCCCTCGCCGTCGGCTGCTATGGCGTTGAACGAGGCGTTGGTTATCGAGTCGTAACGCTCGAGCGAGCCGTCTTCAAGGTCTACAGTGTAAAGCTCGCATGTGTTCGACATTGTGCGCAGGGCGAAGAGCTGCTCTGTCACGGGGTCGTAGGTCATGTCGGAGATGGTGAAGCTGGCGGTGTTGTCAGAGAGCTTCGTAATCTCGTCGGTCTCGAAGTTGAACGTGCGGAAGTTACCCGAGCTGAAGTCGCCCTCTACGTAGGCGTAATAAGTGTCGCCCACGGTGGCGCCGGCCTTGATGTAGAAGTCTTCCATCATTGCCTCGTCGGTGGGTATCTTGCAGTACTCGCCGGTAATCGTGGCGGGGTCAGTAACATCGAAAGAGATCATACGTCCCTCCCAGCCTTCAAGACCCGACGATGACGACGGCATGCTTTTCAAGCCGACGTAGGCGGTCTGGGCCTGCGCTCCTGTGGAAACTGCCAACGCAGCAGCTACACACGCACTGTAAAGTAAATCTTTTAGCATAATTGTAAATATTTATTAAACTTAACATCTCACCGTTTCTGTCTTATATCCAGGGAGACTTCTGCCGATGATTCGTATCACGATCCGTACTTGCCGGTTTTATATTTTTTTACGTGCAAAGCATATTCCTACAATATATGTATCAAATACACCTAAAACGAACAAAACATTATAAAAACAATGTAATCAGATGATACTGTCTTTTAAAAGTATTGCCGTTACACGCTCTGTTTTCATGTATTTTCTGATAAGAAAGATTTAAAATTATATATATTGGTCGCAAATATAATAAATAATTAAAAATTATCCCCCCCCGAAAAAGAAAAAAAAAGTTAATGCGCATGTTTTTCCCAAAAAACGTGTAGCCGGCCGGTCCTTACACCTTATATATATAATGTGTATCAAAAAAGAGTTAACGGGAGTTAGACGCTTCGCGTCGGAGTTAACTACTTAGCTCTTTGCGCTCATTCATTGAGAAGTTAATGAATAAACATCTAAAAAAACAACACAAAAGCTATTAATCAAATATGTTTTTAACGTGAGTTCGATATAAGGAAACAGCCGCTGCAGGGACATTAACTTATTACCGGAGTCCCTACAGTGGCTGTTTTTAAAATGTGTACAAATAAATATAACCGCCGTTGCTCAATACCGTCAGCACACCTGGCTGCCGGGCTTCACGTCGGCCGAGGTGGTGACGACGCTGAGCGAGCCGTCGAAGTCTTCGGCCGAGAGTATCATGCCCTGGCTCTCTATGCCCTTCAGCTTGCGCGGGGCGAGGTTGGCCACGAAGCATACGCGGCGGCCTACGAGGTCTTCGGGCTTGTAATACTTGGCTATGCCCGAGACTATGGTGCGGTCTTGGCCGCTGCCGTCGTCGATGGTGAACTTGAGCAGCTTGTCGGCCTTCTTCACCTTCTCGCACGCCTTGACGAGACCTACGCGCACGTCTATCTTCTCGAAGTCGTCGAAGGCTATCACGGGCTTCACCTCCTTAGCCTTGTAGGCGGCCTCGGCGTTGGCCTTCTTGGTGGCCTCGAGCTTGTCGAGCTGGTATTGTATGGCGCCGTCTTCTATCTTATCGAAGAGCAGTTCGGGCTCGGCCAGACGGTGGCCGGCGGCGAGCAGGTCGGTGGAGCCGAGGCGGTTCCAGTCGAACGAGTCGATGTTGAGCATCTTTCTGAGCCTTGCGCTACTGAAGGGCAGGAACGACTCGAAGGCTATGGCCAGGTTGGCCACGAGCTGGAGCGAGATGTTGAGGATGGTCTCCACGCGCGCCATGTCGGTCTTGGCCACCTTCCACGGCTCGGTGTCCGCGATGTACTTGTTGCCGATGCGGGCCAGGTTCATGGCCTCCTTCAATGCGTCGCGGAACTTGAAGCCGTCGAGCAGACGCTCAACGGAGGCCTTCACGTCGTGAAACTCGGCTATCGTCTCGCGGTCGATGTCCTGCAGCTCGCCGCAGGCGGGCACGCAGCCGTCGAAGTATTTCTTGGTGAGCTGCAGGGCGCGGTTTACGAAGTTGCCGTAGATGCCCACCAGTTCGCTGTTGTTGCGTTCCTGGAAATCACGCCAGGTGAAGTTGTTGTCCTTAGTCTCGGGAGCGTTGGCCGTGAGCACGTAGCGCAGCACGTCTTGCTTGCCGGGCATCTCCTCGAGGTATTCGTGCAGCCACACGGCCCAGTTGCGAGATGTTGAGATCTTGTCGTTCTCAAGGTTGAGAAACTCGTTTGCAGGCACGTTGTCGGGCAGGATGTAGCCTCCGTGGGCCTTAAGCATCGTGGGGAAGATGAGGCAGTGGAACACGATGTTGTCCTTGCCGATGAAGTGTACGAGGCGCGTCTCGGGGTCTTTCCACCACTTCTCCCACTCCGTGGGCAGCAGTTCCTGCGTGTTTGAGATGTAGCCTATCGGGGCGTCGAACCACACGTAGAGCACCTTGCCCTCGGCTCCCTCCACGGGCACGGGTATTCCCCAGTCGAGGTCGCGCGTCATGGCGCGGGGCTGCAGGTCCATGTCGAGCCACGACTTGCACTGGCCGTAGACGTTGGGTCGCCACTCCTTGTGGCCCTCCAGTATCCATTGCTTCAGCCAGTCTTGGTATTCGTTGAGCGGCAGGTACCAGTTCTTAGTCTCGCGGAGCACGGGCTTAGAGCCGCTTATTGCGCTCACGGGGTTGATAAGCTCCGTGGGGTCGAGGTCAGAGCCGCACTTCTCGCACTGGTCTCCGTAGGCCTTCGGGTTGTGGCAGTGGGGGCACTCGCCCGTGATGTAGCGGTCGGCAAGGAACTGGCGGGCCTCCTCGTCGTAATACTGCATGGAGGTTTTCTCCACGAGCTTACCCTCGTCGTAGAGCTTCCTGAAGAAGTCGGAAGCCACGCGCGAGTGGGTCTCAGACGTGGTTCGGCTGTATATGTCGAACGATATGCCGAAGTCCTCGAAGCTCTTCTTTATCATCGAGTGGTAGCGGTCTACCACCTGTTGCGGCGTCACGCCCTCCTTCTTGGCGCGGATGGTGATGGGCACTCCGTGCTCGTCGCTTCCGCAGATGAACTTCACGTCCTCGCCCTTGAGTCTCAGGTAGCGCACGTAGATGTCCGCCGGCACGTACACTCCGGCCAAGTGGCCTATGTGCACTCCGCCGTTGGCGTAAGGCAGTGCGGCGGTGACGGTGGTGCGCTTATAGTTTTTAGCTTCTTCCATAATCGTGTTTGTTAAATAAGACAAATGGGACGGATTGTCCCAATGCGATGCAAAATTACTGAAAAAAATCGGATTATCGCCCCGCCGCACGAGTATTTTTGCGCTTGCCGGCGCAAAATAGGCAAGACGTTGAGCATCATATTATTCAATGTTTTTCTTAGGCAGTTTAGGCGTTGTTTTCTCCATTTTCTTCTCATTGCCTGCCACACGGCGTTCAATCTTCTTAATGTCCTCAGCCGCAGGCAGGTCCTCGGGCCTGATGCCCCGCTGTCCCAACATCTGCCTTACGCTGGTGTTGTTTTGCACATGCTCGGCCGTAATATTCTTTTCTCCGTACAAGTCCTTATTCTCCACGTTGTAATTGGTCATCTCGGTAGCAAGGTTTTTGGCTGCTATCGTAAGCGTAGGCAGGAAATCGGCCAACGGCCTTGTTGACTTTATCCCGAGCCGTCGCTTCATATCCTCCGTAGTATGACCTCCGAACAGGGCCTTATCACCCTTTGAGCGTATGCGGCCGAAGCCCTTGTCGTCAACTCCGCGCTGATATATGTTCTGCGACAACTGCTTCTCCGACGCACGCAACCTCTCTCGGAATGTCAGCCGCGACATCTGCCTGATGTGTTCTTCTATAAGTTCCGCACGGCGTGTCTGCACGGCAAAATAGCCCTGGGCGAAAGCGACTTCCTCTTTTCTCGGGTCGCCGTTTTGGGCAATAAGATAACACGCATAACGGGTAAGCATGAAATCAGTAACTTCGCGCTTGGCCCCACTGCCTAATTCGACCATTTTCGTGACCTCACGAAAATGGTCGTCAACGTCTGCGCCCTGCGTCTTACAAGATTCTACTGCGCGTTTCAGCGCAACCAAGAAATTCTCCCAACGCGCATAGCCCAAAACAGACTGCAGCTCACGGGCAAACCACACTTCCACCTCTACATTGTCATCATCGCCGCCTATGGTATGCGTTATACCGTCAAAAGCCTGCTTATAAACATTTATCTTTTGCAAATCCATATTTGTAAACCTTTAATATTCAGATTAAAAGAAAAATTTCTTAACATGCAAAAATACACAATCTCATCGTAAATCCTACGCATTTGGACAACATTTTTGCATCAATCTGAAGCAAAGGCGCAAGGCGTTGAGCCTCAACCATTTGCGCACGGCCATACAACCTGCGGCCTTTCGGCGTGCGAAAGGCCGCAGGTTACACGGCAAAAGGCCGCCTTCCGCAGCGCGGAAGGCGGCCTTTCGGAATACGCTCGTAAACGCACGCCCGGACGGAGGACATCCGGATGGTTTCAATCACAGCAAAAACGGCAAGCTCACTCGGCAGCCTGCGTACCGTAAAGACGGTTAAAGCAGTCGCCTGACTCAAGCACTACTTCAAACTTGCGCTCACGCCCCGTGTCGTTAGGAGCCGTGGTAACGTAGAGCTTTACGCCGTCGGCCCTGACGGTGAGCCAACCTATGGTCTTTTCAAACTTCCCTGTACGGTGTTGCTCATTGCGCTCATCGAGCGTAGAGGTAGTAGTTTCGCCGTCCACCTTTATCTGAATCACCTCCCAATTAGCCTTGTCAGTGGAGCATTCGGCCGTGCCGCCCTCCGCCGAGAATGTCACGCTTGTAGGCTCAAGGCCTATTATGTCGCCCCAATATCCCGTAGGTACTCCATTCTGTTTGCCTTCTATCGTGACCGTATCGCCCTCTGACGCCAACGTAACGCTGAACGAACGTTCATCGATAACAAAATTATCCTCTACGGCCAATTCGAGCCTGCCGCCAGTCCGGCTTACCGTAAGCCAGCGGCACACGGTGGAGAAATCTTCTCCTTCGGCCATGGCATCCTTGTCCGCTCGGTCTACAACAGCCGTGGTGTCTTCTACAACTATATTGTCAACCCACCAGCGCGTGCCTTCAACGTCTATGCTCACCGTATCTGAATAGCCGGTAGTAAAAGTCACGACAGACTCTGACACCTCTATCTCTCCCCCAGCATCCACGGGAACTACGGGGTGAATCTCCTCGTTGTCCGTACATCCTACGACAAACAGCAAGAGAGTAAAGAATAAGAATAGATTACTTTTCATAGGCTTAGCGTTATTAAATGTAATTACGAAAGCAAATATACAAAAAAACGACACAAATAAATATTTTACGCAAAAAAGTAGAAATATTTACGTAAAATCAACAAAAACCGAATAACCTTATAACCGCAAACCCCACAACCCTTAAAGCCCGAGCGTTATGGTCTCCACCTCCACGGGCTCGTGCATGAAGATGCGGGCGGACTCGCCGAACTTGGCGGCACTCTCAGTGGTGAGGTAGCGGCACGTGCCGTGCTTGGCGCAGAGGGCGTCCATCTCGGGATGGCGCGCGAGATAGTCGCGGAGGCTCTCGGCCACGTATTCGCCCTGGGGCACTATCTTCACGCCGCGCGGGGTGTACTTGAGTATCTTGTCTAAAAGCAGCGGATAATGGGTGCAGCCGAGTATCACGGAGTCTATCTCGGGGTCGCGCAGCATGAGGGCGTCCATGCGCTTCTTTACGAAATAGTCGGCTCCGGGCGTGTCGTACTCATTGTTCTCGATGAGGGGCACCCACAGGGGGCAGGCCACGCCCGTCACCTTGACGTCGGGCCAGAGCTTATTGATCTCCATCACGTAGCTCTCGCTCTTGATGGTGCCCTCGGTGGCGAGCACGCCCACGTGGCGCGTGCGCGTTATCCGGCCTATACACTCGGCCGTGGGACGGATTACGCCGAGCACGCGGCGCTGCGGGTCTATCTGCGGCAGGTCGTTCTGCTGTATGGTGCGCAGGGCTTTGGCCGAGGCGGTGTTGCAGGCGAGGATGACGAGGTGGCAGCCGAGCGAAAAGAGCTTGACCACGGCTTCGCGCGTAAACTGGTAAACCACGTCGAACGAGCGCGGACCATAAGGCGCCCGGGCGTTGTCGCCGAGGTAAAGGTAATCGTATTGCGGCAGCAGGCTGCGCATCTGGTGAAGTATGGTAAGCCCGCCGTAGCCGGAGTCGAACACTCCTATCGGGCCTTGTGGTAAGTTTGGGGTCATTTTTACGGTTGTGGGGTTGTGGGGTTATGCGGTTGTGGGGTTTTACGGTTGTGGGGTTTTACGGTTATACGGTACAATATCGTTTTGAGATTATGAAACTAATACCTCATAACCGAAAAACCGTGCAACCGCATAACCCTACACAACCGCACAACCCTACTTTACTATATCGAGGTCGGCATCATCGGGGGTGATGTCGTCTATGTCGAGGTCGTCGTCCTCGTCTACGGTCGGCTGCACGGGCGCGTGCTTGGCGGCACTGGCGGCTACGGCACCTTTCACTATGTCGGTGATGTCTTCGCCGTTGGCCGGATTGACGTAAGGCAGGGCGTCGCCGTCTGTGTTGAGGATGAAGGCGTAGCCGTGCTTCCGGCCTATGTTGGCCAGCAGGGCCGCCAGCTTCTTACGCAAGGGCGCGTACATGTCGGCGCGGGCCTGGCGGAGCAGTCGGCGCGCCTCGTTCTTAAACTCTATGCTCTTGGTGAGCAGCTCCTGCAGCTCGGCCTGTCGCTTCTTGAGTATTGGGCCGTCAAGCTCGCCCTGGGCATCAAGGAAGAGCTCGTACTTCTGGTTGAACTCCTCCTCGGAGCGTTTCGTCTCGTCCTCGTACTGCTTGCGCAGCGACGCGAGGTTTTGCTGCGCCACGGCATAGTCGGGCATCGACTTCATGACCTCGCTGTAGCTGAAGTAGCCGAACTTCACCGCCGAGGGTACTGCGGCCGAGGGCGCGGCGGCCGTTTGGGCGCAGACCGCCAGCGGCGACATCACCGCCGCGAGCAGCGCGAGCACTATGTTACGCATGTATCGGTTGTTCATTGTCATCTCTATGTTTTTTAGGGTGCGCAGTCCGCCGGCGGCGGTAAAAGCAAAGGGAGCTGAAGGAGCTAAAGACGCGTGCACGCATAGTTGCCGGCATGCGGCAAGAGCGTTGTCCTTAACTGCTTCGGCTCCCTTTGTCGGCCTTCCGTGTCAGGCTTAGAAACGGTTTCTTACTTTATCTTGTTCATTTCGGCCTTAACGTCTTCGGTGACGTCCTTGCTCAGCGTGTCGCTGATGTAGGGTATGCCGCCCGATACGTCCATGATGTAGACGTATCCGCCGTTTTTGCCTACGTTCTTGATAGCCGTCATTATCTTGTCCATTATCGGCTGGAGCTTCTCCTGCTGTGCCTTTTGCAGTGCCTGCTGGTTGTCTTGGTAGGCCTGCTGGTATCTCTGCATAAGCTGGTTGAGGGCGGTCTCGGCCTCGGTGCGCGAGGTTTCGTTCATCGTGCTGCGGTTCTTATCATACTCGTCAGACTTGCGCTGGATTTCGTCTTGCATGGCCTTCATGTCGTTTTCGTACTGCTTCGACTGGGCCTCGAGCTCTCCGCGTGCCTTGATGAACTCGGGCAGGCCTTGCATTATGGCCTGTGCGTTGACGTGTCCGAACTTGGGTGTTGCTGTCTGCGCGAATATCGAGAGGGGCGCAAACAAGAGTAACATTAATACTAACTTTTTCATCGTTCTTTTTTAATCTCTATTGTTTTTGTTTATTTTTCCGATTGTGAAACGTGTGCAAAGATAATGCAAAATTACCATATTACACATCTTTTATATATGAAAGATGTGCTTTTGATACGTTAAATGAGCGGTTTTCAGTTAGTGTAGCCCAACTTTGACAGCACTTCGTTGCTTATGTCTATCTTGGGCGAGGCGAAGATTATGCCCGAGTCTGACGCGCGGTCGAGCACGAGCGAATAGCCGCGCAGGTCGCAGATGTCTTTCACGGCGTTGTAGATTTCCTCTTGTATGGGCGTCATGAGGCTCGTGCGCTTCTTGAAAAGCTCGCCGTCGGGGCCGAAATACTTGCGCTTCAGCTCGGCCGCCTGCTTCTCCTTGTCGTTGATGGCCTGCTGGCGCGCCTGCTTCTGCTCCTGCGAGAGGAAGACTACCTCGTTCTGATAATTCTTATACAGCGTGGCGGCCTCAGTGTTGAGAGCGTCAACCTCGGCCTGCCATTTCTTGGCCACCTGGTTGAGCTGCTCGTCGGCGCGCTCGTAAGCCGGAATGTTCTTCAGGATGTATTCCATGTCGATGAGCGCAAACTTCTGCGCGTTTGCCGTAACGGCCACTAAGGCCAGCACGGCTGCAATAATGATCTTTCTCATAATACTGTTTTATTTTATTTGACCGATGATACCGATTAGGCCGATGGGCAAAGCCCCGCCCGCTCCTTGTCTTAACTCTTAATTCCCTTAGAACTCCTGTCCGAGGATGAAGTGGAACTGGCTGCCGCCGCGGCTGCCGAACACCTTGTCGAAACCGTAGGCCCAGTCGATACCCATGAGGCCGACCATCGGGAGATAGATGCGCACGCCGATGCCGGCCGAACGCTTCATGTCGAAGGGGTTAAACTTCTTGGTGTCTGTCCAAGCGTTACCGGCCTCGACAAACCCGAGACCGTAAATCGTGGTGTTGCCCAGCAGGAACGGGTAGCGCAGCTCGAGCGTGAAGCGGTCGTAGGCGTAGCCCTCGGCACGGTAAGGCGTGAGGCTTCCGTTCTCGTATCCGCGCAGGCCGATGGTCTCTTCGGCGTAGCCCGTAGAGTAGCCGCTCATTCCGTCGCCGCCCATGTAGTAGGTCTCGAAGGGCGACTTCTTATACTTGTTGTACGCGCCGAGGATACCGAACTCTACGCGGGTCATCAGCACGAGACACTTCTGGCCGCGGGTGAGGGCGGTGTAGGTCTTGGCGCGGAACTTCCACTTGTAATACTCCACCCAGCGGTATTTCTCGCGCTGCGCGGCCGTGGCCTTGTCTGAAGTAGACTGGCCGTTAGCCACCTCGGCGTTGTAGATGTCTGAAAGAGCCTTGTAGTCCTTGCCGTCCCACAGCGACCAGGGCGGAGTGATGGTAAGCGAGGCCATGAACTCCGAACCGCGACGGGGGAAGAGCTGGTTGTCGGTAGACACGCGTGAGAGCGTTATGCCGAGGTTGAGGTTGTTGCAGTTACCGTTGGTCACGAGGAAGTAGCGCCAGTTTTTCAGCATGTATCGCTGGTAAGCCAGCTGCACAGAGAGCTGGAAATAGTCGTCGGGCCAGCGCAGGCGCTTACCCCAACCGAGCGACACGCCGATGAGCTTGACGTAAGTGCCGGGGTCGTAGAAGTTTTCGTAATAATTGTTCCAACTGTTACCTATTCCGTAAAGATAGTTGTAATAGTTGTTCATCCATCCCTGGTTGTAGTAATTGCTTGACACGTCGGTCTGCTTTGAGAAGTAAGCACCCACGGTGAACTGTATCGGACGCTTGCCTCCAAACCAGTTGGTAGAATACGACGCGTTGTATGACTGGTAGTACGTACCGTTGGTCTGCGCTCCCAACGAGAGCACCTCGCCGTCGCCCACGGGCATGATGCCTCGGTGCTCCTTGTTCTTATTAAAGAGGTTGGCCATTGAGAAGTTGTTGAGCTTCAGTCCGATACGGCCTATCACGCCAGTCTGTCCCCAACCGAGCGAGAACTCCACCTGGTCGTTAGACTTCTGCACGAGGTCCCAGTCGATGTCTACGGTGCCCTCCTCGTAGTTGGGCTGCACGTCGGGAGCCACCTGCTCGGGGTCGAAGTGCCCCATTGAGGCAAGCTCGCGGGCCGAGCGTTCGAGAGCCTCCTTAGAGAAAAGGTCGCCGGGCTTAGTCCTGAGCTCGCGGCGTATCACGTTCTCGTAGACGCGCGTGTTGCCGTTGATGCGCACGTGGCTGATGTGGGCTTGGTTGCCCTCCATTATGCGCATCTCGAGGTCGATCGAGTCGCCGACGATGTTAACCTCGGTAGGCTGCAGGTTGTAAAAGAGGTAACCGCGGTTCCAATACTCGTTGCCCACGGCGTCCTCGTCTTCAGAGAGGCGCTTGTTCATCAGCTTCTGGTTGTACACGTCGCCCTTCTTCATGCCCAATACGCGGCCGAGGTAGTCGCTCGTAAACACGGTGTTGCCCACCCAGGTGATGTTGCGGATGTAATACTTCTTGCCCTCGTCCACCTCTAATAATATGTTAACGTGCTTGTCGTCAACGTTCCACACGCTGTCGCGCACAATCACGGCGTCGCGGAAGCCCAGCTCGTTATACTTGTCGATGAGGTTTTTCTTGTCTTCCTCGTAACGCTCGGGCGTATATTTCTTCGACTTGAACAGCGACGTGAACTTGCCGGCCTCGTGCAGTTTCTTGAAGGCTCCCTTCTTAAACAGTCCGCCCTTGATCTTCTTGTCGGCCAGCTGCTCGTTGCCCTCTATGATTATCCGGCGCACCTTTATCTTCTCCTTCTTGTCTACGATGACGTCGAGTATCACCTGGTTCTTGCCGGTAACGTCGTCGCGCTGCATGATGTTGATGTCGGCGTTCTTGTATCCCTTCTCGTCGAAATAGTTCTTGGCCAGCAGCTTGGCGCGGTCTATCATGTTAGGCGTTATCTGGTTGCCCTTCAGCAGGCCGAGCTTGGCCTCGAGGTCTTCCTTCTCAGACTTCTTCACGCCTACGTAATTGATGGTAGACACTCGCGGGCGCAAAGCGAGATAGAAGTGCAGGTAAACGCTGTCGCCGACGATCGAGTCGACGGCGAGCTGGGCCTTAGAGAACAGTCCGTGCCTCCAATAACGTTTCACGGCGTCGGAGAGGTCGGAGCCGGGCACCTCCACCTTCTGCCCTATCGACAGTCCGGATATGCCCGTCAGCATGTAGTCCTCGTAACCTTCGACGCCAGAAACCGCCATGCCGCCGATATAGCACGTGCGCGGCACGCCGGCGTATGAAATGTCAGGATTGACTATCTTCTCCTGAGCCGTCGCGCCGATGCACATCAGCAGCGCGGCAAGCAGCGTTAAGCAACCTTTTATCCTATTCATCTTCGTCAGTCAAGTTGTCTTGGGTTTAATCATTGTTTTCTACCTGGGCCTCGGTCTTGCCGAAACGCCTTTGGCGGCTTTGGTAGCTGGCTATGGCCTTATGCAGGCACTCCTCGTCGAAGTCGGGCCAGTATGTGTCGCAGAAATAAAGTTCGGAATAAGCTATCTGCCAAAGCAGGTAGTTGGATATGCGCAGCTCGCCGCCCGTGCGGATGAGCAGTTCGGGGTCGGGCATGAAGTTGGTCTGCAGGCGCGCTGAAATCGCATCCTCGTCGATGTCGGCCGGGGCCAGCCTGCCGGCCTCCACCTCGGCGGCTATCTCCCTGACGGCCTTAGTGATCTCCCACTTCGACGAGTAGCTCAGGGCCACCACCATGGTCATCGTCGTGTTGCCGGCAGTGTGGTCCATGGTTTCCTGCAGCTTGTCCCTCACGGCGGCAGGCAGGCGGTCCATGTCGCCGATAACACGGAAGCGCACGTTGTTTTTCATGAATATCTCGTCTTCGAGCGAGCTGAGCACGAGGCCCATCAAGGCCGCTACCTCGTCGGCCGGGCGGCTCCAGTTCTCGGTGGAGAACGTGTATAGCGTAAGGAACTTCACGCCCAAGCGGGTGCATTCAGACGTTATCTTGCGCACCGTGTCAACCCCGGCCTGATGGCCGTAGCTGCGTTGTTTGCCTCGTTCGGTCGCCCAACGGCCGTTGCCGTCCATTATTATGGCGATGTGCCGCGGTATGCGGTTCATGTCGATTTTAGTATCAGTCATCCTTGTTGCATATTTTACATTTTGGCATGAAGCTGTAGGTCAACGTCAGCTTGAGCACAGAGTAGCAGTCGGTATTCTTAAACATCCCCGAGCTTTCTATGCCGTAAGGGTCTTCCACACCGTCGAGCTTGTCGCTCAACGAGAAGTGCGCAGCCCATTCCAAGCCGAGGTTCAGCCTCTTTCCTATCTTGTATTTCACGCCTAAGCCTATCGGCAGGTTGGCCGTAAAGACGCTTTCCCCGCCGGCATCTACGTAAGTGGCGCCCAGCCCCAAGAACACGAACGGGGTGAACCTCTTGGCTCCCCGGTATTCGCGGCCCGTGCCGTAAGGCCAGAAGTTGTACTCGTAGGTCACGCCCACGTCGACCAGCGTGTTTTTAAACTCTATCGGATTCTCGGCCAGCTCAGGATACCACGTCTTAACGTCGGCCGAACTTCCCTTAAGCGTACCGTAAGTCAGGTCAAACTTCAAGTCCATGTAAGGGTTGAGCACCCGTCTCAATATAAACGACGTCGACGGCTGCATATTCTTAAGTATGCTGCCGTTGAAGTCGCCCTGATAGCTCACCATGCCTGCGCCCACACCTATCTCCATTCGGTATTCGTACTCGTCCTGGGCCGAGGCTCCGAGCGTAGATAGCGCGAATACCGCCGAAAACAGTAATGCTCTGATGCGCAACGTCATGGCTTATCTCGTTTTGTCTTATTCGGTGAACGACGTCTGCCAGTCTTCCCAACCAAGACGGTTGAGCCGCCCGCGCCACACGTCGCCCGTGCCGCCGGCCACCAGCCACATGTAGTCGTCATCGTCTACGGCAAGGGCGAACACGTCGCTGCCGTCGTTGGTAAAGCCTTCGGGCAGGTAATAGCTGCCGTTCTTGTGCCACGTAAGGCCGTTATCCTCGCTGACATAGGCCTGCGAGAAGGCCGCGGCGGTGCTCGTGCCCTGTCCGCGTCCGCCTACGGCGAGCAGCACGTCGCCGTAAGCCACCACAGTAAGGTTGGACAGTCGAGGCAGCTCGTGGTTGTTACGTTCGTTGCAATACATCCACGAGTGGGGCTGAGAACCGTCGGAATACTCTTCCACCTTGTTCCACACCATTGCCACGGAGTCGTCGGGACAGGCAGCGACGTCGCGGTTGCCCGTCATTATGACATACTCGGCCTCGTCGTCGGTGTCAAGGGGCAGGCAGGCAAGCGAGAAGTCTTGCGACGGCAGGTTGGCGGCATCGCCCACGATGCCGTCGGCCGTCCACGTTGCGCCTCCGTCTTCAGACACTACGGGGCGTCCGTCTTGCCCGAGTCCGTACATCTTCTTGCGTCCGGCCCCGAGCAGCCTGGCCGGTCCCTGGGCGCAGACAACGTTCCACGTAGCCCCGTCGACGGAGGCGAGCACGCTGCCTCCGCTTACGGTGTAAATCGTTCCGGCATACTCCGTCAGGTTTGAGTATGCGCCGGCGTCGAGGGCTACGTTGGTAGTCAGTCGGCTCCATGCCGCCCCTTCGGCCGTTTGCCGCGAGTAGGCCACAGTGGCGCCGCCCACGCATCCGAGCACGGTAAGCCTACCTCCCACGGCTACGGCTTTCATGCCCGTCATCGAAGTGAAATCAGGGCAGATGCCGGTGTCGTGCCAGTTGAGCGAGTCGGGGTCTTCCTTGTGCACGTTGACGCTTACGGTATAGGCGCGGTAGGCGCTCCCGTCTAAGGCATAGACGCGGAACTCGCGCGGCTGGGTGAAGTCTATCGAGTCTTCCGAGTCATAGTAGTTGAGCGTGTCGCTGTCAACGTTTTTTATCACTATCGTACCGCTGTTCTTCGACGTTACGTTGCATATCACGTGCGCCGCGTCGGTGCCTTTCGGCAGCGAGTCGGGGTTGTATATCTTCCTGTTTATCTGGTCGATGTAAAACTTATAGTTGCTTCCTTGCAGCTCGGCCACGTAAGAGCTGTCCTCGCCCGTTGACGACTTTGTCCACATCGTGCGGTTGAGCGTCCCGAGAGAAAACGAAGTTATGGCTGTATCACTGTAGAAGGTTATATCTGCAAAATCGTCGTCGTCACTCATGCACGAAACCGTAAGGAACAATGCCGAGAGCAACAAGACAAAAGGTCGGATAATCCTTTTCATTCTTTCCAAAACTATTTTGATTTTAGCTGCAAATTTAATCAGAATTCTTTAAATAGAACGTCTTTTACATCCTTTATTGCCTAAAATGCTAAGAAATTGGACTTTTTTATAGACAATAAAAAGTTTTTTAAATGATTTTGAGGTTGTGGGGTTATGGGGTTGTGAGGTTTGGGGTTGTGAGGTTGTGAGGTTGTGGGGTTATGAGGTTTGGGGTTATAGGGTTGTGGGATAAAAACACGAAAAGGCAGGGGTGAGTCACTCATGCCTGCCTTTGCGCTAACGTATGCCACTGTCGAACGGTCTGCCATGAAACAAAACTTGTCATGCCATTGCGGACGACGGCGGCATCATTATTGTTTCAAAATCTAATAACATAATCTTTACCTTAAATCTATCAAACTACTAACCTATGAAAAAACATTCTCACGAATGCGAGTGCAAAGATAGTAAATTGTACACATAAAAACAATATTCAACCTATGTTTTTTGCATACGAAAGTTAAAAATTTGACATAAGTCAAAGTGAGCGGAGCGGCCGCAAGCCGCCGACGGGAATACGCCCGGCCCCCAACCGCGCCGCAACGGGCTAAAAAACGAAAGGCGCACCCGTCAGTCGGGTACGCCTTCCTTTTGTATGGAGCTATGAATTAGAGTTTCGGTCCTGCTGCTACGAGAGCCTTGCCGGCCTCGTTGCTTTCATACTTCTTGAAGTTCTTGATGAAGCGTCCTGCCAGGTCCTTAGCCTTCTCTTCCCACTGTGCTGCGTCAGCGTAAGTGTCGCGCGGGTCGAGGATGTTGGGGTCAACGCCCTCAAGCTGCGTAGGAACGACGAAGTTGAAGTAAGGAATAGTCTTCGTCGGGGCTGCGTCGATAGAGTGGTTCAGGATGGCGTCGATGATGCCGCGGGTGTCGCGGATAGAGATGCGCTTGCCCGTTCCGTTCCAGCCGGTGTTTACGAGATAAGCCTTAGCGCCGCTCTTCTCCATCTTCTTAACCAGCTCCTCTGCGTACTTGGTAGGATGCAACTCGAGGAATGCCTGGCCGAAGCAAGCAGAGAAAGTAGGAGTAGGCTCGGTGATACCGCGCTCTGTTCCGGCGAGCT
>CALUFN010000014.1 GCA_944319945.1 uncultured Prevotella sp.
TTCGATTCGGCTGAGGAAATGGTGAAACTTGCTGCAATAAGGATGTTGCTGAACAAAATTTAAACAGGCTCTAAGAGTTAAGAAAATATGTCTTGTTGCTTAAACAGTTAATGCATATTTTCTTAACTCTTAATTTTTAACTTTAAATGAACTCCTCTCCGTATTTCACCTGCACCTCGTTGACATACTTCCTTATCAACGCCGAGGAGTCTTCTTTCCTGCAGATGAGTAGCACATTGCCCTTCTCGGCCACGATGTAGCCGTCAAGACCGTTGATGATGCCGAGATGGTCGTCGGGCAGCTTGATGATGTTGTTGCGGCTGTCTTCGGTTATCACGCGCGAGCCTATCACCACGTTGTCGCCCTCGCCCTTGCTCATGCTCTCGTAAATGGAATGCCACATGCCGAGGTCGGCCCAGCCGAAATCGCACTTCATCACGTACACGTTGTCGTTCTTCTCGAGAATGCCGTAATCTATCGATAGGTTGGGGTACGCCGGGAAGTTCTCCTTGACGAACTCAAGCTCGGCCGTCACGTCGTAAGGCTTTCCATCCTTGTCCTTGAAGTTGCGCAGCACGGGCGGAAATATCTTCTTTAGAGCCTCGCGCAGAAACTTCACGTTGGCCAGGAACAAGCCCGTGTTCCAATAAAACTCGCCGCTCTCCATGAACATCTTGGCAAACTCGCGGTCGGGCTTCTCCGTGAACGACTTCACCTTGTACACGTCCCTTCCTTCCTCCTTGTCGCCCGTCTGTATGTATCCGTATCCCGGCTCGGGCCGCGTCGGCCTTATTCCCATTGTCAGCAGGCAGTCCTTCGCGCCTACGAAGTCGAGCCCCTCAACCACGTTGCGCCTGAACTCGTCCTCCTTGAACACCGCTTGGTCAGACGGCACTACGACAAGCCTCGCCCCGGCGTCCACGTGCAGTATCCTGTGCGTGGCCCAAGCCAAGCTCGGCGCCGTGTTCCTGAAGATAGGTTCGCTAAGTATGTTCAGCCTCGGCAGCTCGGGCAACTGTTCGGTCACCATGCCGGCGTAAATCTGGTTGGTGCTGACGTAAATGTTCTCCTTCGGGATGAAGGCGGACATCCTGTCGTATGTCTGCTGCAGCAGCGTCCGTCCCGTAGAGAAGAAGTCGAGAAACTGCTTCGGGCAGTTTTCTCTGCTGCATGGCCACAGCCTCCGGCCTTTGCCTCCGGCCAGAATCAGGCAAAAGTTATTCTTGTTTTCCACCATAGTATTACAGATTTATATCACGATACGAAGATAAGCATAATTGTCGTCACTGCCAATTATTTTAAGTTTTTTCAATTAAAAATTTGTCAATTCCGAAATTTTACTTATCTTTGCACCCACATAAAAGCCCAGATGGCGGAATCGGTAGACGCGCTGGTCTCAAACACCAGTGGGGCAACCCGTGCCGGTTCGACCCCGGCTCTGGGTACTTAGAAAGGCTGATAATCGACTGATTATCAGCCTTATTTGTTTTAATGAGGCGTTATAAAAGTGTATTACGCCATTTAAACGGCTGCATACGTCTGCCATAAGGCTGCTTGGTTGTGGTTATGCGAATACGTATAAGGTGGCACTGCGTTCATAAGGGATGCCGTCGGCTTCACGTAATCCCCACAGGATGTCAGTGCCTTGATTTGTCAATTCATCCAAATTTGCATTCATTCCTTTCATTTCATCTATGGCCATTGGACTTGACGGCTTGAATGCCATCGATATTATTACTGCGGAAACCTTAACGTCGGCTTGCAGGTTTATTCCCTTCAAGGCGATTGACACTTGGTCTGACATTGTGCCGTAGCCGTCTGCTTTTATCGCCAGCAGAGGCTTGTACTTGTAGGCAAAGTTTTCAAAATCATGCCAGTCAAGGTTTATCAGTCCGTGTTTCATTGCTACTTCAAAGATGTAGTCTTTTGTTATTTCCCACTCTTTGGTGATGATTGCCACCTGATTCTCTTCATTCTTTTCTTTCATGTCAATTAATTTATTAATGTCGGTTCGATATAATTATTTATTAAAAAACAAATCTTATCCATCGTTCATCCGACATTCCTCCGCAATGGGAAATGGCTGTATAAATGATTATGGCCAAAAGCAATTCCGTCAATATGAGCACGATGAGTTTCGTTTTCATTTGTTTCCCGGGTACGGCAAGCATGGCCGTCTGAATGAACTGGATTATTTTCGTTGTCATTTTCATTTGTTTTCTATGTTAAATACGTTTTCCATGTTCCGCCGAGCTATTTCCTCAGTTCCGCCGAAATAGGTTATCTCCCAGAAAAGGCCGGCGGCAAGCTCTTGCGGCGTAAGCTCGATGTCGTCTTCAAGCAACGTTACCTCCATGCCGACGGTTTCCCTCCACGATGGATGGCAGGCCACGGGACCGTCGCGCCGGCCGTCGGCCTTTGCGTAAACGGAGCAGTTCATGTCGATCATCGGGCTGCAATGTTCCCAACGTCTTACAAGGCCTATGTAATAATCCGAGGGCACCGGTTCCAATGCCTGCACTTTCCGGTATATCCGTTCCCATTTGCCGAGGTCAAGCCGCGCAGCCGACTTCGGCTCGTTTGTTTGCCATAGGCGCATGAACGGCTGCCTTATTTCGGCGAAACCGTGTTGCGTAAGTAAATTCTTTAACGTCATAATGCCTGTTGTTTTTAGATGAAACAAAATCCCCTAAACCCTCCCTCGCCCTCACGTCAACAGCCCTTTGCCGCTGAACACGGAGGCTACGCCCCGTCACGTCAAGTTAAGTCTAATGCGTTTAGTCCTTGTAATTTACGTGGCATGACGGTGCAAAGTTATGCCGGTGGTGTGCCGAATCGAGGCAGAAGGCGGATTTTTATCGCATATTTTTCAGCTCCATGAAATATGACACGTTGCAGAATGTCGTACCGCCGCTCTCCGTTTGCATTCCGCCTTGCGTGTGTACGTGGCCGAACAGGTGGTATCTTGGCCTTCGCTCCGCGACCATTTCCTTCAGCAGGCCGCTGCCTCGGCCGTCGTCAAGGATGCCTTCGGGCGGAAAATGGGTTATCAGGAAGTCCGTGTCGCCGGGTATCCGGGGCACGTTCCCCGTCTGCAACGCCTTCATCGAGACGCTGTAGAAAGATATGTCTTGGTAGAGACAGCCGCCGTCTTCAAGGTAAACGATGTTGCCGGGCACCAGCGCCCTTGCCGCCTGCGGATAAAAGTTGAAGATTATCTCGTGGTTGCCGGCGATGAAAATGCGCAGCCGTGCCGGCACGCTTGAATACCATTCAAGGAAGTCGGCCATGTTGTCTTTCGAGAAGTCAGACGTCCCGTCGCCGGCGCAAACCAGAATATCGGCATCCGCCGGGATGCTCATCCGTCGGTGCATGCCGTGCGTATCAGAGAACGCAAATATCCTATGTCCCTTGTAATTGATGTACATAGTATGTATGTTTTCTTTTGTTCCTGCTTTTGCAAAAATCACATGTTTTGTGTGTCACAGCATGTCGTCCGTGAAAACCTTTGCGTAGTGATTGTCAATCGTTATCATCGCTTCTATACCTTTACATTATTACACGGCGCAAAGATAACGGCACGGTGCGCAGAAACAAGGCTGAGGTGGAGATTTTATTTATCCTTCATATTCAAACATCTTTCAACTACTTCGAGAAAACACGAATAAACGCCCTCATAATCATTAATATTAAAATATTTCCAAATGCATGTTAAATCTTTATTTGGATCCGGCAATATATCCTTTAAGCCTATTAATAGCGATTCTTCTAAACGCTGTTCTCGTTTGTCATATTCAACTTGGCAGTAAAGCTTTCCGTCATCTTGTATACTTATAACTGTCTTTTTATTGCCAATCATCATTGATACACCTACGTAATCTTCCGGATATCCAGGCTCCAGATCAGGATATTTGATTTTAACGTATGGCTTCATACTGTCGAACATCCTTTGCCTGATTGCTCTTTCGAGATTTCTTTTAACACTTTCCATTTGTGTTTTTAATTCTTCGATATCCTTGATCTTCTCCGAAAGCAGGCGCACACGCTCCTTGTCGTCTTTGCACTTGTCAAGTTCAAAGTGACTACTAATGATTTTTTCTAGGTTCATATTCATTATTTTATATATTGATTTCAACAAGAAAAGGCCTTCAAGATAGTCGATATATTGTATCACTGCGCTCTTAAGGCAAATGTCTTTCTCGCGGATGTTGGGCAGCACTTCATGCTTGAGCCACGGCAATATGTCATCACGGAAAGAAAGATTGACATACCTGTCAGCAAACGCTTGTTTGTAGTCGCCCCATGTTTGGTCGTCTGGCTCTTGCCCCATCTGCGAAAGATATACTACGAAAATATTTTTTTCGGCATACTCCTTAGCCTTTGTCTTGTCTATATACGTAGACAGTTGAGCTTCCTGATCTTTGGCATTATATATCTTGTTCTCAAATATTATGGCGTAATCCGCATCCCTCACCCATAGGTCTATCCTTGCAATCTCGTGCGTAGGGTTGGGGTGATTTATCTCGATTCTGTCCCATTCACCGGCGTTATGCAAGTTCTTGATGTACCCTATTAAGGACTCCAAAAGCTCGTATTCGCCTTTAGCATTGGCAAACTTCAAGAGTTGCGTTAATATTCGGCTGTGCCCATTCTCGTTTATGTGAAGTTCGTCGATGACGTTTATCTGATAAGGCAGTGAACGTTTTTCCTTGTCAGCCACCTTTTTATATTCGTCGGCAAAACTTAACAGCTTCTCATATTCATGCAAGGCGGCTGCTTGTATGTCGGAAAAAGTCTGTAAAGAAGCCGATATTTTATCGTATTCCGTATGTGTTCCCATATATACTTTTTCTTGTCTAAGGTGTTGTTCAACGCCATGCGTTGACTTATGCAATGACGGTTTACACTTAATGTTTTACAAAAATAGGGAAAATATTCCATCCTTTATGAGCTTTAACTTTCATTAATAGCAATGTTCAACATCTAATTATTTGCATATAAAAAACACTTATGGATTTACTATTTAATCTTTAAATAAATTGCAAACAATAAAAATTGAAACATTCCATAATGCTTTTAACTTCGGTATGCCATTACCGCTATGTCTTAAAAGTGCTTTTAGAAAGCAAACTGCCTCATATTCCTTACAATCTAACATGCTACCTTTTACGCTGCAAAAGGCGGCATATTGCATTGCAAAACATGGCCTTTTGCTTCCTGAAAGGTCATGTCTTGCAATGAGAACGTTGCTAAGATTCATCGTTGCCATAATCGTTTTGTTTTATGCTTTACATTGTTTTCGGTTGCAAAGTAATATACATGCAATGCCGAATCATGGCAGAATAGGAATAATCTTTCATCAAAGCAAAAAATATTCGGCTCTGCCTTGATTTTTCATAGGCAAACCGTTAACTTTGCAACACAACCAAAACAATAATGACATGGCGGGAAATCTTTTCGGACGGTACGTGTGGCTGGTTGACATCCTGCTGAGATACAGACGGCTGACGTATCAGGAAATCAGCGACTTGTGGCAGGATAGCGGACTTAGTTGCAAGGAGCCGCTGCCCCTGCGCACGTTCCACAACCACCAGAAGGCTGTTTTCGACATCTTCGGCGTGGAAATAAAATGCGATGCCGGCGACGGTTACCGCTACTACATCACCGAGCCCGGACGCCTGCGCGGCAACAGCCTGCACAGCTGGCTGATAAGTTCATATGCCACGCTGAACCAGATACAGGCTGACAGCCGCTTGGAGGATCGCATCATCTTCGAGGATATTCCCTCGGGGCAAACGTGGCTTACGTGCATTGCTGAGGCCATGAGAGGTAACCGCGTGCTGAGTGTCACGCACCAGGGGTTCGGCAAACCGTACCCTAGCACGTTCGAGATAGAGCCTTATTTACTGAAGGTGGTGAAGCGGCGGTGGTACGTAGTGGCGCGCTGTCCTTACTATTCAGACCGCAACAGGGCAAAGGGCATAAAGCCGGACGACGTTTACCGTGTGTACGCCCTCGACCGGATATCCGACATCGAGGACACGGGCAAGACGTTCAAGATGAGGCGCAGCTTCAACGCCGACGACTATTTCGAGGGCTGCTGCGGCGTGATAACGTCTGACGAAGAGCCGCAGCGCGTAGTCGTCAAGGCTTACGAGGGCTTCGCCGACTATCTGCGCACGCTGCCCCTGCATCCGTCGCAGCGCGAAATCGGCGGCGACGACGAGTCGACTCTCTTCGATTACCGCCTGAAACTGACCTTCGACTTCTATCAGTCAATACTCGCAATGGGCGACCAGGTTGAGGTGGTGGAACCCGAAGAGGCGCGCGGGGAGATGCTCAACTTCGCCCGAAACATGATGAACTATTATTCAAGAAAGGAGGAATGACCGATGCAAGGACTGGATTTCATAGCAATCGACTTTGAGACGGCCACCGGCCGGCGCGCCTCGGTGTGCGAGGCCGGCGTCTGCGTAGTGCGCGACGGCCGTATAGCGGAGACGCGCTCGTGGCTCGTGCGGCCGCAAGGCAACATGTACAGCTACTGGAACATGCAGATACACGGCATACGCCCGAGCGACACGGAGCAGTCGCCCGAGTTCCCGGAAGTGTGGGCCGAAATATCCGGATACATAGACGAGGTGCCCGTGCTCGTGGCACACAACGCCGCGTTCGACATGGGTTGCATACGCAGTTCGCTCGAACTGTACGGCATCCCGAAGCCCGACGTTACTTATTACTGCTCGCTCCGCGCCGCAAGGAAGCTCTACGACTTCGGCTGCAACAGCCTCGACTACCTCTGCGACCAGTTCGAGATACCCTACGGCCGGCACCACCGCGCCGGCGACGACGCCGAGATGTGCGCCCGCCTGTTCCTGAGGGAAGTGAAAGATGCAGGCTGGCCCGAACTGGAAGAGATGGACTTTTGCAACGGGAAACTTTAGGGTAGATAAAACGAAAATCCCCTCCGCGGCGCATTGAGCACTCGAAGGGGATTCCAGATATAAAGAAATGAAGGTGTTTTACTTCGTTTCAGCCTCCGGCAGCATTATCACTTTAACGCTGTTGCCGCCTTTGAATATTACGTCTTTCACAACCTTTGCCACTTTCTCGGGAGTGAGGGCGTTCACAATGTTCTTGTAGTCTGTGTGGATGTCTACGCCGTACTCGTCGTAAGTGTCTATCACGTTGAGCCAATAGTTGTTGGTCTTGGCATTGTCGTCGGCATTCTTCAGGAGGGCTTCCTTCACCTTGCTGAGCATGTCGGCGTCAACGGTGGTGCAGAGCTTCTTGGCCTCTTCGTCCATTATCTTGAGTGCCATGTCGCTCTTCGCCGGGTCCATCGGGCAAACGCCGAGGAGCGCGTTGAACGGCGTGTCGCCTCCTACGGGGCACCTGCCTACAGCTCCGGCCGAGTAAGCTGCACCTGCATCCTCGCGGATTTTCTTCAGGTAGATCATCTCGAGCACCTTGCCTGCTGCGCTGATGGCTACCGAGTTTTCAAGAGAATAGGGCACGTCGGTGTTGAACCAGTACATGTAGGCGTTGGCCTTCGGGGTCTCCATCTTGCGCGTGAACTTGTTCATGATGTCGCCTTTTGCGTAAGTGGTCACCTTCTTCCACTCCTCCTTCTGTCCGTTGCCGGGCAGTGAGGCAATGTATTGCTCGATGAGCGGACGGATGGCAGCCTCGTCGAAGTTGCCCACGAACTCGAACGTGAAGTCGCCCGCGTTGGCCGTGCGCTCCTTAGCTATCTGCAGTATGCGGTCGTAGTTTATCTTCTTGAGGTCCTCGAGCTTCAGGCTTGCGTAGCGCGGGTTGTGGCTGTAGAGCGTAGCGTTGATTGAGTCGCTGAACGCTGCGTCGGGCGACAGTGCCTGGTTCTTGAGCAGAGTCTCGAGCGTAGTCATCAGCTGGGCGTAGCTCTTGTCGTCTTTCTTGATGTCGGTGAAGTAGAGGTAGATCAGCTGGAACAGTGTTTCGAGATCCTTCGGGGTCGACTGCCCTGCGGCCATCTCGTGCAGGTTGGCCAGCTGCAGGTTTACGTTTGCCTGCTTGCCGGCAAGGGCTTTCTCAAGCTCGGTTGCGCTGAAGTTGCCCAGTCCGCTCGAACCTATCACCATGTCGAACGCCTTAGCGTTTACGAGGTCTTCGTCGCCGAGCAGTGAAGAGCCGCCCTTCGATGATGCGTTGAATATCACCTCGTCGTTCTTATAGTCGGTTTTCTTCAGCAATACGCGTGCTCCGTTAGAGAGCGTAAGCTCCTTATAGCCGAGAGCGGCGTTCTCCTTCTCGCTTACTATCTTGCCTTTGGCCGGCATCTGTGCGATGAGCGGTTCCTGCTTTACGTTGTCAACCCATGCCGTAAGCTGCTCTCCGTGAACAGCGTCGATGGCCTTCTTGATGCCCTCGGGCGTGGGATATACGGCTCCTTCCTTCTCAGTGTTGAGGCTGAGCACCACGAGATTGGTGTCGGTTACGCTTACCAGCTGCTTCATTACCTCGTTGATGGCCTCCACGGGGATGGCCGGGCTTACCTGCTGCATTATCGTGTACTCGTCTTCGATCGAGGGGATGGGCTCGTTGTCGATGAAGTTGCGGGTGTAGAGCTGGCAGTAAACGCCGTTCTCGCGCTTGTCGCGGTTGGTATAGATCTTCTCTAATTGGCTCATGTATTCAGACTTGGCGCGGACGAACTCGGTAGGCGTGAAGCCGAACTTGGTGGCGCGCATCACCTCGCGCACTGCTGCCGAGATGGATGCTTCGGTCTGTCCGGGCTTCGGCACGCAGACTACCGTGAAGGCGTCTTTTGTCTTTGCGTAGATGTAGTCGCCGTCGCTCACGAAGGCCTGTACGAACGGGCAGTCGGCATTTTGCGCCACTTCGCCGAGGCGTGCGTTAAGCATCTGCGTGGAGAGGCCTACCATGTATTGCTGCAGGAGGTAGGCGAGGCTCGTCTTGAGGCTGTCGGGCACGTCGTCGTGCTTGAACATTATCTGCACGATGTCAAACTGCTGCTCCTTGTCCTTGTCTACTATGATGATCGCCTCGTTGTTGTCGGGCACGGGCTCGGGCACTACCGGGGCGGCGTTGGGGTCGAGCTTAATGCCGCTGAACATTTCTTTTATCTTCTGTTCGGTGCGGTTAACGTCGACGTCGCCTACCACGATGATTGCCTGGTTGTCGGGCCTGTACCACTTGTGGTAGTACGCGCGGAGCACTTCGGGTTTGAAGTTAAGCACCACGTCCATAGTTCCGATAGGCATGCGGCGGCCGTACTTGCTGCCGGGATAGAGCTTCTCGAGGTTGCGCTCCATCATTCTCTGCGTGGCGGAAGAGCGCAGGCGCCACTCGTTTTCTATCACTCCGCGCTCCTTGTCTATCTCTTTTGCGTCGAGCGTGAGGCCGTTAGACCAGTCTTTGAGCACGAGCAGGCACGAGTCGAGGGCTGCGATGTTGTTAGAGGGCACGTTGTCGATGTTGTAGACGGTCTCTGCGATCGAGGTGTAAGCGTTGAGATCGCGACCGAACTCCACGCCTATCGAGCGCATGTATTCAAGGAGCTTGTCGCCCGGGTAGTTGTCAGAGCCGTTGAAGGCCATGTGCTCCAGGAAGTGGGCGAGACCTCTCTGGCTCTCTTCCTCCTGGATGGAACCTACGCGCTGGGCAATGTAGAAGTTCACACGATGTTCGGGATAGCCGTTATGGCGGATGTAGTAGGTAAGGCCGTTAGGCAGCTTGCCGATCCTTACCGCAGTGTCGACGGGTATCGGCGGCATCTGCATTCCTTGCGCCATAACCGTTGCCGCGCTTGCGATGAACAGCAGGGCGGCGACGAATAGATGTTTTATTTTCATAAATAATGGTTTAAAATGGTTTGACAAATATAGTTTTTTCTTGCTTTAACACAGCTGATTATGCGTTATATTTAATAAATTTTATACATTCGGCGGGTAAAAACGCCTATTTTATATAATAATGTATGTATTCAGGCCTACGGCTCGTCGCGATATTCGAGCAGGTCGCCGGGTTGGCAGCCCAGCTCGCGGCATATCGCCTCGAGCGTGCTGAAGCGCACGGCTTTGGCCTTGCCCGTCTTGAGTATCGACAGGTTTGCCTGCGTGAGTCCCACGCGTTCGGCCAGCTCGCCGAGCGACATCTTGCGCTTGGCCATCTCTACGTCGAGGTTTACTATTATCTTTCCCATGTTTAAAAGGTGAGGAGGTAAAAAGGTTAAAGGGTGAGACGTTTTGTCGGCCTTTAGGCCGACGGTGGCCGGACGGCCGTCAGATGGTGAGCTCCTGTTCCTCTTTCATCTTGTGCGCTATGGCGAAAGCCTCTGCTATGACGAGCGAGAAGAGGCCGAAGATGATGTTGGTAAGGTCGGCCGTCGAGCTGTAGTCAACCACGTATCCGCTCAGGCTGAATGTCTGTTGGGCCATGTAAGCGTCATACCAGCCGTCGGCCGTCGTGATGACTCCCGCCCCGAAGAGGCACCAGCCCATGACGCGCAGCAGGTTGACGTTGCCGTGCGTGAAGATGTTGTCCTTGTTAACGTTGCGCACGAAGTAGACGAACGCTACGAGGGCGGCCAATGCCAACACTCCGAACGCCAACGTATAGACCATCTTGAATATTGCTGCGAACACGTTGGTCTTGCCCTCTACGGGCACGATGAGCTGCGTGGGCCATGCCCGTTGCTTGCGTCCGGAACCGTTGTCGACGACGGTTTGCGCCGTGGCCTGCGACATTTCGACGGGCAGCAGCGAGACGTAGCAGTACTTGTTCGGGGTGGTTTCGGTGATGTTGCGTTTCTCAGTACCGTGGCGCATGCCGCTCTTGAAGCCTGTGATGAATACGTTCGACATCGACAGCAGGTCGCAGGCAATCACTACGAATATCAGCACGCAGAACAGGTTAAGTTTCTTTTTCATTGTCGTAAGGTTTTTTCCCGCCTTGCGTCCGCCGCCCTTTCACGGGCTGGCGGCGCTTCGGTCGGACGGTTGTAACTTATTTTATCAGAGAGTATCGATTTTAGTTTCGGGTTATCGTTATTCAATTGTTATTTATCGTTTTTCGATATGCAAAGATATGGATAATATTTTAATGCTCCAAATATTTTCGATAAAAATTTATTGAAAAACGATAAATTTATTTCTCTCTGACCGTAAATGACTGAAAAGATGCTTGGCGGATGCATGTGGCGCAGCCGCCGACCGTTTTCTGAAAGGCATCCTTTTGCACGCTGAAAGGTTACCTTTCGGCCCCTAAAAGGTTACCTTTCGCAGCCTAAAAGGCCGCCTTTTGGCAAGACGTTGATAATCAGGCGGTTGCGCAATGGCGGTGTGCTGCTGCGCAACCGTGCTCCGGGCGTGCCTAAAAAATGCGCCTTTTATTATGCGGCGTGTCCCGATTTTGCATTACCTTTGCATGCGTTACAGCCGCGCCCCGACACGTTTACGGCCGTAGGCGGCTATGCATAAACTTATGATTATGGACATTTCAGAACTTTACAAAATCTTCAAGCAGCACCCTACGGTGACCACCGACAGCCGCGACTGCCCCGAGGGGTCGGTATTCTTCGCGCTCAAGGGCGCTTCGTTTAACGGCAACGCCTTCGCCGGCAAGGCCCTCGATGCGGGCTGCGCCTACGCCGTGGTTGACGAGCGGCGGTATGCCGACCCTGCCGACGGCCGCTACATACTCGTAGACGACTGCCTGAAAGCTCTGCAGCAGCTGGCCAACATGCACCGCCGCAGCCTCGGCACGAGGATCGTGGGGATTACCGGCACCAACGGCAAGACCACCACTAAGGAGCTGCTCGCCGCCGTGCTTGGCGAGCGTTACAACGTGCTTTACACGCAGGGAAACTTCAACAACGACATCGGCGTGCCCAAGACGCTGCTGCGACTCACCGCCGAACACGAGATAGCCGTGGTGGAGATGGGGGCCAGCCATCCTGGCGACATCAAGACGCTGGTGGACATCGTTGAGCCTGACTGCGGCCTGATAACCAACGTGGGGCGCGCCCACCTGCAGGGCTTCGGCTCGTTCGAGGGCGTGGTGCGCACCAAAGGCGAGCTGTACGACTATCTGCGTGCCCACGGCGGAACGGTGTTCGTCAATTCGGGCGACCGTTGGCTGATGGGCATGTCGGAAGGACTTAATCTGGTGAAATACGGCGAAGAGGGCGCACCCGGCGCCTGCGTCACGGGTCGCGTGACCGTGTGCGACCCGTATCTCAACTTCGTCTGGAGCACTGACGCCGGCGACCGGCGCGAGGTCAGGACCCACGTCATCGGCAGTTACAACATGATGAACATGCTGGCCGCAGCCTGCGTAGGCCTCCACTTCGGCGTGACGCCCGAGGAGATAGACCACGCCCTCTCGTCATACGTGCCCCGCAACAACCGCTCCGAGCTTGAGGTCACTGCGCACAACCGCCTCATCATCGACGCATACAACGCCAACCCGACCAGCATGAACGCCGCCCTGACCGCATTCCGCGACATTAAGGCCGATAAGAAAATGGCCATACTCGGCGACATGGGCGAGCTGGGAGCCGTCAGCGCGGAGGAGCATCAGCGCGTGGCCGACATGCTTAAGGGGCTTGGTCTTGACGAGGTGTGGCTCGTAGGCACCGAGTTCGGGCGTACTGACTGCCCCTTCCGCAAGTTTGACAGCGTAGAAGACGTTAAGGCTGCGATAGCCGACGGCCGCCCCGAAGGCTACTGCATACTCATCAAGGGCAGCAACTCGATGAAGCTGTTCCAACTACCTGAATTTCTTTGAATTTAGCACACAGGCGACAAGCAGACGAGCAGACAAGTAGATTAGCTTTGTGGATTAGGCTCGGATAATGAAAAACGAGCAGGCAAGGCAAATCTCCTTGTCTGCTCGTCTGCTTGTCTCATGTCAGCTAAAAACTTGTCTACTGGTTTGCTGAAAAAGCCCTTTTGAGTCTTTCTATGAAGTCGTCGGCCATCTCTTTGGTGAACGTCAGCGGCGGCAGCAGTCGTAAGATGTTCGTCGAAGCGCAGCCCGTGAAGCAGTGTTCGTTATATACAAGGTGTGAGCGGAGCGCCTTATGGGGCATGTCGAGACTGATGCCAATCATCAGTCCGCGGCCGCGCACGTCGGTGATGCGCCGCTCCTGTTTCTGCAGTTCCTTCAGTTTGGCCGTCAGGTAGTCACCCGTCTCGCGGGCGTTGTCAACCAAATGCTCGCTCTCCATCACGTCGAGCACGGCAAGCGCGGCCGTGCAGGCCATGTGGTTGCCGCCGAACGTGGTGCCCAGTTGTCCGTACTCGGGCTTGAAGTCGGGCGAGATGAGCACGGCTCCCATGGGGAACCCGTTGCCGATGCCTTTAGCCACGGTTATCAGGTCGGGGCGTATGCCGAGCCACTGGTGGGCGAAGAAGCGGCCCGAACGCCCGTAGCCGCACTGTATCTCGTCGCAAACGAGCACCGCCCCGTACCGCCTACAGGCAGCTTGAAGGCCTCGTGCGAAGTCTTCGTTGACGAGCTGTATGCCGCCCACTCCCTGTATGCACTCGATTATGCAGGCGCAAACGTCGCCTTTGGCAAGCTCCGCCTCCCATGCGTCAAGGTTGTTTATGGGCAGGTAAGTCACGTGCCCGTTTGCGTTGATGGGGGCTATTATCTTCGGGTTGTCGGTCGCCTCGACGGCCAACGAGGTGCGTCCGTGGAAGGCTTTGGCCGCCGACAGCACACGCGTTCGCCCCGTCTTGAACGACGCCAGCTTCAAGGCGTTCTCGTTGGCTTCGGCTCCGCTGTTGATCAGGAACAGCTGGTAGTCGTCGTATCCGCTTGCCTTGCCCAAGCGCAAGGCAAGTTCTTGCTGCAGCGTATTTACCACCGAGTTGCTGTAAAAGCCCAGCGTGCCGAGTTGTTTGGTCATCATCTCCACGTAGTGCGGATGGCAGTGGCCTATGCTTATCACGGCGTGTCCGCCGTAAAGGTCAAGGTATTCTTGCCCCTTGTCGTCCCAAACGGAGCAGTCTTTGCCCTTAACGATATTAATGTCGAAAAGGGGATAAACGTCGAAAAGTTTCATAATATTTAATGAAAAAGCAGCCCCTCCCGACCTCCACGTGAGGGGAGGAGCTTGGTTTGCAATAAAAGTAATGCTTGATTGAATACCGCCGTGCCCCATAATGCCGGCAAGTGTAGCTAAAGCCTCCCCTAAGGGGGAGGTTTGGAGGGACTCTTCACTTAAAAGGCCGACGGTTTCAGCTTGAGTCCCATCGTCTCTTCAAGCCCGAACATGATGTTCATGTTCTCTACGGCTTGGCCTACGGCGCCCTTCAGGAGGTTGTCTATGCAGGAGGTGACGAGCAGCTTGTCGCCGAACTTCTCGCAGTGTACGAGGCACTTGTTGGTGTTCACGGCCTGCTTCATGTCTATCTGCCGGTCTACGTAGTGGGTGAAAGGCTCGTCCTTGTAGAAGGCCTTGTAGCCCTCGACTATTTGCTCTATTGGCGTCTCAGTGCGGACAACCTCGGTGGCGAAGATGCCGCGCGCGAAGTTGCCTCGGTAGGGAATGAAGTCGATGCCGGCGTCGAGCCTGCCCTGCACCTGCGCCAAGCTCTGGCGTATCTCGGGCACATGCTGGTGGGTGAAGGGTTTGTATATGCTCATGTTGTCGGCGCGCCAGCTGAAGTGGGTCGTCGCCCCCGGCTTCTGTCCGGCCCCGGTGCTGCCCGTTATGGCGTTTACGGCCACGTCGCGGGTTAGCAGGCCCATGCTCGCGGCCGGCAGCAGGCCGAGCTGTATGCATGTGGCGAAGCATCCGGGGTTGGCCACATGGCGCGCCGATGCTATCCTCTCGCGGTTTATCTCGGGCAGGCCGTAAACGAAGTCGTTGCCCTCGGCGGCAAGGCGGAAGTCTTGCGCGAGGTCGATTATCCTCACTCCGGCCGGAATGTCGTGCTCCTGCATGAACCGGCGGCTCTTGCCGTGGCCGAAGCAGAAGAACAAAACGTCGACCTCGGAGAAAGGCATGGCGTCGGTGAAGCGCAGGTCAGTGTCGCCGTAAAGCCCCTCGTGCACGTCGGCCACGGGGTTGCCGGCGTTGCTCTCGCTGTTTACGAACACTATTTCAGCCTGCGGATGGTTGATCAATAGGCGGATAAGTTCGCCGCCGGTATAGCCGGCTCCGCCGAGTATTCCTATTTTCATCTGTCCAAATAAATTATGTTCTGACGGTTGGTTATCCTTTCGGGGCGAGTATCCAAATCAGCAGGTAAAGGAGCAGCCCCGAGCCGTAGCCGAAGAAGAGCACGGCAAAGACGATGCGCACTATCAGCGGATCGATGTTGAGATAACGGCCTATTCCGCCGCAAACGCCGCCGATTATCCTATCGGTGGCCGAACGGTAAAACCTTTTCATGACTTATATTGTTAATGTGAATACATGCGTATTGAAGCTCTCCGTAAATCTCTTGTTTTGCAAAAGGCCGTCTTTTACATCCTGAAAGGCCGTCTTTCGCCGTATGAAAGGCCACCTTTTGCAAGGCGAAAGGCGGCCTTTTGCAAACCGCCTGATTATCAGAGGGTTTACCGCTCCTCGTTTTCGTGAATGCCGTAATACACGCGCAGCGGCGTTGAGAGCACCTTGATGAAGCCTTTGGCTTCTTCGGCCGTCCATCCGTGCTGCATCTCGCCGTACTCGCCGAGTTTCGACTTGAGCAGGTCGTCGGGCGAATCGACGCCCACGCACTCGAATCCTAAGGGGCGCAGCTTCAGTATGGCGGTGCCGTTCACGTTGCGCTGCGACGAGGTGAGCATGGCCTCGATGTCGGGCATCACCGGCTCTAAGTACTGGCTTTCGTGCAGGAACATGCCGTACCAGTTGGCCACCTGGTCCTTCCAGTACTGCTGCCACTTGCTCAGGGTGTACTTTTCGAGCATGCGGTGGGCCTCGATGATGAGCTTGGGGGCGGCCGCCTCGAAGCCTACGCGCCCCTTGATGCCGATGATTGTGTCGCCCACGTTGCAGTCGCGGCCTATGCCGTAGGCTGCGCCTATTTCCTCTATGCGCTGTATGGCCTTCACCTTGTCGCTGAATTTCTCGCCGTTCACGGCCTCAATCTCTCCCTTGACGAACTCTATGCGCAGTTCGCTCTCGTCTTGACGGGTAACGTGCTTGAGGTAAGCCTCTTCGGGCAGGCCCTGCGCCGAGTCGAGAAGTTCGCCGCCGCAGATGCTCGTTCCCCATATGCCCACGTTGTAGCTGTATTTCAGTTTGGTGAAGTCCGCCGTGAATCCGTGTGCGTTAAGGTAGTCAACCTCCTCCTTGCGCGATAGCGCGCGGTCGCGCGTCAGCGTGATGATCTCTACGCCCGGCGCCATTACGAGGAAGGTCATGTCGAAGCGTATCTGGTCGTTGCCCGCGCCGGTGGAGCCGTGGGCTATGGCGTCGGCGCCTATCTGCTTGGCGTAGCGGGCTATGGCTATGGCCTGGAATATGCGCTCTGACGACACTGATATGGGGTAGCAGTTGTTGCGGAGCACGTTGCCGAATATCATGTATTTAAGGCTCTTCTCATAGTATTCCTGCGTAACGTCGAGTGTTACGTATTCCTTCGCGCCAAGTTTGTAGGCGTTCTCCTCGTTCGTCTTCAGCTGTTCTTCGCTGAATCCGCCCGTATTCGCGCACGCGGCATAGACCTCGTAGCCCATGTCGTGCGACAGTTTCATCACCGTGTAAGACGTGTCAAGCCCTCCGGAGAAGGCCACCACCACTTTCTTCTTGTCTGACATAATAGTTGGTTTTTATTGTTTCTTTAGGAGTAAAGGAGTAATTTAGTAAAGGAGCATGTACAAATGACCTGCCCATATGGCGGGCGCGATGGAGCGAATGAATCGAATACGCCGTATGTATTATGGCCTGCAAGGCATTTCTACTTACTTCTTTTTTCCTTACTCATTTACTCCTTATTTTATTTCCTAATTCTTTTCATCACCTCTTCGGGCAGCGTTATCGGCGTAGGTTCGCCGCAGTGTACGGCCGGGTCGTACAGCATTCCGGTGCAGATGCAGTATTTCCGGCCCGTGCGCTTCAGCACGTCTACGTTCACGCAGCCCTCGCATCCGCGCCAAAAGGCCTCGTCGTCTGTTAAGTCGGCGAACGTTACGGGCACGTATCCCAGCTGTGTGTTCATCTTCATTACGGCCGAACCGCTCGTCAGGCTGAATATCTTTGCCTCCGGCCAGCGTGTGCGGGCCAGCGTGAAGGTCATGTCCTTGATGCGCTTCGACACGCCGAGGCTGCGGAAGTCGGGGTGTACGATGAGTCCCGATGTGGTCACGTAGTGCTTGTTTCCCCATGTCTCGATGTAGCTGAAGCCTGCGAAGCGGTCGCCCGCGAGGGCTATCACGGCCTTAGTCTCGCGCATCTTCGTGGCCAAGTATTCGTGAGTTCGCTTGGCGATGCCCGTGCCGCGCACCTTAGCTGCGGCCGCCATTGTCTCAAGAATGGTGTCGACGTACCTCTCGTGCGAGGCGTCGGCCACCATGACTTTTATCTCTTCCATGTCTTTTCTGGAGTTAAAGAGGTTATAGCAGTGAAAGAATTTAGGGCCATTACCTTTGCAGGATGCAAGGTTGCGACTCTTTCCACCACCTTTTCACCTTCTCACTTTTTCACTTTTTACTTAATGTCTGGTATCACGTTGCGCAGCTCGTCTATCACGTTCTTGTACGTCTCGCCGTCTTTCACGACTATGAATATCGTGTCGTCGCCGGCTATCGTGCCGATAATCGAAGTCAGTCCGCCGTTGTCTATGTTGTACGCCAAGCTGCTGGCGTAGCCCGGACGGGTCTTTATCACGCCCATGTTGCCCGAGAAGTGGATTGACAGGAAGCCCGACGTAAGCAGCATCTCGGCCGCGCTCTTAGGACTTGCCACGCGCTTGTACATCGTCTCGTTGGGCAGCACGTAGAAGTATTTGCCGCCTAAGTTGGTGGCTTTTGCCACCTTTAGCTGCTTCATGTCGCGGCTGAGAGTAGCCTGGGTGACGAAGTATCCCTCTTTGGCGAGGGCCTTGAGCACGTCGTCTTGGCAACAGAGTTCTTGGCTTGAGATGAGCATCCGCAATGTTTGCAACCTACTGTTCTTTGACTTCATTTCTGTATATTTATACAATTACGAATGCAAAAGTATGAATAAATATTCAAAACCGCAAATCTTTTTGCATAAAAATGCAGAAAGATTTGCGGTTTTGAAGTAGTAAAGAAGAAGAGTAGTAAAGGAGTAAAGAGATTAGTCTTGCCGGTTTTAGTTTCGTATTCAGCAACAAGACATATCTACTTTACTCCTTTACTGCTCTTCTCCTTTATTCCTTAAATAGTCATTCCCTATTTCCTCCGAATATCCTGAGCAGGTAGAGGAAGAGGTTGATGAAGTCGAGATAGAGCGAGAGCGAACCCATCAGGGCTATCTTCTGCGCGTCTTCGGTCACGTCGTCGGCCTGTACGAGCATCATCTTTATCTTCTGCGTGTCATACGCCGTGAGGCCTACGAAGATGAGCACGCCCACGTAGCTGATTATCAGGCTGAAGCCGCCGCTCTTTATCAGGAGCACGTTTACGAGCGTGGCGATGATGAGGCCGATGAGGGCCATCATCAGTATCTTGCCCAGCGACGAGAGGTCGGTCTTGGTGAAATAGCCTATGAGCGACATTGCGGCGAACGTTCCGGCCGTGATGAAGAACACAGAGGCTATCGACTGCATGGTGTATGCCAGGAATATCACCGAGAGCGTGGCGCCGTTGAGCACCGAATAGAGCACGAAAATCATGGTGGCCGCAGTTAGCGAGAGGCGGTCGATGCGCGCCGTAACGTAGAACACCAGCGCAATCTCAGCAATAAACAGTCCCCAAACAATCCATCGGCTCGACATTATCGCCGACATTACGCCCGGGCTCGAGGCCACTCCGTAGGCCGTGAAGCCGGTGATTACCAGCGCAAGCGTCATCCATACGTACACCTTGCGCATAAGCGCGGGAAACGCAACCGACACGATGTTCTCTTTTTCGCGTATCAACTGATACAGTCTGTCTTCGTTCATAATCTTCCTTAATTTGTTTTGTCTTAATGTTAATCCTTAGTCCTACGGCCCTCATGACCGCATGATTATTATCTTGCAAACATACGGAAAAAAAACGACAAAAGCATTTCTTTTAAGGAAAAACATTGATTATTCACAAATATTCTTTATTGCGTGCCGCCGCATCGGCCGCTGGTCAGGCGGCTGTAAACGATGATACGCGAAACCGCTTGATAATCAATGCGTTACAAAAGACAGTCTTTTGTCGCCTAAAAGGTAACCTTTCGCAGCCTGAAAGGTAACCTTTTACAAGCCGAAAGGCGGCATGCCGGGCTGCGTCTTCTCGTCGGGCGTTACACCTTATTATATATATGGCTCACGCATGCGCCGCACGCCGCCATGCGGGGTGCGGCGCGTTGCTTTAGCAGGCGTAAGGGTTTATGTGTCTTCATGGTGATAATAAAATTTAAATTTTTTTCTTTCAAAAATTCGTTTTTGTGATAATTTATTAGTAATTTTGTCGCAATTATCACTAAAACGATTTCTAAATGGAAGATGCAATCAAACAAATCGGAGAACGCCTGAAGGGGCTTCGCGAGGTGCTCGACATACAGGCGCAAGAGGTGGCCGACCTTTGCGGCGTGTCGCTCGAAGCCTACCTGAAGGCTGAAGAAGGCGAAGGCGAGCTTTCGATAAGCAGTATGCAGAAGATATCAAGGAAGTACGGCATCGGCTTCGACGTGCTGATGTTCGGCGTGGAGCCGCACATGAGTACGTATTACCTTACCCGCAAGGGGCAGGGCGAGAGCGTGGAGCGTCGCAAGGCGTACAAGTACCAAAGCCTGGCCGGCGGTTTCCGCGGCCGCAAGGTGGAGCCTTTCTTGGTGCTCGTGGAGCCTAAGCCCGACGATGCGCCCCTTGAGAAGAACTCGCACGACGGCCAAGAGTTTAACACGGTGATAGAGGGCAGCCTCGAGATCACGATAGGCAAGAAGGTGCTCGTGCTCAACGAGGGCGACAGCATCTACTTCGACGCCTCCCAGCCTCACTGCATGCGCGCCCTCGGCGGTAAGGCCGTAAGGTTTCTGGCGGTGATAGTTTAATAATACAAAGCGGCAGAATCGGTCGCTTAGGCCGTAGGCCGCCATGTCGGCCGTGTGTCCCGTCCTGCATGAGCAGGCGCGGGTCTTACGCCGGTTTGTCTCTTGGAGACCTTTCGGCTGCCGTTAATATAAATAGGTATAAGCGTTATGATAGAAAGATTTTTGACCCAGACAAAGTTTTCGTCGGTAGAGGATTTCAAGCAAAATTTGCACATCATAGTTCCTGACAATTTTAATTTCGCCTACGACGTGATGGACGCGTGGGCCGCCGAACAGCCCGACAAGCTCGCGCTGTTGTGGACCGACGACGAGGATAACTGCATACGTTTCACGTTCAACGACCTCAAGGAGCAGAGCGACCGTGCCGCTTCTTACTTCAGTTCGCTCGGCATCGGCCGCGGCGACGTGGTGATGCTGATACTCAAGCGCAGGTATGAGTTTTGGCTCTCGATGCTCGCCCTGCATAAGCTGGGCGCCGTGGCCGTGCCCGCCACGCACATGCTTACCACTCACGACATAGTTTACCGCAACAACCGCGCAGACGTCAAGGCCATAATCTGCGTAGGCGAAGACTACGTGATGACTCAAGTCAAGGGCTCGCTGGCCGACAGCCCTTCGCTCAAGACGCTGATAAGCATCGGGCCGAAGGTGTACGAAGGCTTCCACGACTGGCACAAGGAGTGGAAGGCCGCGCCGCCGTTCGTGCGTCCGGAACACGTCAACTCAAACGACGACACGATGCTCATCTACTTCACCAGCGGCACGAGCGGCGAGCCGAAGATGGTGGCCCACGATTTCACCTACGCCCTCGGCCACATCACTACGGGCGTGTTCTGGCACAACCTGACCGAGGACAGCATCCATCTGACCGTGGCCGACACGGGCTGGGGCAAGGCCGCGTGGGGCAAGCTCTACGGACAGTGGTTCGCGGGGGCCGTGGTATTCGTGTTCGAGCACCAGAAGTTTACGGCCGACAAGATACTCCGCAAGATAGAGCAATACCGCATGACGTCGTTTTGCGCGCCGCCCACGGTCTACCGTTTCATGATCCACGAGGACTTCTCTAAGTACGACCTGTCGTCGCTGCGCTACTGCTGCACGGCGGGCGAGGCCCTCAATCCGGCCGTCTACGACCGCTTCCTCGAGCTTACGGGCATAAGGCTAATGGAGGGATTCGGCCAGACCGAGACCACCATGACGCTCGGCACCATGCCGTGGATGACGCCCAAGCCCGGCAGCATGGGCATGCCCAACCCACAGTATGACATAGACCTTGTGCGCCCGGACGGTACCCCCTGCGAGGACGGAGAGAAGGGCGAGATAGTGATACACACCGAAAACGGCAAGCCGATAGGCCTCTTCAAGGGCTACTACCGCGATGAGGAGAAGAACCGCCAGGTGTGGCACGACGGTCTTTACCATACGGGCGACGTGGCCTGGCGCGACGAAGACGGCTACTACTGGTTCGAGGGACGCACCGACGACGTGATAAAGAGCAGCGGCTACCGCATCGGCCCGTTCGAGGTGGAGAGCGCCCTGATGACCCATCCGGCCGTGGTGGAGTGCGCCATAACGGGCGTGCCCGACGACATCCGAGGCATGGTGGTCAAGGCTACGGTCGTGCTCGGCAAGGACTGGAAGGACAAAGCCGGCGACGACTTGGTAAAAGAGCTGCAGAACCACGTGAAGCGTGAGACCGCGCCCTACAAGTATCCGCGCATCATAGAGTTCGTAGACGAGCTGCCTAAGACCATCAGCGGCAAGATACGCCGCGTGGAGATACGCGAGAAGGACAAGCAGAAGAGCAAGTGACGGGACGTCTGACGCAGGCCGGACGACGCCTGCCGGCCGTGCGACGGCCGACGCACCGTGACGCAAAAGGTTGCCTTTTATGACATGAAAGGCAACCTTTCGGACTGTAAAAGGCGGCCTTTTGCAAGCCGAAAGACCACCTTTTGTACAGCTGCGGATAACCGATTGATAATCAGCGCGATGCGCGCGCCCTGCTAAAGCGTGCGCCTTACCCGTAAAACCATACCGCCTATGTCAGGAAGAATAGTGGTGAAAGTGGGCAGCAACGTGCTCACCCGTGCCGACGGCAAGCTCGACGTGACGCGCATGTCGGCGCTTGTGGACCAGATAGCGTGGCTCCGCAGCCGCGACTATGAGGTCGTCTTGGTGTCGAGCGGAGCAGTAGCGTCGGGCCGCGGGGAGCTTGGCTCAGACCCCGGTCTCGACGGCGTGGAGCAGCGCCAGCTGTATTCGGCCGTGGGCCAGGTGAAGCTCGTCAACACGTATTACACCCTCTTCCGCGAGTACGGCATAACGGTGGCCCAGGTGCTCGTGGTGAAAGAGAACTTCACGTCGCCGCGCGAGTACGCCAATCTGCGCGCGTGCATGTCGGTGATGCTCGAGGGCGGCGTGCTGCCCGTGGTCAACGAGAACGACACCGTGAGCGTGACCGAGCTGATGTTTACCGACAACGACGAGCTCTCGGGCCTCATGGCGCAGATGATGCAGGCCGGCACGCTGATACTGTTGAGCAACGTAGACGGCATCTACGACGGCCGGCCGGGCGACCCGTCGGCCAGACTGATACGCCGGGTCGAGGCCGGTGCCGACGTGAGCGGCTACGTGCGCCGTGAGAAAAGCAGCTTCGGCCGGGGCGGCATGGCGGCTAAATGCGGCATAGCCGGGCGCGCGGCTGCGTGCGGCATACGCGTAATTATTGCCGACGGACGGCGCGACGACGTGCTGAAAAGCCTGATCCTGACACCCGAAAGCACGCCCCACACCGAGTTCGTGCCTGTAGGCGAAACCGCCGACAACACCTAATGATAAGCAAGACAATGAAATATGAGGAAATATTCCGCAGCGTGAAGGCCGCCTCGCAGGGGCTTGCCCTCGTCCACGAGCGGACTAAGAGCCGGATACTCTGCGAGATTGCCGATGCCATACTTGAGCGTAAGGACCGGCTGCTGGCCGCCAACGCCGAAGACTTATGGTCTATGGACCGCCGCGATCCGCTGTATGACAGGCTGCTGCTCACCGAGAGCCGCCTTGCCGACATAGCCTGCGACATGCGCCGCGTGGCCGGGTTGTCGTCGCCGTCGGGCGGCGTCATCGAGGCGCGCACGCTGCCCAACGGGCTCCGTCTCAGGCGTGTCAGCGTGCCGTTCGGCGTGGTGGGCGTGATATACGAGGCTCGGCCAAACGTCACTTTCGACGTGTTTTCGCTCTGCTTCAAGACCGGCAACGCCTGCATACTTAAGGGCGGAAGCAACGCCGCACGCTCCAACGAGGCCATAGTGAGGCTCATCCACGGCGTGCTCGCCGGCTGGCCTGAGTGCCGCCCGTCGGTGGTAGAGCTGCTGCCGCCCACCCACGAGGCCGCCGAAGCCTTGCTCTCGGCCGTGGGTTACGTAGACCTGTGCATACCGAGGGGAGGGAAGAGCCTGATACGCTTCGTCCGCGACACGGCTCGCGTGCCCGTAATAGAGACCGGGGCGGGCGTGGTGAGCGCGTATTTCGACACCGACGGCGACGTAAGTATGGGCGCGCGCATCATCAACAACGCCAAGACGAGGCGCGTGAGCGTGTGCAACGCTCTCGACTGCCTTATCGTCCACCGCTCGCGTCTTGCCGACCTGCCGACCCTGTGCGCGCCTTTGGCGGCGAGCAACGTTGTTATTTATGCCGACGCGGCCGCCCTCTCGGCCCTGCGCGGGAGGTATCCCGACCGGCTTCTACGTGAAGTAGAGTCGGACAGTTACGGCACTGAGTTCATGGATTACGCCATGTCGGTCAAGACTGTGCCGTCGTTCGACGCCGCGCTTGGGCACATCGCCGCCTACGGTTCTGGCCACAGCGAGTGCATCATCACGCAAAACGCGGCCGCGGCCCACGAGTTCGAGCGTCGCGTTGACGCCGCCTGTGTATACTGGAACGCGCCAACGAGCTTTACGGACGGCGGCCAGTTCGGGCTTGGAGCTGAGATAGGCATCAGCACGCAGAAGCTGGGGCCGCGCGGTCCGATGGGTCTTGAGGCCCTCACTACTTACAAGTGGATAATCGAGGGAGAAGGACAGGTGAGGGAATAACCTTTTACCTCCCTCGTCGCTTTTAATCACATTAACTACGGAAATAGGACAAAATCATAACGACATAAAATGAACACATTCATCAACGTAGACGATCTCGGCTGCCTGAAGCAGGCTCTCGCCGAGGCGCAAGAGATAAAGAAAGACCGTTATAAGTACCAGCAGCTGGGCCGTAAAAAGACCCTGCTGATGATATTCTTCAACAACAGCCTGCGCACACGCCTCAGCACGCAGAAGGCTGCGATGAACTTAGGCATGAACGTGATAGTGCTCGACGTGAACGCCGGCGCATGGAAGCTGGAGACGGAGCGCGGGGTGATAATGGACGGCGACAAGAGCGAGCACCTGCTTGAGGCCATACCTGTGATGGGCTGCTATTGCGACATGATCGGGGTGCGCTCGTTTGCCGGGCTGACCGACCGCGAATACGACTACGCCGAGACCGTGCTCAACCAGTTTATCCGCTACAGCGGACGCCCCGTGTTCGCAATGGAGACGGCCACGGTGCACCCGCTGCAGGCCTTCGCCGACCTCATAACGATAGAGGAGCACAAGACTAAGGCGCGCCCGAAGGTGGTGCTTACCTGGGCACCCCACTGCCGCGCGCTGCCCCAGGCCGTGCCTAACTCGTTCGCCCAGTGGATGAACGCCGCCGACGTAGACTTCGTGATAACCCATCCCGAGGGCTACGAGCTTGACCCGAAGTTCACGGGCGGAGCACGCGTGGAGTACGACCAGATGAAGGCTCTCGAAGGGGCGGACTTCGTGTACGCCAAGAACTGGAGCTGCCCGGGCGTGGCCAATCCTGCCGATTATGGCAAGATATTGTGTAAGGACATGTCGTGGACTATCGACAAGGCGCACATGGACGTCACGGCCGGCGGCAAGTTCATGCACTGCCTGCCCGTGCGCCGCGGCCTTATCGTCACCGACGACGTGATAGAAGGCCCCGACTCGCTCGTGATACCCGAGGCCGCCAACCGTGAGATTTCGGCCGAAGTGGTGATCAAGAGAATGCTCGAAAGCATATAGGCTCTCGGCGTGCGTTTTGTAAAGGGTTGCCTTTCGCCTTCCGAAAGGTAACCTTTTACACGATGAAAGGTTACCTTTTGCAGTGCGAAAGGTAACCTTTTGCGTAGGCGCCCGCAGCCGCCGTGTTTCCGCCGGGTGCTGGCGCGCCGCCCCGTTAGCCGTAGTGCCGGCGGCAGGGTGTGAGCGTAGACGTGCGTGATGCAGATAATTTTTGTAAAAATAGGCTGCAGGCAACGCTTGTTCGGATTATTTTTTATATTTTTGCAACATCGAAATTACAAAAACACATATATTCTTATAAACTACGAAAGTATGGATTTAGTACAACAAATCATCGCGCGTGCTAAGAGCGACAAGCAGCGCATCGTGCTCCCCGAAGCTACCGAGGAGCGCACGCTGAGAGCGGCCGACATGGTGTTGGCCGACGGCGTGGCTGACATCATCCTCATCGGCAACCCTGACGAGATTAACACCCTTGCCGGCAAGTGGGGCCTGACCAACATCGGCAAGGCCACGATAATCGACCCGGAGAACAACCCGAAGAGCGAAGAGTACGCCGAGCTGCTGGCCGAGCTGCGCAAGAAGAAGGGCATGACCATAGAGCAGGCCCGCAAGCTGGTCAAGGACCCTCTCTACTTGGGATGCATGATAATTAAGACCGGAGGCGCCGACGGACAGATATCGGGCGCGCTCAGCACCACCGCCGAGACGCTGCGCCCGGCCCTGCAGATCATCAAGTGCAAGCCCGGCATCACGTGCGTGAGCGGCGCAATGCTGCTCGTCACCCAAAAGCCTGAGTACGGAGAGAACGGCGTTCTCGTAGTTGGCGACGTAGCCGTGACCCCCGTTCCCGACGCAGGACAGCTGGCCCAGATAGCCGTTTGCACGGCAGAGACGGCCAAGTCGGTAGCCGGATTCGCCGACCCGCGCGTGGCAATGCTCAGCTTCTCGACAAAAGGCAGCGCCTCGCACGAGGTTGTAGACAAGGTGGTCGAGGCTACGAAGTTGGCCAAAGAGCTTGCTCCCGACCTGAAAATTGACGGCGAGATGCAGGCCGACGCCGCCCTCGTGCCCTCAGTAGGCGAAAAGAAAGCCCCGGGAAGCACCATCGCCGGCCATGCCAACGTGCTCGTGTTCCCCTGTCTCGAGGTGGGCAACATCTCTTACAAGCTGGTTCAGCGTCTCGGCGGAGCCGACGCCATAGGTCCCATCCTGCAGGGCATCGCCCGTCCGGTGAACGACCTCAGCCGCGGCTGCTCGGTCGACGACATATATAAACTGGTGGCAATCACTGCCTGCCAGGCAATGGATGCTAAGAAATAAATTGATGATTCGGGGTTGGTGAGCCGTGTCACAAAGGAGTTAAGACCGTCCAACGGGTATGCCTTGACTTATTACGGCTTGACTCATTAGCTCCCTGTAAATAAAACAAAAATGAAAATTTTAGTCTTAAACTGCGGCAGCTCGTCCATCAAATACGCGCTTTACAACATGGACGACAAGTCTGTCATGACGTCGGGCGGCGCAGAGCGCGTAGGTCTCGACGGAGCGTTCGTGAAAGTGAAGATGCCCGACGGCACTAAGAAAAAGGTGATGCACGACATTCCCGAGCACACCGAGGGCGTGAAGTTCATATTCTCCCTGCTCACCGATCCTGAGATTGGAGTGATAAAAAGTCTTGACGAAATCGATGCCGTAGGCCACCGCATGGTGCACGGAGGCGAGAAGTTTAACAAGAGCGTGCTGCTTACCGACGAGGTTCTTGACGTGTTCAAGGCCGTGAGCGACCTCGCTCCGCTGCACAACCCCGCCAACCTTAAGGGCGTGGAGGCCGTAAGCGAGCTGATGCCGGGTCTTCCGCAGGTGGGCGTGTTCGACACGGCTTTCCACCAGACCATGCCCGCCCGGTCGTATCTTTACGCCATTCCCTACGAGATTTACGAGAAGTACGGCGTGCGCCGCTACGGTTTCCACGGCACGAGCCACCGCTACGTGTCGCAGAGGGTTTGCGAGTATCTCGGCGTAAACTACGGAGAGAAGAAGATAATAACCTGCCACATCGGTAACGGAGGCAGCGTGGCGGCCGTAGAAAACGGCAAGTGCGTTGACACGTCGATGGGCCTCACCCCGCTCGAAGGCCTCATGATGGGCACGCGCAGCGGCGACATCGACGCCGGGGCGGTGACCTTCATTGAGAAGAAGCTCGGCCTTGACGCCGACGGACTGTCGAACCTGCTCAACAAGAAGAGCGGCGTGCTCGGCGTGACGGGCATCTCGTCAGACATGCGCGAGATAGAAGACGCCGTGGCTAACGGCAACGAGCGTGCCAAGCTCGCCCTCGACATGTACAACTACCGCATAAAGAAATACGTTGGAGCTTACGCCGCTGCAATGGGCGGATGCGACATCATCGTGTTTACTGCAGGCGTAGGCGAGAACCAGGCCGACACCCGCGAGGCCGTGTGCGAGAACATGGAGTACATGGGAGTGAAGCTCGACGTGGAGAAGAACAAGACCGTTCGCGGCGAGGAGGCTATCATCTCTACGCCCGACTCTAAGGTGACGGTATGCGTGATACCTACGGACGAGGAGCTGATGATAGCCACCGACACCATGAACCTGCTGAAATAACGGCTTGACTGATATGCAGGCATCCCTTTGCTCCAAGTGAAGCAAAGGGATGCTTATTGTTTATAGGCGTTTAACTTAAGAATCATTTATGGGAAAGAAGATTGTTACTTTCGGTGAAATGCTGCTTAGGCTCACCACGCCGGGCAACCTCCGGCTGCAGCAGGCGCAGAGCTTCGACGCCAATTTCGGCGGCAGCGAGTTTAACGTTGCAGTCTCGATAGCCGCTTACGGCGGCGAGGCTGAGCTTGTGACGGCGCTGCCCGACAACCCGCTCGGCAAGGTCTGCATGATGAGACTGCGTGAACACAGCGTGGGGACGAAAGGCGTAATGATGATGAAGGGCGAGCGCTTGGGCACTTACATCGTGGAGAAGGCTGCCGACCTGCGCCCCGCCACGGTGATCTACGACCGCAAGGACTCCGCCTTCTCGCGGCTTAAGCCGGGCATGATAGACTGGGAGAAGGCTTTTGCCGATGCTGACATATTCCACTGGTCGGGCATAGACGCCTCGCTAACGCAGGGTCTTGCCGACGTGTGCGCCGAGGCCATAAGCGTTGCCGAGAGGATGGGAGTGAGGATATCGTGTGATATCAACTACCGTAAGAACCTTTGGCTGTACGGGCGCACGGCCGAAGAGGTGCTCCTGCCGCTGATGCGCAGCAGCGACATCATATTCGGCAGTTCGGGCGAATACGAGAAGGCGTTGGGGCTTAAGGCACCGGCTTTCGGGCTTAAGAGCTCGGCCGAGCGCATCGGCACGGCCGAGTACGAAGACTATTGCTCGTGCGTGAGCGAGCGGTTGCCGCGTTGCAAGTACCTGTTCATGTGCATGCGCAACGCCATGACGTCAGAGCATCACTGCCTTGAGGGCGTGCTCTACACGGACGGAAGCCTGAAAGTGTCGCCCACTTACGAGGTGAACAACGTGGTGGACAGCATGGGTGTGGGCGACGCCTTTGTCGGGGCGATGCTATATGCCGTGCAGAATTACGACGACGACCAAAAGAAACTCGACTTCGCAATGGCCGGCTCGGCCCTTAAGAATACCGTGGTAGGTGACTACAACATGGTGTCGGCCGACGAGGTGGAGGCCCTGATGAGGGGCGGCGGGGCCGAGATGAAAAGGTGAAGGGAGTGAAAATGTAAAAAGGTAAAAAAGTAAAAAGGTAAAAAATCGGATGTTGCAACCCTGTATTTTTTTACCTTTTTACTTTTTTACCTTTTTTACTTTTACGTCATAGTCTGCTTTCTCCTTCGACGTATTCCTCAAGGAAGAGGTGCTCGCCGTCGAACACGACGTAAGTGAACTGCCATATCCAGTCGCCTATGATCATCATCCGCGTCTTGCGCGAGAGCATGAGGTCAAGCTCTATGTGACGGTGTCCGTAGATGAAGTAGTCTATGTCGCGGTGGGTCTTCATGTACTCTTTTGTATAGCGCACGAGTGCCTCCTTGTCTTCGCCCTGATACGGTGGCTCCTTGCCGTCGGCGCGCTTCAGGCGGCTGTGCTTGGCCCATGTCAGGCCGAACCACACGCCCCAGCGGGGGTGCAGAGCGCTGAACATGCGTTGGCACAGGCGGTTGTGGAATATGCGGCGGATGAAGTTGAACTTCGGGTCGTGGTCGCCCAGTCCGTCGCCGTGGGCCAGATAGAATATCTTTCCGTATATCTCGGTGGTCAAGGGTTTGGTGTGCAGCGTAACGCCGCACTCCTTTTCGAGGTAGTCGTAAGCCCAAATGTCGTGGTTGCCGGTGAAGAAGTGCACCTCGACGCCCATGTCGGTAAGCTCTGACAGCTTGCCGAGAAAGCGCGTGTAGCCCTTCGGCACGACGTACTTGTACTCGTACCAGAAGTCGAAGATGTCGCCCAGCAGGTAGACGGCTGCCGCCTTCGTCTTGATGTCGTCGAGGAAGCGCACCAGCCGCCGCTCTTGCGTGCGTGCGTGGTCGATGGCCCACGAGCCTAAGTGGGCGTCTGACAGTATGTAGATATTCTTTCTCATAGTTGCTAAGGTTAAGGTTCACGGGGTCAGGTCTCCTGCCGTCGTCGCCCGGGCGTGCTTACAGGCCAAGCTCCAGCCTGGCCTCCTCGCTGAGCATGCTTTGGTCCCACGCAGGCTCGAACACGAGGTTTACCGTGGCCGATTTCACTCCTTCGAGCGCGTCCACCTTCTGCCTTACGTCCTCGAGGATGAAGTCCGCAGCGGGGCACGTGGGCGCTGTGAACGTCATGTCGATGTCTACGGTGGCGTCGTCTTTCACGTCTATCTTGTAGATCAGCCCCAGGTCGTATATGTTAACGGGGATTTCAGGGTCGTAGACGGTCTTCAGCACGTCTACGATTCTCTCCTCTATGTTTGTCTTCTCTTCTTGTGTCATTGCTCGGATAATTATGTTATGTCTTACAAAGATACTAAATTCCGTCGGCATTTCAAAATTTATTCCGCCTTTTTTGCCGGCCTCCGTTGCGGCGGTTTTTTGTCGGTCGTGTAACATCTTGATATCCAACGTGTTGTAAAAGGCCGTCTTTTGCCTTGTAAAAGGTGGCCTTTTACACGCCGAAAGGTTACCTTTTGCATCGTGATAGGCCGCCTTTCGCTGCGGCATTGGCCGAAAAGGGCGGGCAAGGAACAGTCCTTGTCCGCCCTGAACACGTGGTTGGCTTATTTGCAGGCCGTGCCTGCCGCGAATTGTTTACTTAACTACAAACTTGCTTGTCTGCGTGCCGTCTGCGCTTGTCATCTTGGCTACGTAGACGCCGGGGGCGAGCCTTGAGGCGTCAAATACGCCGCGGCCGTCGGCAGAGCTTTCGCTGCCAGCCGTAGCACCCGATGCCGAGTAAACCGTAAGGCTTACGCTTGAGCCTGACGCCGAAGTGGCGGTGAGCGTCTCCGTGGCCTCGTCGTAAGTTATGGCCGAAGCTCCTGCGGCAGCGTCAACGGTGCCGATGCCCGTCTGTCCGCCCTCGCCGATTATCGCGCGTATGGCCGGCGTGCCGAGGTTTGCCATAGACTGGTCTACTGCCAGCGGCGTGCCCAGGCTCGTGTCTACCAAGTAGAGCTGTCCGGGAACAACGTTGTCTACGGTCAATACGTAGCCCGTGAAGGTGACTCCGATGAAGTAGTAGCCCGGGTCGAGCGTTACGGGCTCGTCAAACAGATAGTCTATCTGGCCCGTCTCGGTGCCCTGTGCGGCCGTCGTGGTGAACACTTCTTCGCCCAAGTTGATCACGCCCGGCTCGTAGATGTCGTCCGGATTCCACTTGTAGACGCTAATACCTATCTCCTGGCCGTCGCCCCAGCCCCAGCCTACGGATACGCCCTTGAGCGTGGCCGGCGAATAGAAGTAGAACGGTATGCCTGCCGTGCCGGCGTCGTAGTCGCCCACGCCTATCGCCATTTCGGGCGAATACATGTCTTCGGTCGTGTGGTCGTAGGCGTAAACCTCGTCGGTTATCTTCATGTCGGTTGCGTAGGTGTTGTCGGCCGGGTTGCTGTCCTCATGACCGTCGATGGCCACCTCTATCTCCACCGACACGTCGCCCGTGGCAAGGCCCTGCGTAGATACGGGCACGCCTACCGTCTCTATTACGTCGGGAGCAATGTCGGCGAATGTGGCCGAGCCTACGGCGTTGCCGTTGAACGTCACGCTAACCGTGCCCGATATGTTCTCGGCACCGTTGTTCTTGACGTTGACAGGCAGCTCCATGCCGGCAGCCTGCGACATGGGCAGCTGCGACGGCATGCCCGTGAGGCCGGTCAGCGAGGCGTCGTAGGCTTCCACCTCGGTCACGCTTACGCTGCTGAGCATGAACGTGCCCTGAGGCTCTTCCTGATAGAAGCCGAGCGAGTAAACGCCGTCTTCAGGCACGGTGAAGGTGAAGTCGTTGTCGGCGAAGACATCGTTGGTGTAAACGTCGGTGAACGACTTTAATATGTCCCACTCCGACAGCGGCGCGCCGTCCTTGCCCAGCACGATGTCATAGCTGTCGTAAACGACGTAGAAGTAGTAATACATGCCGGCCATGTAGTTGTAAGAGATGCGGTAGCGCTTGCCCGCCTCGAGGTTGATGCCGCGCGAAACGAGCGGACTCGGGCCCGTGCAGTACATTGCCGAGTAGTATTCGTCGTCATACACCCACGAGTCGTCGCTGGCCCAGTCGCCCCGCTGGTCGGGGTCGGTAAAGTCTACGCTGAACGGCACGTCGGCCGGAGTGTAGTGGGTGACTATCGCCTCGGCGTAGTTGTTGTCGGTCACGGTCTCCGGATTCTGCCCGTCGGCCGGCGTTACCTCGGTTATCCGCACGCCTACGGTGTACTTGCCTTCCGTTGAAAGGTCAAGCTGGCTGCTAATGTCTACCGTCACGCTCTCGCCTGCCGCGACGGTCGTCGTCATCGGTATGGTGGCTAATGTCTCGCCGTTGACGAGGCACTCTACGGTGAACCCTGCGGCGGTTGCCGTGCCCTTGTTGGATATCACTGCGCCCACCGTCTCGCCGCTGCCGAGCGAGCAGCTTGACTGCGGCAGCACAACCTTGTCTACCGTGAGGTCGGGCGCGCCTATGTACGCGCCTTCTGATATCTCCACTCCGGTGACTACGATGCCCATCTGGTTGGGATCAGACGTGGCGTGTATTGCGAAATAGTATGCTCCGTCTTCGTCAATGTCGACGTTTACGGGCAGCGTGTAGCCGTCGGCCGACATCGTGAAGTCGGCCACGGAGGCGAGCTTCGTCATCTCGTCGACGTTCGCGGTCTTGCCGTAGAGCACCTCGAACTTCTCGTAGTAGCCGCCGCCCAGCGCGTTGTAGTCTATCACTATCTTGTTGGTGCCGGCTCCGAGCAATACGGGATTGAGCGTTACGAGGTAGTCGTCAGACGGCAGTTCGGAGTTGTAGGTCGTCTGGGCGTAGCCTTCGTCGGTTTTTATCTCCCAAGTGTTATTGTCGTTGTTCGCGTCGATCACAGTCCACTCGTCCACGTCGGCCGGCTCGTCGAAGCGGCAAGTGTAAGGAGGCTCCACCGGGGCGATGTTGTTCACCTTTACGGTTACGGTATTGTCGCCTGAGAGAGCGTCGTCATCGTTGCTGATGCTTACGGTCACCGTGTGCGTGCCGGGAGCCGAGAGGTCGGCCGTTGCGGTGAAGGTGTAGTCGTAAGTGTCGCCGGGCTTCAGCTCGTGGTTTACGGTTTCGGTAACCGGCGTGCCGCCGTCTACGGTCAGTGTGGCGTCAAACGACGATACGGCTTCGCTTCCGTTGTTGAAGATAGTGGCCGTTACGGCTTCAGCGGCGGTGAGCCCCTCGGCCGATACGGGCGCGGTGATGCCGCTCACGCCGATGCTTACGGGTGAGTCGGTCGACAGCTCAACGTTGTCGCCCATGCCGCCGAGCGATATGGTGAACGTGTATTCGCAGCCGCCCTTAAACTCGTAAGCCTGGCCCTGCGACTCGCCTCCTGCAACATAATAGGAATATGCCGAAGGCGTCGGGTTGAACACTACGTAGTCATACTTACCGGCTGGAATGTCGATGGTGGCCGTCTGGCCGGCCACAAGCCAGTTTTCCATAGTGGCCGCGTTCTCGGGCAACACGTACTCGGACGCGCCGAACATCTCGTCGATGGTTTCATAACTGAACAGCTGGCAGTCGGCGTCCATCAGCAGCTGGTATCCTGAGCCGTCGCCCCAGTCGCTCTCCACGGTGACCGTGATGCGGGTCATGTCGTCGGCCACGGGTGCTGAGGCCTGCGCCTTCGGGGCCGCTACGAACTTCGGCTTGCCTATGCGCATGCGTGCGGCGCGCAGCTTGCCGTCGTCGCTGCGCACGGCTTGGGCTGCCTTCTCACGCTTCTGAAGCACTCCCGGCTTGCCGAATTTGCCGCTTTGGCGTGCTTCGGCAACCTTAGCTGTCTTTAACTTGACGCCCGCAGGAGGACTTGCGGGGACGTTGCTCTGAGCGTATGCGCCACAGCACATTATGGCACATAGGATGTAAACGAACAGATGTTTCATAGATAAAATTTATTAAATTTAATACGTTGTAAATATAAGAAAATGAAAGGTGAAATGCAAATTAAATTATAAATTTTTGCATAAAAAGCGATAAAAAATTATTTTTGACGGCAATATGCATTATATATTGGCATTTTATCAGCGTCTGTGTAACATGTGTAATGCGTTAAATTTAATAAATCAGAGTGAGCGTCCGCCATGCCCGCAGGCGCATTTTTCCGCCCGCAATGGCGCGTCTGCCGCGACGTTTTTTGGGCAATGGCTAAATGTCTGATTGCCAGCGTGTTCCCAATACGCCGCCTTTCGGCTTGCAAAAGGTGGCCTTTTAGGCCGTAAAAGGTTACCTCTTGTAGACTGAAAGGATGCCTTCGGCCTGACCGGCTGTTTTCCGTAGGCCGCCGTTTGCGTATTTCGTGATTTTTCACTATATTTGCCGTCGGTCCCGGTATTTTTAATTTTAAACGGTCGAGGTTATGGAAAACGTTAATGCGGAAACAATGGTTTACAAGGTAACAAAGAGTAAGGCCGTGTGCGGCATGACGATATTCTCGGTGGCGCTGGTGGTCTGCGTGTTCGCTTTCGCTTATGCGGTGTCGCTAATCGAGCCTGTCGACGGTTCGTACTACATACTCGTGCCTGTCACTGTCCTGACGCTTGGCGTCATGGGCGCGTATTATCTCTATTCGCCCAAGCGCGTGGAGCTTACGGACGGCGCCCTCGTGCTGCACCGCGTGATGGGGCCGAAGGCCTTTCCTTATACTGAGATCGAGGAGGTAGGCAAGTGGAGTGGCTCCGCTGCGAGCCTGCTGCGCACGTTCGGCGACGGCGGCATGTTCGGCTACATAGGCTGGTTTTCGGGCGGCGGCTTGGGCCGTCATTTCGAGTATGTCTGCAAGTATGACGACGCGTTCTACCTGAAGATGCGCTCGGGCAGGAAGTATATGCTCAGCTGCGACGATGCCGAGCGCGTGGTGGAATACGTGTCTGAGCGTGTGCGCGAGTCGTGATAGTGAGACTTATCAAGCGTTGCGCCGCCGCTTGATAAGTCGTCGTTACAGCCTGCCTTCCTCGGAGTAGCTGTAATAGCGGCCGTCGGTCACGATCACGTGGTCGAGCAGGTGGAGGCGCATCACACCGCACGCCTCCTTCAGCCGGGCGGTTATGCGGTCGTCGTCGCCGCTCGGACGGGCGTTGCCGCTCGGGTGGTTGTGGCACAGGGCTATGACGGTGGCGTTGCAGAGCAGCGCGTTCCTTATTATCACGCGTATGTCTACGGCCGTCTCGGTGATGCCTCCGTGTGACAGCTGCACGGGTTTTATGAGCTTGAAGTTCTGGTTCATCAGCAACACCCACGCCTCCTCTTCGGCCAGGTCTTGCATAAGCGGCAGCATGTATTCGTAGACGGCAGCCGCCGAGTCGAGCCGCTTGCGCTCTTCGGCCTTCTCCTGCTGGCGCCGCTTGCCTAATTCGCATGCCGCAAGTATCGTTACGGCCTTAGCCGGGCCGAGGCCCTTGTAGCGTCCGTCGGTAAGCTCGGCTATGGTCTTCTTTCCTAATGTGTTGAGGTTGTTGCCGCAGTCGGCCAGCACGCGCTTGGTCAGGTCCACGGCGCTTTCGTCTTGCGAACCCGAGCCTATGAGTATGGCCAGCAGCTCGGCGTTGGTCAGCGCCGCCGCACCGAGTCGCATCATCTTTTCGCGCGGGCGGTCTTCTTCGGCCCATTGGTTTATTGAGAGCTTCATCTTAATTGATGATTGAGAGTTGAGAATGGAGAATTACGATTACTCTTGTCGCTTTTTTGCTAATGGCCGCTCTTGTCGCTTGTAAGTCTTGATGGCAACAGAGGTAATCGTAATTCTCAATTCACGATTCCTATTCCTAAATTATTTATAGAATGTCTTGTCGAACGCGTGGAACTCGTCTTGCCCCTTTACGCAGCGTTTCCACCATGCCGTGATGAATCCGCAGCCGTAGCCGAACAGCTGTATGAACGCCGCCGGGACGCTCAGCAGTCCTACCTTTAGGCTTCGGTTTTCCACGGTCGAGTCGGCCGTGATGAGCAGGCAGTACAGCAGTATGGGCAGCCACGGCCCAGCGCACAGCCAGTACCAGCGGTGCAGGTCGTCGTACTCCATCAGCACGCGGCCGACGGCCGACGTGAGCACGAGCGTGCATACGCCTACGGTGAACGCCGTGGGCAGCATGTGGACTATCTTGAGCGATTCGGGATATTTCTTGTAAAGGTTGATGCGGGCTATGCCGCTGTTGAACACCTGGCGGAAGAACTTGCGGAAGTCGGTGCGACGCTTGTGCCACACCCATGCCCTTGGGAACAGGCGGCAGCGGCATCCGGCCTTGAATATGCGTATGCTGAAGTCGATGTCTTCGCCGAAGCGCATTCTCGAGAATCCGCCGAGGCTCAGGTAGACGTCGCGGCGCACGCCCATGTTGTAGGAGCGGGGGTAAAACTTGTCGAGCTTCTTCTTGCCTCCGCGTATGCCGCCCGTGGTGAAGAAGCTCGTCATCGAGTAGCTTATGGCCTTCTGCGTGTCGGTGAACGACGCGTGCGCACGATCCGGGCCGCCGAAGGCGTCGGCCGGCTCGCGCTCCAGTTCTGCGCCTACGGCCTCCAAGTAGCCTTCAGGTACGACCACGTCGGAGTCGAGCACGATTAGATATTCTCCCCTCGAGCGTTCGGCTCCGTAGTTGCGGCTCTGGCCCGGGCCGCTGTTCTTCTTCACGTAGTAGTGCAGGTCGAGCCGTCCGGCGTACTTGTCGCATACGTCCTTGCACGGCACGGGGCTGCCGTCTTCTACGATTATCACCTCGAAGTCTTTCTCCGTCTGCCGCGTGAGGCTGTCGAGCAGTTCGTCGACCTCGTCGGGACGGTTGTACACCGGAACGATGAAGGAATATTTCATTGCGTGTGTTTTTACGTGGGGTTGAAACTAAAAGAGGGAGCCAAGACTGTAAAAGGCGCATGCTTTTGTCATCGTCTGACGTGCAAATGCCGTTGTCTTCTACGGTCTTGGCTCCCTCGGTTGCTTATGGTTCTTATGATAAGATGCTGTCGGCGTTATTCTTTCACGCGGCTGAGGTAGCTGCCGTCGCGCGTGTCTATCTGGATAAGGTCGCCCTCGTTGATGAACAACGGTACGCGGACCTCTACGCCGCTTTCGAGCGTTGCGGGCTTGGTGGCGTTGGTGGCGGTGTCGCCCTTGATGCCCGGCTCGCTGTGGGTTACGCGCAGGTTGGTCTTAACGGGCATCTCGGCGTAGAGTATCGTGCCGTCGGTAGTGTCGGTCACCACTTCCACTACGTCGCCTTCCTTCATGTAGTCTACGCCGATTATCGAGTCGCGGTTGATGGGAATCTGCTCGAAAGTCTCCTGGTTCATGAAGATGAGTCCCGTGGGGTCTTCATACAGGTACTGGTAGGGGCGGTGCTCTATGCGCACGTCCTCGAGCTTGAATCCGATCTGGAAAGTGCGCTCGAGCACTCGTCCGTCGGTAACGTTCTTCAGCTTGGTGCGCATCACGGTGTTGCCCTTACCCGGCTTTACGTGCTGGAAATCAATGCAAATCCATACTTGGTTGTCCATGCGTATGCATGTACCTTTCTTTATTTCCTGTGAGTTGATCATAATTGATATTTGAAATTAATGTTTGTTGTCCGTCAAAGGGAGGAAGCCGCACGGCCCGGCGGCTCCCGCCGATGCCCGCGCCGTAAAGTCCGTCTTCGCTCAAAAAGTTGACTTTCAGGGTGCAAAGGTACTATTTTTTTAGAAAAAAGCATAAAAGAACGGCCTAAAAAACGCATATTTCTTGGTTGTTTGAAAAGAATTGCGTACTTTTGCAGCCCAAAGCGTGAAACAAATAACATAAAATAAAAAGACGAACATGAAAAGAACATTTCAGCCGCACAACAGAAGGAGAGTGAACAAGCACGGCTTCCGCGAGAGAATGGCTACTAAGAATGGTCGCCGCGTGCTTGCAGCACGTCGTGCGAAGGGACGTAAGAAACTGACTGTTTCTGACGAGAACCACGGCAAGTAATTTACGGGTTCGGAGGATTTTTAAACCTTTAGACGAAAGAAGTAAAGCAATGCCTTTGCTTCTTTCTGTTTTTTTCATACCTTTGCACGTAAGATAAGCCGCGCACGGCGGACGCAAGCATGCTTGCGCCAACGGCCGTATGCACGGCTTCGGTCATGAAACAACAACAAGGATGAAGACAAAGGATTTCTTCAGGAAAATCTTCAGCGTGCGGCTTTGGGCCAACCTTGCCGCCATGCTTCTTGTCGTCGTCTTGCTGTGCTTCGGCGTGAAAACAGGCATCGACATCTACACCCACCACGGAGAAGTGATAAGGGTGCCCGACGTCAGGCACAAGCTCTTCGCCGACGCCGAGCATATTCTTACGGCCGAGGGCCTCGGCGTGGCGGTGAGCGACACCGGCTACGTGAAGACGCTGCCGCCCGACTGCATACTCGAACAGTCGCCCGAGCCGGGCAAGGGTGTGAAGTCGGCTCGCATGGTCTACGTCGTCATCAACTCTTCGCACTCGCCCATGCTTACCGTTCCCGACATAATCGACAACTGCTCTTACCGCGAGGCGCGCGCCAAGCTGATAGCCATGGGCTTCAGGGTTGGCCCTACCGAGTATATCCCGGGCGAGAAGGAGTGGGTGTACGGACTCAAGTCTAACGGCAGGCAGCTGCGCACGGGGCAGAAAGTGTCGGTCAATGACATTGTTGTAATACAAGTGGGCGACGGCATGCGTGACCTTGACGACTCGGTCGTATATACCGAGCCCGAGGATTATTTCGGCGAATACGGCGACTCTTTGACAGAACCTGCGCCTTCAGACGACGTGTATTATTCGGATCCTTTGCAGGAAAGCGAAGTAGACGAGTTTGAGGTTGTTACCGGACCGGAATGACTCTTGCGTCCGGACTCTTGACTTTCAGTAACATTATGGCAGAAGATTACATTGACGACATAGACATCGAGGACGAGGAAGGGCAACAGTTGTACGAGCATCTGCGCGTCGTCGTTGACAAGGGACAGGAGCCTTTGCGCATCGACAAGTTCATGCTGAAGAAGCTGCAGCACACCAGCCGCAACCGCATACAGCGCGCGGCCGATGCCGGTTTCGTGCACGTCAACGACCGCCCGGTCAAGAGCAACTACCGCGTGCGTCCCTTCGACGTCATCACATTGATGCTCGACCGCCCTCAATACGACAACACCATAGAGCCGGAGGACATTCCCTTGAACGTCGTTTATGAGGATACCGACGTGCTGGTGGTGAACAAGCCGGCGGGGCTTGTGGTGCATCCGGGATGCGGAAACTATCACGGCACGCTGGTGAACGCCGTGGCCTGGCACCTGAAAGACGTGCCTACGTATGATCCAAACGACCCCGAAGTGGGGCTTGTGCACCGCATTGACAAGGACACGAGCGGACTTCTAGTCATCGCCAAGACGCCGATTGCAAAGACAAAGCTAAGCCTTCAGTTTTTCAACAAGACCACCCACCGCAGCTACAACGCCCTCGTGTGGGGCAACTTCACCGAAGACGAAGGACGCATAGAGGGTAACATAGCCCGCGACCCGAAGGACCGGATGCGTATGGCAGTGTTTCCGCCCGACTCGGGCGTAGGCAAGCGGGCCGTCACTCATTACCGCGTAATCGAGCGTTTCGGTTATGTCACGTTGGTGGAGTGCATCCTCGAGACGGGCCGCACCCACCAGATAAGGGCCCACATGCGGCATCTCGGCCACCCGTTGTTTGCCGACGAACGTTACGGGGGCATGGAAATACTGCGCGGCAACCGCACCGGCAGCTACCGCCAGTTCATAGAGAACTGCTTCAGGATATGTCCCCGGCAGGCGCTTCATGCCAAAACGCTCGGCTTCGTGCATCCTACCACGGGCGAGCAGGTCGACTTTACGTCGCATCTCCCCGTCGACATGGAGATGCTTATATTGAAATGGAGGAAATATATAAACGGAACGAATTTAAATAATGATGTTTTATGAAAAATCTTAAGAGAACTATTGCCATAGTCTGCGGGGGCGATTCCTCTGAGTATGGTGTCTCTTTACGCTCTGCACAAGGGCTTTATTCATTTTTCGACAAGGAGAGGTACGACGTTTACATCGTCGTAGTGAGAGGTCTTGACTGGCATGTCAACCTCCCCGACGGCACTACAGCTCCTATCGACCGCAACGACTTCTCGTTCATGCAGGACGGTAAGCTCGTACAATTCGATTACGCTTACATCACGATACACGGCACGCCGGGCGAGAACGGCATAATGCAGGGATACTTCGAGCTTGTGCACGTGCCTTATTCTACGAGCGGAGTGCTCGTTGAGGCTTTGACGTTCAACAAGTTCGTGCTCAACCAATACCTTCGCGGCTACGGCGTGCGGGTGGCTGACAGCCTGCTGATACGCAAGGGGTATGAGGAAATCGTCAGTGACGACGAGATAGAGGAGCGCATCGGCATGCCCTGCTTCGTAAAGCCGGCGGCCGACGGTAGCAGCTTCGGAGTGTCTAAGGTGAAGAACAAGGACCAGCTTGCTCCGGCCATACGTAAGGCCATGCTCGAGAGCGAAGACGTGATGGTGGAGCAGTTCATCGAAGGCACCGAAATCTCGATAGGCTGCTACAAAACTCATGAAAAGAGCGTAGTGCTGCCTGCTACGGAAGTTGTCACGCAGCATGAGTTCTTCGACTATGATGCTAAGTACAACGGACAGGTGCAGGAGATAACGCCGGCGCGCCTGAAGCCCGAGACTGCTAAGCGCGTTGAGGAGATAACAAGCCAAATCTACGACATACTGCACTGCAACGGCATGATACGCATCGACTATATCATCAGCCGAGGCACGGGCAGCGACGGCAAGGAGGTTGACAAGGTGAACATGATCGAAATCAACACCACTCCCGGCATGACGGCCACCAGCTTCATACCGCAGCAGGTCAAGGCGGCAGGTCTGAACATTACGGACGTGCTGACCGACATCGTAGAAAACCAGTTCAGGTAAAATCCTAAAGTAGTAGTTAAAGCCGTTAAGGTAGTCAGAGTAGTTAAAGTCAATACTTTTATTGCAAGGCAGGGTCGATATGCGTCGATGGTATTGGCTTTAACTACTCTGACTACCTTAACTGTTTTAACTACTTGACGACAAAAACATACACACTATGAAAGTTCCCGTTGAATTTGACGGCATCCGTCCTTTTGAGCCGGAAGAGTTGCCCCAGGTATTCGAGCGCTTGCTCGCTGACGGGCAGTTCAGGCAGGTTTTGGCTTTTGCCATGCCCGGAGTGCCGTTTGGCAAGGTGCGCGAGAAGATGCTTTCGTGCAAGACCAATCTTGAGTTTCAGCTTTCTTTCTGTTACGGATTCGTGCAATTCCTGGTCGACAAGCTCACTTTGGGCTGCGACATGGACGCTTCGGCGGTCGACGTTGAGGGGCGTTACACCTTCGTGAGCAACCACCGCGACATAGTGCTTGATTCGGGATTTCTCGACAAGCTGCTCATCGATGCGGGTTTCAAGACCACGTGCGAGATAGCCATAGGCGACAACCTGCTCTCGCTGCCGTGGGTGAAAGACCTGGTAAGGGTGAACAAGTCGTTCATCGTAAGGCGCGGACTGACGCCGAGGGGGACGCTCGCTGCCAGCCGGCTGATGTCAGACTACATGCGCTTCGTGATCGAGGAAAAGCACGATAACATCTGGATCGCCCAGCGCGAGGGGCGTGCCAAAGACTCTGACGACCGCACCCAGCCGGCCTTGCTCAAGATGATGGCTCTAGGCAGCGGTCGCGAAAGCGTGCAGCAGAAGCTGAGCCGGCTGCACATAGTGCCGCTGGCGATATCTTACGAGTACGATCCGTGCGACTACCTGAAGGCGAGGGAGTTTCAGCTTAAGCGTGACAATCCCGCCTGGAAGAAGTCGGCCGAAGACGACGTGGTAAGCATGCGCACGGGAATAATGGGCTATAAGGGCCACGTGCACTATCAGTGTGCGCCGTGCATAGACGCTTGGCTCGGCGGGCTTGATCCCGACATGCCCAAGACGGAGGTGTTCGACGTGATAGCGGCGCACATCGACCACGAGATACATCGCAACTATAGGCTTTATCCCTCTAACTACATCGCGCTCGACATGCTTCGCGGCGACGACGCCAACGCAGGCCGCTACACGGCCGACGACCGTGCCGTATTCGAGAAATACCTTGCCGGCCAGTTGGCGAAGATCGACCTGCCCGACAAGGATGAGCCGTATCTTACTGAGCGCATGCTTACGATGTACGCCAATCCTGCCGTTAACTTTATCAAGGCTACCGAATGAAGCTGCTCTTGAGACTTGCCCTCTTGGCCCTGCTACCGTTGCTTTCGGCGTGCGAAAACGAGGCTTACGACACGGGCGACGGAGCCCTTTCGGCCATGCGGGCCGACTTTGTCGTGGCCGAGACCGACGCCGACGCACGTATGACGGGCTTCGAGACCGACGGCGGAGAGCGGTTGAGGCTCGCTTCGCCCGTAGCCGTAGACTGGATGGACCGGCCCGACACCGTGTATCGTGCGCTGCTATATTATAATAAGGTGACGGCCGCCGACGGCTCAGCCGCAGCCGAACCGCTCAGCATGACGCAGGTGTTGGTGCTGCCGGTGGTTAACGCTGCCGACTTGGCCGTGCAGCCAAAGAAGGACCCCGTGACCTTCGTCAGCTCGTGGACGAGCGCCAACGGCCGTTATCTCAACCTCGAACTGCTCGTGAAGACGGGCAAGACTGACGACGGCTACGGCACCCAGTCGGTAGGCATGGTGTGCGACAGCGTGACCGCCGACGCCGCCGGGCGACGCACCGTATGGCTCAGCCTGACCCACGACCAAAGCGGCGTGCCCGAGTATTACAGCACTGAGGCCTACGTCAGCGTGCCCGTGTCGGCCTTGCCGGTGAGCCCTGTCGAGGGCGACGAGGTGAGGATCGGCGTCTGCACTTACGACGGACTGACGGTACGCTCGTTCGGATTCTAAACTCTGTTATTATTCTTCATAATGCGGGGAGCCGCCTGCGCGAGTCATCGTGCGGCGGCTCCTTTTTCGTTGGTCTTACGTTGCAGATTTTCAAGAAGCATCCTTTTGCACGCTAAAAGGAGGCCTTTGGCAGACTGAAAGGTTACCTTTTACGACGTGAAAGGATGCCTTTCGCAACGTGCTTATTATCAGCGCATTACGGCGACGGCCCCACTCGTTGCGGAATTTTTTGCGGAAAAGTCGTAAAAAACGTGCTTCGTGATGTCACAAATAGGTTAACTTTGCGTAATATAAGCAAACGTAAACAGTTAAAATAGTTACAGCTATGGAGATTAAGTTATTTGCTTTTGCCGCCTTAATGGCGGCTTCGGTGCTAACCGCCTGCGGCGGAACCGGTAAGAGCGTGGCCGGCTACGGGGCGCAGCATGAATGGTATGACGACGACAACGGCGAGACGGAGAAGACTCTCGGCCTGCGCAACTTCAACGGAATAAAGTCTTCCATGTGCGTAGACGTGCGTTACACGCAGGGCAGCGGATACAAGGTTGTGGCGCGCGGCACGTCCCGTGCACTTTCTTTTGCCGACATAAGCGTGGAAGACGGCCTGATATACGTAAGGTGGAAAGACTCTTTTAGCGGTACCTACCGTACCGGCGTGGACGAGAGGATAACGCTCTTCGTCACGGCTCCAAAGTTTGAAAAGTTTGAGAGCAACGGTAGTATGACGTTCACTACGGGTACATATAAGGTAGACGAGCTTGACATTGATAACAAGGGCGGCTTTGATCTGAAGTGCGGTGACATCATAGGCAAGTCGGCCGGTGCTAAGGCTACTATAAGCAGCGGCGGCAGGATAACGATCACTGCGGGGCGTATCAGTCTTGGAGGACTTGACGTTGCCAGCAGCGGCGCCCTTGAGCTTAGTAACGAAGGCTTGACCGCGCATGATGTGAAATTCTCAAATTACGGACGCATGACGTATTCCGGCGACGTAAAGGCCGGGAATGTGGTTATCGAGAGCTCCGGAGCAAGCGATATCACGGCCGGTTTCGACGTGTCGGGCAATTATACGTTTAAAAATTCCGGAGGCATGACGTTCAACGGGAACATCTCCGCAAAGAACGTCGACATTGATAATTATGGCGCGTGCGACATAAGCTCAGAGGTGAAAGCCGACATGATGGACTGCTCGAACGGCGGCCGCTGCAACGGCAGCGTAAGTTTTACCGGCGGCACGCTGAACCTTGATTGCAGCGGCGCGGGCGACTTCGACGTGCGCCTTGACTGCCGCGAGGTTAAGGCTCAGGCTTACGGGCGGCTTCATCTTACGCTCTCGGGTACGGCCGACAACGTTGACCTTTCGGGCTCGGGCGTGTCAGAGATTAACACGAGTGGGCTGAATAAGTTTTGACCTGATGACTGCGAGCGACTTTGAACGGGAGGCTGCCGCCTTGCGCCCCGTGCTGCTGGGCGAGGCGAGAGGCATGCTCGGCGGTGCCGCCGAGGCTGAAGACGCCGTGCAGGAGGCGCTCTTGAAGCTCTGGGGCATGGCCGGAGAGCTGCGCCTGCCGCTGGGTCCGCTGGCTAAGGTAGTGGTGCGCAACATGTGCGTAGACCGCCTGCGGCGGCGCAGGACCACGGTCAGCGTAGACGGAGCGGCGCTCTCGGAGCCGTCGGCGGCCGACGCGGGCGTTGACTCTGACGCCGTTTACGACCGCGTGATGCGCGTGGTCGACTCTCTGCCGGCCGTAGAGCAGGTGGTGCTCCGCCTACGCCACGTCGACGGGATGGAGTTTGCCGACATCGCCCGGCTCACCGGCAGCACCGAGGCCGCCGTGCGCAAGGCGCTCAGCCGTGCGCGCATGGCCGTGAGAAAACGCTTTATTAACGATACTGAGATATGAAGGATAAGGATGTGAAAGAGGCCGAAAGGCTCATTTCTAAGTTTTTCGACGGCGCAACGACACTTGACGAGGAACGCCGGCTTTACCGCCTGTTCGGCAGCCGCCGTCTGCCTGCGGGGCTTGAGCGTTACCGCCCCGTGTTCGCCGCTTTCGGCTCCATGGAGCACGCAGGCAGGCGCAGGCCCGCCATGCTGACCGCGCTGCAGCGTTCCGTCTGTGCCACGGCGGCCGCCCTTGCGCTAGTGTTCGGCCTTACGGTTTACGCCGACTTCCGCGAGGAGCGCATGCTGGCGCAGGTTTACGGGGGCAGCTACGTGATAGACAACGGCCGGCGCATAGACGACCTCGGGCTGATACGCGCCGACATAGAGAACGCCCTAGGCGAGGCCGACCGCATTGAGAAGAGGCTCGGCAGTGCCGACGTCGTGAACGAGACCGAGCAAGACGTGCTCGACGGAATATCCGACCCGGCGACGCGCCGGCAGGTGGAAATGATGTTAAACGAATGAATTTTTATGGCTTTATGATACGCAAGTTGATTGTTATATTGGCGATGCTGGCAGGCATTGCTGCCGGGGCCGCCGCACAAAACGCCATTGACCGCATGATGGATAACTACTCCGCCGTAGGCGAGAGCAAGTTTACCTCGGCCGTGGAGCGCGACCCGCGCACGCGCAAGGTGAAGAAGGTGGTCAACGTCTTGGAGCTGCGTTACCGCGGAATAGACGAGTTCTTGAAGACGTTCAGGAGCGAGTCAGGCTCGGGCGACTTCTCAGAGGAGTATTCAGACGACGGCTGCACGCTCGTGCTTACCGTGCGCAAGGCCTCGCAAAACCGCATTTACATGATGCGCTGTTACGAGCCTTACATTCCGGGGCGGCGCAACACGCGCTACGGCCGGGCCAAGATCACGGTGATAGTTAACTATAAGTAGCCGTGCGAGGCGCAGTAGCCGCATGGATAAGTAAGTATGCTTTTTGTTATTGCCAGCGCATCCCGCGCAGTCGGGATACGCCAAACGGAGGCCGTCGCTGATGCTGCGGGGCCTCCGTTTCGTTTGGTCTGACGTGACGTCACTTAATCGTCTCTTCCTTGATAAACTGGTTGAAGCGGTCGTGGTAACCGTTGAACACGTTGATGTCCACCTCGCCGCGAATGCCGCTCACGCGCCCGTCGGGGCACAGCTGCCATATAGCGAGGCGCACCTCGGGGCGGTATTCGCCGTAGCGGGCTATCCATACGGGATAGTCGTGCGTCAGGTCGGGTGCCGACGGCAGGTATTTGTTCACGAACTGCTGGCTCACGTAGAGTATCGGGCGCACGCCCGTGTGCTTGCTTACTATGCCGAGCCAGGTGCGTATGCGCCCGAACATGGCCTCGGTGCCGCCCATCAGCCTTATCTGCGCCGCCGTAGGCTCCACGTCTAAGACGGGAGGCAGGTCGCCGCTCTTGAACAGTGAGCGGCTTATGAAGTAGCGCGCTTGGCGCGCGGCGTCGCTGTACGGCGAGAAGAAGTGGTAGGCCCCTACGGGTATGCCGTGCTTCCGGGCCTGCAGGTAGTCGGTCTTGAAGTAGGGGTTGCGCACGTTTGTGCCTTCGGTCGACTTGATGTAGACGAACGATACAGGGTAGTCCACCTGCCCGTCCACCTTCTTGCGGCTGATGTCGCCTAAGTGGGTGATACGCAGCTTCTTCCAGTCTATGCCGTAACGCCTGCGCCCCGTGCCGTGCTGATAGCGCGATATGTCGATGCCGTAGATGCGTTCGGCGGTGTAGGTCATGCGCTCCCCTCGGTATCTGTCGGCCTCCCATTCGCCTGCCTGCACCTTGCCGCCGGCCGTCACGCCTACGCCGAAGCCCGTGCGCCGGCCTGAACGCCACGCCCCGTCGTACCAAGAGCCGTCGCGCCCGTTGTATATGCCGTGGCCGTGGGCGGCGTTGCGTCGGTCAAACTCGCCGAGATAGGTGCCCGAGCTGTCGCTTACCGCGCCGTAGACTATCGTGTCCGCCGCCCAAAGGGCGGTCACCTCGCGCCCCGCCGTGTCGGCCGTAGTGCCGTATCCGCACCGCCGTCCGTCGCGCCATTGCCCGCTGTACACGGTGCTGTCGCCTAAGACCAGCACGCCGTAGCCGTCCGGCCGTCCGCCGTCAGTCTGCCCGCGGTAGGTGTATTTGCCGAGCCGCAGCGTGGCAGAGCTGCCGGGTGCGTCGGCCGAACATGCCGCGAGCAGCGCAGCGAGGAGCGGAAATAGTGTGGGTAATAGCTTTTTCATTCGAGCAAATGCTTAAGTGCGTATCCGAAATACGACGGCCCGTACACCCTGCCTCCCGAGCTTATGCCTATCAGCAGGCCTCCGCGCGTGTACACGGCGCAGCCGTCAGGCGCAAGTATCGGCGGCACGTCGTGGCTCAGGCCGCTGCCGACCGTTCCGCCGAACGTTGCCGCCGCGGCGGCCGAGGGACTGAAGCCGTATGCCTTGCAGCCGGGTATAGACGTCACGTAGATGCTGTCGCCGGCGTCGGGATGCGGCGTGAGCCATTGGTGCAGGTAGACGGCTGCCGCCCCGTCGGGCCGTCTACGGTCGGCGGTCTGCAGCAGGGCGAACGGCTTGTCGCCGCCGGGCGTAAGCCGCCGGCAGGCTGTACGCCTCACCGTTCCCGATGTGTCACTATATAATAAGGTGTATCTCCTTACCAGCCTGAAGCCGATATCCTTCTTCTCCTGCAGGCTCTTGAGCACCGTGAGCAGGCGTGCGGCATCGTCGCGCTCGGCCTTAAGGCGTGCCGAATATTCGGCCACGACGTTGTATCCGTCGTCGTTCACGTTGTGTATGCGCATGTAGTAGTCGGCTTCTTCTCTCTTTTCGTCCATCTGCCTGACGCGTTCGGCCGTCAGCGAGGCCGCTTTCGCTATCACGGAGCGGGCGTTGCCGTCGGCTGTGGCTATCCTTCCGTCGTCGCTTCCGTCGCCGCAGGCTATGACGAGAAGCCCCCGGCACGATGGCGCGAAGGGGTACTTGTTCACCCAAAGCCCGTTGGCGTAAGTGCGGTTTACCACCGTAGAGTCTGCCTTCAGCGACATGCGCCGCGGCAGTCCGTCGGCGCCTATGCCGCCGCACCACGCCACCGTCCGCCCGTCGGCCGTGATCTCTACGTACTGCTCGCTCTCAACCAGTGCGGCGGCGCGCAGCTGCCTGTCGGGCGTAAGCGGCGCGAACGAGTGCAGGTATATAACAAATACAATCGCCGCCAGGCTTGCCGGCAGCGATTGTAACAGTTTGCGGTATGTTGTCTTGTCGTCAATCAATTTCCTCATCGGCTTCATATCCGCCCATTTCGCGTATTGCGTTTTTCAGCATGGTATACTGCTGGAAGAGGTCGTGCACGGGTGTGTGCTCGTCGTCGTGCATCGGGCTCTTGAGGTAGAACGACAGCCAAGTCTGTATTCCGCTCTTGCCTGCGCGCACGGCGAGGTCGCTGAGCAGCGAAAGGTCGAGCAGCAGCGGGGCGGCCAGTATGGAGTCCTTGCAGAGGAAGTCCACCTTTATCTGCATGGGGTAGCCCATCCAGCCGAAGATGTCTATGTTGTCCCAGCCTTCCTTGTCGTCGTTGCGCGGCGGATAGTAGTTGATGCGCACCTTGTGGAAGATGTCGCTGTAGAGGTCGGGATATTCGTCGCCCTTAAGTATGGTGTCTATCACGCCGAGCTTGCTCACCTCTTTGGTCTTGAAGTTCTCGGGAACGTCGAGCACGAGGCCGTCGCGGTTGCCGAGGATGTTGGTGGAGAACCATCCGCTCACGCCTAGCATGCGGGTGCGGAAGGCGGCCGAGAGCACGGTCTTCATCATGGTCTGGCCCGTCTTGAAGTCCTTGCCGGCTATCGGCATGCAGGTCTTCTCGGCGAACTGCCACATTGCGGGGATGTCAACACACGTGTTGGGGGCGCCCATTATGAAAGGTGCGCCTTCGGCCATTGCGGCGTATGCGTAGCACATGGAGGGGGCGATGTGCTCGCGGTCGTCGGCCTTCATGGCCTCTTCGAAGGCTTCAAGGCTGCCGTGCACGGCGTCGTAGCGCGGCACGTAGATCTCGGTCGACGCGGCCCATATCACTACCACGCGGCTGCATCCGTGCTCCTGCTTGAACGTGCGGATGTCGTTGCGCACTTCCTCCGTCAGCTCCCAGCGTGTCAGCGCGGGGTTTTTCACCCATGTGCCGTCGAGTGCCTTTACGTAGTTTGGGTCATATACGCCCTTCATCGGCACTATCTTCTCCAGCTCCTCCTTTACGGGGTAGATGTCCCTGTCCCTGAGCACCTCTGCGTGCATTGCGCTTTCAAAGGCGTTGTCGGGCAGTATGTCCCATGCGCCGAACACGATGTCGTCGAGCGTCGGCATCGATACGATTTCGGATACGTGCTTGTATTGGGCGTCGTCACCGCGTCCTACGCGTATTTTCGCCATCTGGGTGATCGAGCCTACGGGCTTGCCCAAGCCTTTGCGGATCATCAGCGTACCGGTGATGAATGTTGAACTAACGGCCCCGAGGCCTACACACAAAATGCCTAACCTGCCTTCGGCCGGCTTAACTTTGCTTTGTTCCATGTCTTATAGATAAGTTATGTTGTTCGTTTTCAGGTCGATTATTTTTATAATAATACCTTAGTATATATACATGCTTTTTAAAAATTGTTGCAAAGATAAGAAAAATATTCATAGGCGTACCAGTTTTCTTGATTATTATTCACTTTTATTTTTTTATATTCGACGTTACGGTAATTTATCTACACGTGTTTACGTTTTTATTTGGTAACTTTGCGCCGATGTTAAACGTTTTAAATTACTGTCAGTATGCAAGAATTTGATTTTGACGAGATAGTCGACCGTCGGGGCACTGACTGCCTGAAGTGGGACGGGGCGGGCGCCGACGGAGTTCTGCCCATGTGGGTTGCCGACATGGATTTCCGCACGGCGCCGTGCGTTGTCGAGGCGTTGCGCCGAAGGGTTGACCACGGCGTGTTCGGCTACGAGCACGTGCCTGACTCGTATTATGAGGCCGTGGCCGGCTGGTTCGGCCGCCGCCACGGGTGGCGCCCGCAGCGCGAGTGGATGATATATACCAGCGGGGTGGTGCCAGCCGTGTCGGCCGTGATTAAGGCGATGACGGCTCCGGGCGACAAGGTGCTCGTGCAGACGCCCGTGTACAACTGCTTCTTTTCGTCGATAAGGAACAACGGCTGCGTCGTGGAAGACAGCAAGCTGGTCTACGCCGGGGGCACTTACACGGTGGACTTCGACGACTTCGAGCGCCGCGCCGCCGACCCCCGGGTGAAGGTGTTCCTGCTGTGCAACCCGCACAACCCCGCCGGGCGCGTGTGGACCGAAACCGAGCTGCGCCGCATGGGCGACATCTGCATGAGGCACGGGGTGTTCGTGATAGCCGACGAGATACATTGCGACATCGTGATGCCGGGCTACAAGTACACGCCGTTCGCGTCGCTCTCTGACGAGTTCCTGGCCCATTCGGCCACGTGCACGGCTCCTACCAAGACTTTCAACATAGCCGGCACGCAGATAGCCAACATCTTCGCCGCCGACGAGGGCGTGCGCAGCCGCATCGACCGAGCGATAAACATCAACGAGGTGTGCGACGTAAGCCCCTTCGGAGTGACCGCCCTGCAGGCCGCCTACAATGAGGGAGCCGAATGGCTAGACGCCCTGCTGGCTTACCTTCACGGCAACTACGAGTGTCTTGTGTCGTTCTTCGCCGAGCGGCTGCCGCAGATACCCGTCACCAAGCTCGAGGGCACGTATCTCGTTTGGCTCGACTGCGCCGCGCTGGGCCGCACGGCCGAGACCATAGTCGACGAGCTGCTGCAGCGCGAAAAGCTGTGGCTCAACGGCGGTGGAATGTACGGCGAGCACGATCGGGCCTTCGTCCGTATGAACATTGCCTGCCCGCGCCCGGTACTCGAGAGGGGCATGCGCCTCTTTGCCGACTACGTGGAGTGGGCTCTCAATGGTCGGTCTGCATAACGCATTGGCACACAAAGAGTTATAAAAGGCATTCTTTTGCGTTGTAAAAGGATGCCTTTTGCCGTCTGAAAGGTTACCTTTTACACGTAGAAAGGTAACCTTTCGCATTTTCACGGCATGACCCCTACTTAATAAACATTAAAAAAGAAGCCGCTGCCGGCGGTATTCTTGCCCCGCTTGATATAAATCATTATATTTGCATTGTCCGAAAGTCATTCGGGCCCACATCATCATGGGCATTGACGCCGCTGTGTGCGCAAGCGCCGTGTGCTGAGACGCGGCGCCGGCATAAGCGGCGTTAAGGAACCGTAGAAACAAACATTTACTATGCTGAAATACATATTGGGCGTCATGGCAGCCCTGCTCACGCTTGTGCCGCAGGGAGGCTCGGCCGCGCCCGGAGGCGGCACCCGGCCTTACGTGATATACCAACGGGGCGACAGCTATTGGTGCGAGATGGAGGCTCCGGTCGTGGAGTCGGCCAATTCGAGGACGCTCGGGCTCGACGTGTACGTGTCGATGAGCGCCGACGGCAACCATAGCGCCAACCTGTTTTTCCATGTGTCGTCAGATTCAGAGGGACATTTCGTCACCGCCCTTTGCGACCTGCTGCGCAACGAGTACGGCCCCGCCGGCAGGCAAGACGTAGAGATAGCCGTAAGGCTTTCAAACGGAGAGACGTTCACCACGTCGAAGGCAGTGCTCTTCGACGCGCGCCGCAGCGGCATGACGCATGCCGGGGCGGCCGGCCTGCTGGGCATAGGCGTGTCGGTCAACGACCTGCGCGGCAGCCTCTCGGCTAAGCGCGGCGACGACACCAACCACCGCAACAACGTTGAGAAGCTGTCGGTGTTCAACGTCGAGGAACTGCGTTTCGACGGCAACACCGTGAGCTTTCGCGACTTCCGCACGGCCCCCACGCTCCGTTCCATGTTCGGCTCGCTGCGCGGCCAGACCCATGCCTACGACCTGTTTCCGTCAATCTTCGGCCCTAATTCGGTCACTTCGTCGGTAGTGTCGCAGTCTTCCGTTACAGGTTTCGCCTTTGGCGGCACCTTTAATAAGGTAGGCCGCCCGGGCCGCTCTGACTTGTCGGCCCTGCGCGACGTCGTAGGCCGGTGGAAGCATTGTCGCACCGGGGCGCTCACCGAGGCGCGCGGCGGCGTGGCCGTCTACGGCTCAAACGGCAGCTTCTGCACTAAGGCCGTGCCTGAGTCGCTCGCAGGCAGGATAAAGGACGTCAACTCGGCTCATCACTCCGTCACCGACGTGCACGTCTCGGAGTCGGGCGGCTACGTGTTGATCTACGGCGGCAATGGCAACTATTGCGAGAACGCCCCTGACGAACTGGTGGATGCTCTCAAGGAACTTAACCGCCAGGGCGAGAACGTTCTCTCGGCCTGCTTCAACGACATGGGTGCCTGGGCCGTGGTGACCAGCAGCGGATGCTTGGCGTCGCCGGGCGACATTAAGGACTTCGTAGACCAAGCCGTTGAAGTCTACGGCAAGGCTTACAGCGTTACCATGACAAACGTCGGCGTGCTTGTCTGCTGCGAGCGTGGCGTGTATTTACGCAACGTGCCATCGACGCTGGTCGACGAACTCAGCAAACTTAAGTTCGTTCCGCGCGTGATTAAGTTCACCGATTCCGGCCTGTATCTCATCACCGACGGCAAATCTGAATATGATTTTCTAATGTAAAGACGATATTTCTCATCCCCGGCCTGGTAAAACCACAGGTTCGGGGATTTTTCTTTTTCAGCTCAAAGTACCGTTTAGTTGTTAATATAATAATGTGGACGGGCCTTGTTGCGGCCTGTTATTTGTG
>CALUFN010000015.1 GCA_944319945.1 uncultured Prevotella sp.
TCAGGGTTTTGCAGAACAAGGATTCCCGATGGTAGAAATATATTCGGATAGGATTGAAATCTCCAATCTTGGGCTGCACCTTATAAGTGTAGAACACTTTATTGACGAATATCAATCAAGGAACGATTCTTTGGCTGAGAGAAAATGAACAATCAATCATTAAGGACAAAACTCGGTATTGAGGACAGGAATTATCCAATGGCTTCACGAATTATAAAAGACACTTTGGAGGCCAAATTAATAAAAGAGGAAAGCCAAAATGGAGCATAGCGGCATAATTATATTCCTTATTTGGCATGAAGAAACAATGTAACTGGCACGTAACTGATATGTAATTGGGAAAGCATGCGTGCATTATAAGTTTTTGATAATCAGTGTGTAAATTTTGCAAAGCCATGTAACTGGCATGTAACTGAGAGGTGTGAATGCCACAAATAAATAAAACTTTATCTGACATTTGCTATATCAAGAATCTGGTACTATTGGAATGCTGTCACAGTATTTTACATCATGTTTTTGCGTTATAAGTGATGAAGTTGGCTTTTATTCTGAGATAGTTCTATCTTTTTTTTACAAGTTTTTTGTTAATTAGAAGAGAAAACGTTTTTTTACCTAGAGGCAATATTCAACAATCACAGAAAACAAGCTACATTCTTTACATTCAATAGAAGTGTTAATCTGGAAAGATTTTTGTATGATTAAAAACAAATAATTATATTTGCATATAAGTTTCTTGAGTAAGTGAACGAATAGATACAATTCACTATATCTCTTATTTTTTATTCACTTTAATTTACTGTTTATGAAAATCGAAAGTGCATTAGATATAATCAACAAAGGTTGGGAAGAGAATATGCCGTCGTTGGATAAAGGTTTTTTGCTGTTAGATACTTTTGTCAAATATCCGGATTCAAAATTGCCTCAAGACCTTGACGAAATTTATAAGAATTTTTTGGATTATGTTTTATTCGTTGAGGGGTTACAGTTTCCATACTTTTATTATCTGAATCGCATCTTATCAGATTCTGAAACTATTGGGAAACTGTTAAAATACATACGACAATACCAAACCGATAAACGTTTAAATACGAAAGAAGCATATAAACTATTAATCCATATAAACAAGGATTTTAACGGCAATGAAGAATATGACATGGTAAGGGGCATATTTGATGCATTCAATTTGCCTGATAAAGTTTACTCCCCTGCAACTATTGCGTTATGTAATAATGATATGGAGTCATTTGTCAAGGCCTTTGAAAATGAAGACTGCACCGAGCTTATGAAAGCTTTATGGATTCTTAAGTTTTTGCTCTATGGTTCGGTATCATTAGCAATAGGTGATGAACACGAGAAACTTTATAATGACATTTGGTTTAACGACCACGCATATGATGCCTTTTTCTATTATGGCTATGGTGTGAAAGGTAAAATCAAGGATGATGTAATAAAAGATATGATTAAACTGTTTATAAGTAAAAAATATCGTTATGATTTTTCACCATATAATGCACCAGTATCAAATTTTGTAAAGCGATATAAATTGAATGACCAATCATGGTTAAATAAATTAAATGAGAAGAATTATAATGAAACCATTAATAGATCCATAAAAGACGTGGATGTTTTTAAAGAGGATTCATTGGAAACCGAATGTCAAAATATTGGGATTTCTTTCTTGTTAAATTCGTTAAATTATCATAAGGGGGCATTAAAAAATGATTTTGACAAGCCTTTCTTTGATACATTACAATTTGAGTGCAAAGAAATGCCAGCCCCTGATTCTATACAAATATCATTTGCAGATTACATCGAATCGTGTCTTGCGAGAATATCGTTTTCTTACAATGTAGTTAAAAATATCATACCTAATGGCAATAGTATTCTAACAAAAATAATAGACCGTTTCCCTGATTTTAATAAAAGGATAGTTGGTTCTAATTCATTTTTTGATGTTTATTTTACACACTTATTCCCAATACCAATTAAAGAGAATAAAAATGATGTAATTAAACAAAATAAGAAGCCAAATAGTAAAGCCCATCTTGTCGAAAATTTCCAACTGGATAGATTTCCTAAAGAATGTAAAGGAATAACTAAGTGGTACCAGGGTGAGGATGATGAGACATACGCAAGTGCTCTTCATTATTTATATTTATTTTTAACAGGACAGATTGCATTCAAAGAATCCGAGCTTAAGAGTGATGAAGTCAGAAGTATAAAACTTGACATAGAGATTGAAACTGAATTCATAAATACAGAAAGATGTTCTGAAGAAGATTTTATTTACATATTACATGGCAAAATTGACAAGAAAAAGGTAAGTGCGAATCCGATAATTGAATGGAAAGAAGACAAAAAGATAGGAACTAAAATAATGATGGGTGCTTTCTTTTATGTATGTTGTGGAGCAGAAATTGGGAAGGATGAACTCGGAAATCTTAAACCTAATCCAGGTGAGTATAGTAACTGCTACAGTTTTAATGGTGAATTTGTAAAACTTTCAGAACTAAAGAACAAGGGTATAGATAAATATTATAAATTTTGGAGTGTTGTAATAAGATTATGTTGTGCAAGAGCAAAAAAATATCCACAGATTTTATGATTGACAGTTTGAAAACACGGGGAATTTGACGGGGATTTTTAGCAAAATAAAATGCTAAATAATTGAAATTCAACTACTTAGCACTTTTTACAGTGACCCCGTTGGGATTCAAACCCAAGACCTTCAGAACCGGAATCTGACGCTCTATTCAACTAAGCTACGGGGCCGATTCGTATTTGCAATGCAAAGGTAATACTTTTTTCTAAATTACGGCATAGGAAATAAAGATTTAAGAGTTAAGAATTAAGAAAATGTGTCCGAATGCGATGTGCGAGAGTGTATTTTCTTAATTGGCACATGCCGAACTTGTTTCTTAATTCTTAACTCTTAATATTCAACGTTTACAGTCTTTCAAGCTGAACGGTGAAGTGGCGCATCAGCGGAGCCTCCCATGTGATCTTTACTCCGTGGGTGATTTGCTCGCGGCGGTCGTACACGTTCTTCAGCGCGGCTGCTATTACGGCCATGTGGTTGTCTGTGTAGACGCGGCGCGGAATGGCGAGGCGCAGCAGGTCGAGCCCGTTGAAGCGGTTTTCGTGGGTAACGGGATCGCGGTCGGCAAGCAGGTAGCCTATTTCGCATCCGCGTATTCCGGCCTCGAGGTAAAGCTCTATTGTGAGCGTCTGTGCCGGGAACTCTTCCTTCGGAACGTGCGTCAGCACTTTCGTTGCGTCTACGAATATTGCATGGCCTCCGGCCGGGCGCTGGTAGGGAATGCCGTATTCGTCGAGCAGGCGTGCGAGGTATTGTACTTGGTGGATGCGTGTCTCAAGGTTGTCAAATTCGGTGTTCTCGTCGAGTCCGATAGCCAATGCGTCCATATCGCGGCCGTTCATTCCGCCGTAGGTCAGGTAGCCTTCAAACTGCACGCAGTAGCCTTTGGCTCCGTCGTACCAGTCTTGGCGGCGCGTAGCTATGAATCCGCCCATGTTCACTATGCCGTCTTTCTTGGCGCTCATGGTCATTCCATCGGCCAGTGCGAACATCTCGCGGGCTATCTCCTTGATGGTCTTGTCGGCGTAGCCTTCCTCACGGGTCTTTATGAAGTAGGCGTTTTCGGCGAAGCGGGCCGAGTCGAATATTACGGGCTTGCCGTACTTGTCGGCCACGGCGCGCACTTGGCGCAGGTTTTCCATAGACACGGGCTGTCCTCCGGCCGTGTTGTTGGTGATGGTTACTATAATAAAAGGTATGCGGTCGGCGTGTTCCTTGAGTGCGTTCTCCAGTTTCACGGGGTCTACATTTCCTTTAAAGGGCACTTCCAGCTGCGTGTCTTTGGCCTCGTCTACGGTGCAGTCGAGCGCAACGGCCTTGCGTCCCTCGATGTGTCCTTTCGTAGTGTCGAAGTGCGAGTTACCCGGCACGATGTCGCCTTCGTGCACCAAGTATGAGAACAGCACGTTTTCGGCGGCGCGTCCCTGGTGGGTGGGTATTACGTAGTCGAAGCCTGTAATGCGCTTTATCGCGTCTTTCAGGCGGAAGAACGAGTCAGCACCGGCATAGCTCTCGTCGCCCGTCATCATGCCGGCCCACTGGCGGTCGCTCATTGCGCCCGTGCCAGAGTCGGTGAGCAGGTCGATGTACACCTGGTTGGCTCTCAGTTGAAATACGTTGTAATGTGCTTCTTTTATCCATTGCTCGCGTTCCTCGCGAGTGCTTTTACGGATAGGTTCAATCATCTTGATTTTCCAAGATTCTGCAAAAGGTAATTCCATAGTCTTTAGGTTTTCAGTTTTTCGTGCCAAAGTTACGTAAAAATACTGACTCTGCAATATTTTTCGTGACTTTTTGTTAGTTTTATGTGATGTGTTTTTCTTTTTTTAAGGTCAGGCAGGTGCTGATAAGAAAAGTCAGGCCTGCAAGTTGACGTAATGCATGCGCCGTCAGCTTGCAGGCCTGACTTGATATTGCTTAATAATCGAACGTGTAGCGTCCGCTACCTACCTGTTTCTTTTGGCCGTCTGGCAGCACTATCGTTGCGTCGCTGCCTACGGGTATCTCAACGGTCAGGCGCGTGCGTGAGCAATCTACGCTGATTTTGCCGTAGAGCGAGGCTGTCGATGCCTTGACATATTGCAGGTCGCCGACGAGCGTCGGGGCTATGAGCAGGTGGCGCAGACCGTGCGTGCCGGGCTGGTTTTGTATGCCGGCAAGGGTCTTGAAGAGCCATTCGTCTATCTGTCCCATCATGAAGTGGTTGAGCGACGAGCCTTGCTCGGGGTCCCACTGTTCGGTCAGCGTGGTCGCTCCTTTACGTATCTGGTAGCCGTAGCCCGGTGTCTCATAGTGGTTGAGCATGGTGTAGAGCAGCTCGTTCTGCCCGTTAAGAGCCAACGCTTGGAATAGGTATCGGTTGCCTACGTCGCCCGTGGTCAGACGGTTGCCATGTTCCTTGATGTCGGCTATGAGGCTCTGCATTACGGCCTGCTTGTTTTCGCCCGTCAGCCCGAGGTATAGCGGCAGGGCGTTTGACGTCTGGCTGCCAGAGCCGTAAGTGCACGAGTCGGGTTTGTAGAACTCGCGGTTGAAGGCTTCGGTCACGTCCTTGAGCAGGGCCGAATACTTCTCTGCGTCGGCCTTGCGCCCAGTCATGCGTGCGGCGCGGGTCAACAGCTGCAGGTCGAATATGTAGTGGCCCGTGGCTACGAGGGGCACGGGCGTGTTCTTAGAGAATCCCGCGCGCCACGGGCCGTAGTCGTACCAGTCGCCGAGGCCGTGGCTTACGATGCCGCCGTCGGCGCGCGACGTAAGGTAGTCTACGTAGCGGCGTATCGATTCATAGTTGTCGGTAATTAAAGTGCTGTCGCCGTATTGGTCGTAATACATGAACGGCAGGATGACGAGCGTGCTGCCCCACTCGGGTGAGTCGTCGAAGAGGTTGCCGAACGATACGTACTGCGGAGCCGTGGTCGGCACCATGCCGTCGGCCTTCTGCGTGTCGGTGATGTCGCGGATAACTTTCGGGGCGTAGCGCGTCATGTCGTAGTTGTACAGCAGGCTCGGGCCGCAAAGGTGGTCTTGCTCCAGCCAGCCTAATTTCTCACGGTGGGGGCAGTCAGACAACACGCTTTGCATGTTGCTGCGCTCGGCCCTTTCGATGAGGCGGTGGGTCTGAGTGAACAGCGGATTTGAGCACTCGAACGACGAAACCTCTTCGGCCGAGTTATAGATGAAGCAGCTGTTGAGTCGCTTCAGCACGGGCAGGCCGTCGGGGTTGGGCTGACCTTCGAGCACGGCGCCCTCCACCTGTATGTAGCGGAAGCCGTAATAAGAGAAGTGCGGATGCCAAGTTTCCTGTCCGCCGCCCTTCAGCGTGTATTCGTAATAGTGCTGGCGGCCGGTCTGCCGCTGGTCGCACGCTCCCTGGCGTGTGAGCTTCTCGGCCACGAGCATCGTTATTTTCTGTCCGCGCTTGCCGCTTACCGTGATTTCGGGGAAGCCGGCGAGGTTTTGCCCCATGTCGGCCACGAACGCCGAGTGGTGTATCTCGCGCTTCGTCGTCTTGCTTGCGGCGGCGAGCGAGTCGGCCGGAATTGGCTTCCACGACTTTATGCCGTAACGCTCCATGATGCGCACGGGCTGCACGGTCTGCGGCGTAAGGCGGCCCTTAGGCCCCTCGGTGACAACGGCCGGGAGCCAGCCTGAGTCGTCGAATCCGGCGCGGTCGCACCCAGCCTGCTCCAAGCGGGCGTCGTATGACTCACCGCCGTAGATACTGTTGAACGTTATCGGACTGAGCGAATACTTCCAGTCGCTGCCGCTCTTGACCACCTGCTGCGTGCCGTCGGCGTAGTTTATCTCGAGGCGCAGTATCATCTGCGGCGGGCCGAAGCTGGTCTGCAGCTTGCTGTAGCGGCCCATGCGCTGCACGTTGAACATGCCGTTGCCCAGCAACACGCTTACGGCGTTGCCGCCTGTGGCAAGAAGGTTGGTCACGTCAAACACGTTGTAGTACACCGTCTTGTCGTATTCGCTCCATACGGGTGCGAACTCCGCATTGCCCACGCCGATGCCGTTGACGCTCAGCTTGTAGTGCCCCATGCCGCTTACGTAAAGCACAGCGTCGGTTACTTGTTTGCGCCCTACGTTGAACTCCTTGCGTATGATGATGCTTTTGGCCGAAAGCGAGTCGACGGCGGCCCATTTCGTCTTGAACGAATCCTTCTTAAACACAGTGTTGGGGAAGCGTCCGTCGGGTATTTTAGCGTCCTTGCGCGTTATGGCTCCTATCCAGTCGGCGTCTATCCCGGCCGGAACTACGCGTATCTTCTGCTTTCCGCTCAGGGCTGAAGCCTCGCCCTTGTCGTTCCATACGCGCACTTGCCAGTAGTAACCGTGCCTGTTAGGCTGCAGCGCGGGTGCGTCTACGAGCTGGCTTTGGCTCGACTCCACCCGGCCCGACGTGTACACCTGCCTGTCGGTGACGTTCTCACGGATTGTTATCTCGTAGGCCGACTGGCTTTCACCGTTGGCCGTAGCCGTCATTTGCCAGCCCAAGCGGACGGCACCTTCGGTGACGGCCATGTCGCTGATGCAGCCGCTTTCGGGTGCGGCAGGGTCGCCCTGATAGTTGCAGGTGAGGTGCGTCACCGTCAGCTTGGCGCTTGCGCTCACGGCGGCAAAGGCCATTATGGCGGTTAAGTAAGTCTTTAATTTCATATCGCTTAAATTGTTTTATTTACATTCTGTTATTATGTCATACGTTATTTTGCCGTCTTTTATTTCAGCGTCTACAATCCGTCCGCCCGTAGCATGCAGGCGGAAGCTGGCGTCAACGTCCTTAGGCCACGCTGGGAAGAGTAGCAGACTGCCGTCGGGAGCTTCCTGAAGAAGCATCTCCTGAAGGCCTATCATGGCTCCGCCGCCGCGGTTGCAGTCGGGCGCCCAGTCGTAACCGGGATCCCAAAATGCCGGGAAGCGGTAAGGGCCGTCGGCCAGTTTCGCCGTGTTGAGCCTCACGGCCTCGTCCGTCAGGCCGAGGCAGGCGGCCCAGATGTTGTCCTGCTTCCAGCCGATGTGCGTGCGCATCTCCACGGCGTGGGGGTCTTTCAGGTAAGTGTTGCGCGCTATGTCGAGTCCGTCGCGCCCCATGCCGTACATGCGCCACGGGAACACGGGGTAGAGCTGTGGCGTCTCCACGTTCTGTATGCGCGCCCATACGACGGCCGGGGCGATGCATGTGTCGCCGTCGATTGTGCGTAAGGGGATGTTGGGAATACGTGAAGCGAAAGCCCCCTCAACTCCCCCCGTGGGGGAGCTTTGGTTTGTCTCGGTTGCTTGCTTACTGTTACTTTTGGTAATTTCAGAAGCTCCCCCATGGGGGGAGTTGAGGGGGCTTTCGCTTTTATACTTCTCAAACTGCTCCGTGACGACCTTCAGCGCGGCCACGACGCTCGACGGATTGTAGGCCATCTTGTACGTCTCGCAGGCGGACGAGGGGTAGAGTATCAGTTTTCCGTCGCCGTCTAACGCCTTTACTCCCCGTTGTTTGGCGAGCATCTGGTAATGTTCGTCGAAGAAGCGGAGGCAGCTTATGATCATTGGTTCGTACTTCGTGATGTCCATGCCGGCATAGAAATGGGCCTGAAGTATCATCGAACAGAACTCGAGCGACGTGTCCCACTGGTATTCCAACCACGCGTTGCGCTCCATGCCTGGGTCGTCGCCGGGCTTGTGCTTGCCGTATTCGGCTGGGTTGGGCAGTCCGAAGTTTTCTATCTGCTCGCAATACGACGCTCCGCAGTGGCCCCAATAGTGCTTGGTACGCGCCTCGGCGGTGGGCAGAAGGCGCAAGTACGTGTCGAACTGGGCGGCCATCATGTCCGTGTCGCCGCTCTTCAGCATGGGCCAGTAGACAAGTCTTTGGTTCTGTGCGGTCATCGTTCCGCCTCCCCACTTGCGGTAATCGGGCGTGAAGGGCGTCTTAGGGTCTACGTAAACGGGGTCGAACGTGAACAGCGAGCCGTTGAACTTAGTCGGCCACTCGCCGTAGGCGTTGCATCCGAGCATGTAGCGGAACAGCTCGTAGTTGCGCACAGCCCCCTCAACTCCCCCTATTGGTGAGCTTTTGCTTGCCTCGTTTGCTTGCTTACTGTTGCTTTGAGTAATTTCAGAAGCTCCCCTACGGGGGGAGTTAGAGGGGGCTACTTGTATGTAACTTCTTTGCCAATACGCGTGCCACCATTCGGTGCTGCGCTTGCGTGAGACCTTTGCCGACGGAGCCTCGGGTGCCTCGTCGCCGTTGTAGAGCACAAAGGTCATCACGGCCTTGCGCATGCCTGACGCCTTGAACTGCCACGCACGGAAGTCGGTAGAGGCGTAAACGCCGTCTTGCGTGCCGGCGAAGGTGAAGCCGGGAGCGGTCATCCTGCCGCCGAAGCGCAGGCCGCCTATGGGATTGTAGAGCTGCTGCTTTATGCCGTCGAGCTGCTCGCGGTTCACGGTGAAGTTGAAAACGGTCTGTTCGCGGTTCTTGTGCCAAAAGTCGAGCGTAGAGCCTTCGGCACGTATCGAGTCGGCATACGTTGTGCAGTCTTTGGGCAGTATCCATTTATACGAGCACTGCTGGCATTCGGCTTTGGTCACCGGGCGGTCCTTGTAGCGCCAGCTCTCGTAGCTCAGGGTGGCATCGGTCTTGGTCCCGGACATTACTTCCATGTACACGGCCGAGGTGTAGACATCGGCCCAGAGGCGCACTTCCGCATCGCGCCCCTTTACGTACACAGCCCCGTCGCTTAGCTTAAGGGTCTGGCTGAAGGTGCCGTCGCCGCCCCTGAAGGGGTCGGATCCGAGACGCAGGCGGAAGCGTCCGGCCTTGAGCAGGGTGTTGTTCTCGTCGAACATGCCGCTGCGGGCCACGTAGAACATCACGTCGCCGTCCTCAACCCATACGTTCATGCCTACGTCGTGGCCGCCGCACGGCATCGAACCGGCCGAGTTGCGGCTCGGCGAAGTCCACACGTAGTCGTCAGGCACATAGTCGACCGCCGAAGCGTCGACGGCCGTAAACGTTGACGGTAGTATGCATACGGCGACGCATAAGGTGCATTTAGATGTTCTCTTGATAATGTTCTTGAGTTTCAGGTAAAGATTTTTCATGTCGTGTGATTATGTTTCAGTTAGAAAAGAACTATTGCGCGTAATACACGTATTGCGCTGCTTGTTTTATGCAAAGATAGCAATTTATCTCCGTTTGTTTGTGCCTTATTGATGAAAACATGTGTAAATGCCAAAAAACAAAGTATATTGGGATATTATAAAAGGTAACCTTTCGCAACGCAAAAGGTTACCTTTTATTACGCAATATGCCACCTTTTGAAGCGTAAAAGGTGGCATATTGCATGAGTAACGATTGCCGGCAGTAGACTCTAAGACGTAATTAGTCTGATTGTCAGCCTGTTAGCGGCTTTGCGTCAGTCGTTTGTTATCGTGTTCTGACGTGTCGTCATTCGTCCCAGTCGTCGGTGCGGAACGAGCTTACGGGTAGCCCGTCGCAGTAGAGGTCGCCGCAGGCCCAGTCCTTGAAGGCATAGCGCACGGCTACGGGATGCTTCACCTTGTCACTTTTCACGTAGACCTTGCTGCGCTGTATCCATGCTTTTGCCGGATGGAACACGCGGTCTTCGCCGGCAATCTCGAAGAGGTCGCTCTTCAGTCCGTTGGTGCCGTAGACCCACATGTCGGCGCGATGGAAGCGCACTACGGCGGTGTCGTTTTGGAATGTGACGTCGCGGAAGTAGGGGCTTTCGGCCGTCAGGCCCTCAACGCCGTAGGTCTTGTTGAGTGCGAGCAGGGCGAGGCGCAGCCCGGCGAGGTTTTTCTTCCGCGGGTGTATGCCGTATTCGAGTCCTGCGTCCATGAGCACGGCCATGCCGCAGTTTTTGTTCATCAGCTCCGCCTTCGACTGCTGTTCGCGCAGCAGGGCACTGTTCACGGTGTAGTTGATTATCTTATAGTCGTAGGGAGCTATCTGGCAGAAGTAGAAGGGAAAGTCGCCCTGACCCCATTCTGCGCGCCATCCGCCTATCATGGCCGTCATCATGTCGGCGTAGGTCTTGTAGCGCGGCACGTTGTCTTCGCCCTGATACCAGATTACTCCGCGCATCGTGACGCCGATAAGGGGGTGGAGCATGCCGTTGTAGAGCACGGTAGGCGTGCGGTTTTTAGATTTTACATCGTCTTGCGTAGCGGGTATCTTAGCGTCGGGGAAGGCCTTCAGCCAGTCGGCCTTCATCCATGCCTCGCACGCCGAGCCGCCCCACGACGCAACGATGAGCCCTACTGGCACGCCGAGCATGCGGCGCAGCTCACGGCCGAAGTAGTAGGCCGTGGCACTGAACTCGCGCACTGACGCGGGGCAGGCCTCGCTCCATTGGCCGCTAACGGTGTCGACGGGCGTTATCTTGCTGTTGCGCTTTACTGTGAAGAGGCGCAGCTGCGGGTCGGTGCTGTGCAGTATGTCCTCTACGGCGCCCTCTACGGGCTGGTTTTTGAATCCTTTCATCGGCATCTCCATGTTGCTCTGGCCGGAGCAAATCCATAGTTCGCCGATGAGGATGTTGTCGAGCACGGTCTCTTGGCCGTCGGTCAGGGTTATCTTATACGGCCCTCCGGCTTCGGGAGTGCGCACCGACGTTTTCCATTTTCCGTCGGCACCGGCTTTCACTGTGTACGTCTTGTTGTCCCACGAGGTGGTAATCTTCACCGTTGCCGACGCGTCGGCCCGGCCCCACAGGTTGGCGTCGGCCTCTCGCTGCATTACCATTCCGTCGGCGAACATCTTCGGCAGTGTTACCTTTGCGCTGCCGCTTGCGGCTGCAAGCAGCGCGGTTAGTAAGAATGTAAGTTTTTTCATTGTGTGATTTGATTTTTTAAAGCCCCTCCCGACCTCCCCCGTGGTGAGGGGCTTGGGTGTGTTTTGTAAAAGTGAAGTCTCCCCCTCCCTGCAGGGGAGGGAAGGGGAGAGGCTGTTAATATAGGTTCTCAATCTTCACCGGACCTAACAGTCCTGCGGGCAGAAGGTCTTTTTCGGCACGGCGGTATTTGCCGTTCGTCCATATTCCTTCAAACGGCGGATTGCCCTCGTCGCTGCCTTGCAGGGCGTTAGCCCAAGTGTTTACCACGGTTATTGTCAGCGTGTTGTTGCCGCGCTTCACGGCTTTGGTTATGTCTACGGCGAACGGGGCAGTCCATGCCGTGCCGCATTTACGCCCGTTTACGTAGACTGTGGCGGTGTTGGCCACGCTGCCGAGGTTGAGCGTTATGCAGCCTTTTGGCTTGGTCGCTAGGCGGAACGTCGTCTTGTATGTGGCGTGCCCCGAGTAGTATTTCACCTTATTGTCTTCAGATTTGCTCCAGTCGAACAGGGCGTTCACGGTCATTTTCTTGCCCGTTTCCTCGAAGCTGACGTTCCATTTGTTCTTGTCGAGCGTCAGCAGCGTAGTGCTTTGCGTCGGCATTTCGACCACGGTGGCAGGCACTGCGTCGTCAGACAAAATGTAGAACACCGAGCCGCCTACGGGCAACGTTACGTTTCGTCCGGCTTTGTAGACCTTTCCCGTTACGGCGTCGGCAAGGTATCGGTTCGCTCTTTCCGCCCTGAACGCAGGTGAGAAGGTCATTGCGGAGTCGGTCTGGTTGCTCAGGAAGTAGATGTCGGCTCCCTCGGCGGCGCGGTGGGTGAAGTCGATGCCTTCGGGCAGGTCGGCGTCTTTCTTTATGCCGAGACTCGCAAGGTCTATCTCCTTCCACGGTTCGCGTATCACGGGCACGCCCCATTTTGCTATTGAGTCAATCGTATTCCAGCATGTTATGATGCGTCCGGGGTTCATCTTTCTTGCCTGAGGGATTACGAGTGCGGCGTATTCCATGCCGTCTTGTGTGACGAGCCGGCCGTTCTTAACCTGCGACTTGCCTAACACATCGTGGTTGAACGAGTCATAACGGTAGCCGCGCAGCGGATTTATCCAGTGTTCGGCCTTAGTCATGTTGGCCGTGTGGGTTACCTTTACGGGGCTTACCTCGAGCGGTTGGCCTACGTTTGCGAGGCGTTTGCGCTCGCGTTCCTTCGTAGCTTCGCTGTAAAGTCCGGGCAGTGACGTTATCAGACGTTCCGGCAATATCGAGCGCCGGGGAGTTTCGTCGCCCGTGTACACGGCAAGATCGATTACCGGTTTGCCGTATTGCAGCAACGACTGGCAACGTGATATGTAGCCCGTGAAGGTCGGCATTTCCCTCCACCAGGTGTTATCGCGCTGGAAGAAGGTGCCTATTCCGTCGAGCGTCATGCCGGGACGGCGATCTGTCCAGGGGTTATGTGTGTTCACATGGAACACTATGGCGTTGATGCCAGTGCAGTAGTTGCGGTCAAGCAGGGGCTTAAGCAGGGCGAAGTCCTCGTCCCACGTGCCGCGCACCTCGGTGAAGCCTTCGGCCTGGATGATGTTCTTGCCGTAGATGTGGGCGCCGCTTACGGCATCGAGCATGTCGTTGAGCTTGTCGTGTGTGGGACTGTTAAGCCAAAATTCGCCCATCGGATAGTCGGCGTATTGGTAGTGAAGCAGGCCGTCGCTGACCATTGTCGGTGCTACGCACTCGGCCGAGAGCTTGCATCCGTACTTCTTGCCGAGTGCCGCCACCTCGTCGAAGAACACGTCGTTGATAAGTTCGGCGATGGTCAGGCGTATGTCACGCAGCACTTTCTCTGACTCTTGTGAAGAACCTATCGGCACGCCGGCGTAGACGGGAAGCCACGGCGTAAGGTCGTAACCGCGGCGGCGACGGAACTCTTCGGTGAAGTTATCGCTCCAGTTTTGGCTACCGCATTCCCAGCTGTCTACGTGTATGCGGGTGAGCACTTTCTTAACGATGTCTTGCGGAGCGCGCCTGTATATCTCGCCGAACCAGTTATCGAACTGTTTCCTTATGGCCTCGCGCGAGAACTTGTCGCATTCTAATCCGCGGCCTCCGCCGCCCGTGGCGTTGACGTGCCCCGTCGACGTATGCCCTATGCGCAGTATGTGCCAGCGGCCTTTAGGCAGGTTTATTGAGAATGGTTTGTCGAGGAAGTCGGAAGAAAGCAGCTTGCCGGTGAGGTTGATTATCTTGTCCTTTGGCACGCATTCGTTGTCGGCAATGGGGAAATATTCCGACACGCGCCACACCTTTCCCGACTTGCCTTCATAGCCGTCAATCACCGGTTCGGTGCCAAGCACGATGTCGGCAATCTTCAGGTTGGGCTTCCATTTTGCCGCGTCCATGTCTTCCGAGCCGGGATCGCTGCCTTCGGGAGTCCAGTGGAACTTGAAGTATCTGGCCGTAGTGGTGGGTATTGCGTAGGTGGCGTAGGCGTCGGTGTTCTGCCATCCTTGCCGCGCAGGAGTGATTTCGCGCACGAAACGGTAGTCTACGCCGTTGTCGGATGCGTACACCTTGAACCTGTGTGCCTGGTAGTTGTTGCCTCCGGTGATGATCTTCACGCTGCGCAGGGTGTAAGGTTCGTCGTAAGACATTATTATGTCGCACGGCTCTGAGGAACGGAATGGGAACTCAACCGACGCCTTCGGCTTCCTCGGATCTACGTATTCGGCCGGATAAGCAAACGTGCTTATGTCCTCATAGTAGTTCTCCTTGTACGCAGGGCGCGGCAATACGATCTCCTGCTCGCCGCCTTCCACGATGGTGTCAGACCATACTATGCGTTGCATTGACTCTTCGGGCTTAATCCATGGGCCGCCTCCAAGCGCAAAACCGTCGGAGAAGTGGATGCCCATTTCGAGGTCGAGCTTGGCTGCGGTGTTGAACACCGTGTTCATGCGTTTCCACCACTCTGGCGACAGCTGTCGGCTTGTGCCCTTGTATTGCGGCCCGTCGCTCACGTCTTTTATCGGCATCAGGTAGAAGCCTTTGATGCCTGCGTCGTGCATGGCCTTAAGGTCGAGGCGTATTCCTTCGTCAGTAACGCAGCCGTACATCCAGTACCAGAACGTCCACGGGGCTGCTTTTTCAGACGGCGACATAAAACGCTTGTACCATTCAGGAGCTGTCTCCTGAATGGTATTTTGCGCTGCCGCAGGCGCTAACGTGGCGCATGTTAAGATTATGGAAAATAGTTTTTTCATCGTCATTCAAAATGTAATGTCACTTCGCCGACGTAAGTTCCGCGTGCCCAAACAGGCTGGGCTGACGGGCCGTTGAGGTCGGTCGTATTCACTTTGTTGCGTACCGCCGGTATCACTTGCATCATGCTGATGCCGGTCTCGGGCAGTGTGTAGAGCAGTTGGTCGCGTCCGTCGCGCGGTTGGAACACTCCTACGTAGTCCTTATCCGTTCCGGGCTGTATCGTTATGGTGCCGGTCTTGGTGTTGATCTTCATCCATTGCACTCCGGCAAAGTAACCCTTGAACTCGGGGTAGGTGAAACTCTCGCCGGGGATTGGGTCGTTGTAGTCATTGCTCCATATTCCGAGCTGCGGGCCGTGCACTCGGTTCTTCCATACGCGGTAAGGACCGTGGCCGAGCCATTGCTTGCTTTCTACCTCGGATTCGGGCAATTCGAACTTCACGCCCATAAGGTCTACCACGCCGTTGAAGCAATACGTGTAAACGATGCGTGCGCCGCCGTCGGGAGCTATGCGCCATTTTACGTTCTGGAGCGAGCCGAGCGCGTATTCTGCGGTTACTATGAGAGTGTCGTTTGCGCCGTCCTTACTCGTCAGTTTGACGAACTTACCCTGGTCTGTGTACTCTGTGTAAGTGGTCTTTTTCTTCTCGGCCTCGGGGTCGTCGTGGTTGTAGAATTGGTCGAACGACCTGTCCGAGCGGCGGTAAGCGAAGAACTTCGGGCCGCCGTTGAACTTATAGTCGCCCTTTGAAGTAGTTACGCTCGCGAGCGTTCCGTCGGTAGCAGAGAACGTATATGTCACGTTTCCGGCCTTTACCGTGTTGTCGCTGAACGTCGGGCGGTTGCCTCCGGCCTTACCTTTGTATATGTTTTCAGAGTCTTTTAGTTTGAAAACCCAAGTGTAAAGTTCCTCGCCGTATTGGTCGGTGCCCTTTACGCTGAGTGCGTCGGCGTCTGTCGGGGCTGTCGGAATGTTGATAGTGCCTTTAGAGTCGGGGGCTATGTCGGCTCCGTTCACGGTTCCGCTCTTCAGCGTCTTGGTGTCGGCACCTACGTATTTAACGTAAGAATAATCGAACTTGCACTTGTCAAGGCTGAGGAAGTTGTAGCGGTTTTCCACGTTAAGCGTGCCGTTGAAGTTTTCGGGCATGAACACCTGAACGGGGCTCCAAATCTGTTTTACGGTGTAATAGCTGCCTTCTTTCTCGTGATGAGGCCCAACGATGCCGTCGGCCCCGTAGTTGCCCACGTTGTCGATCATGTTGTTCAGGTCGGTGCGCACAACTCCTTCGTCGGCGTATGCCCAAATGAATCCGCCGGCGCAGCGCGGCCACGAGCGCATCAGCTCCCAGTAGTCATAGAGTCCGGCGCCGGCTCCGCCGTCGTAAAGGGCGTGCAGGAACTCCGTAGGCATGAATATCTCAGGGCGGCGCATGTGCTCTTCGCTTTCGCCGTAAGAGCGGTAGTGCATGGTTTCATATCCGCCGAAGTTGCCTTGGGGGTGAAGTACGGGACGCTTCTGTATGTCCCATTTGTGGAACTCTCCGTCGAGTTCGGTGTTCCAGCCCTTCTCGTTGCCGTTGCTCCACCATATCACGCAAGGATGGTTTACGTCGCGTATCACCATCTCCTTGATCAGTTTCTGTCCGTTGATGGTCTCGTGGTGACCGTGCCATCCGCTCAGTTCGCTCATCACGTAGAGGCCGAGGCTGTCGCAAGCGTCGTAAAATTCGGGGTCGGCGGGGTAGTGTGAGAGGCGCACGGCGTTCATGTTCATGCTCTTGATAAGCTCCACGTCGGCTATGTTGAGCTTTTTGTTGAGTGTGCGTCCCGTCTCCGGCCAGAAGCTGTGGCGGTTCACTCCGCGTATGTTCACCTTCTTGCCGTTGATGTAGAGGCCGTCGCCGGCACGCGTCTCTATGGTGCGGAAGCCGAACTTGTCCTGCTCTATGTGGAGCGTCTTGCCGTCGGCGTCGATCAGGGCGAACGCCACTTGGTAGCGGTTAGGCGTTTCGGCAGTCCACAGTTTGGGGCTGTTCACGTTGAACGATACGTCGGCATGGTCGCTGCCCGTCCTTACGGCAGTAGTGTTTTCAGCCACCTTGCGGCCGTCCATGTCGCTGATGGTGGTGCGTATCTTGGCTCCTTCGAGCGTGTGGTTGAGCAATACGTAGGCGCTGAACGAGCCGTCGGCCTTAGCGTCGATGGCCGTGCGCTCGATGTTTATGGCCGGCTTGCACACTATGAATACGGGGCGGAATATGCCGCCGAAGTTCCAATAGTCGGCGCGGCGCTCGGCGAGGTTGACGCCTTTGTTTGTGCTTTCCTTGCTGACTGTCACTTCGAGCAGGTTCTTCTTGTCGCCGAAGAACACGCGGTCGGTTACGTCGTAGGTGATTCGGTAGAAGGCTCCCTGGTGCAGCGAACCGGCCTTGCGCTTGTTGATCATCACCTCGGTGTCGGTCATCGAGCCTTCAAACACGAGGTCGATGTGGTGGTTTGCCCACTCGGCCGGCAACGTAAACTCGTACTTGTACATGCCTTTCTCGTCGGCGATGCCGTCGGGGAATGGCTTGCCGTAAAACTTCATGCCGTACTGGTAAGTGCCGAAGCCTTGCAGTTCCCAGCACGACGGCACTCCGATTTTAGTCCACTTGCCCGAGTTGTTGCCTCCGGTGCAGTAGAAATCCCATTCCACCATGTCGTCGCTTCCGCGTCCGCTGAGGTATTGGCGCTGCGTGTACACGCTGCCTTGCGCATACGCTCCGGCCACGGCCGACGTTAGTAATAACGCTGAAATCAATAACTTTTTCATATATGTTCTGTTTAGGAGTGAAGGAGTAAGAAGTAAAGCTGTAAGTATGATTACATCGGCAATCAGGTTCTTCACTCTCCGTTCCTCACTCTTAGTTAATTATATTTTACTATATTTCTATTTTACCTTTGTAAATCGGACATGCAGTTCGTACGGCTTTTGCTGTATTGCATACTTCGTGAGTACGCCTGGGCCGCAGCTGCTGTTGCCGAGTCCCATTACGGCGGCGTCGATGTTGAGATACACGTTGTCGTCTTTCACCAAGTCGCAGTCGTGCGCCGTGGTGGATAGTTGCTTTACGGAGTAGGGCAGGGCGGAGAAAGAGAACGGCTTGCCGGCTTCCGCCGTGACGGTCCATCCGCGCCCTTTGGCGTCGGTGATGGTCACCTCGGTCGTCTGCTCGTGGTTGCCAGAGTCTTGCGGGCGGGCGTAATGCACGTACTGTTCGTCAACCGTGCTTGTCCAGCGGCCTATCCATGCGGCTTCTTGCCGGTCTGGGTAAGTGTCCTGCATGCCTAATCCGTACCAGCTGAGTTGCGTCATGTCGGCCGGCAGGACGAACGTGTTGCCTACGCAGGGAAGCGGCGGCAGCATGCCCTCGGGAGTGTAGACGGCGCGGAAGTCTACCGAACCTTCGGCGTCCATGGTGTACGTATAGTCGGTGCGTATGCTGCCGTTTGCGTATCGGCAGACGGTCGACGTGGTAACGGTCACTGTGCCGTTGTCGTTGGTTACGGCCTCGATCGGTTTCACGACGGATATTTCTGGCGAGTCGAGGCGGTTGTTTTTCCAGTCTTTCGCAATCCAGTTGCCGAAGCCCTTGTCGTTGTCCGTCGGGGCGCGGAAGAAGTGGGGAGCTACCATGCCGAACCATTCTTTCGCCTCTTCCGCATCGGCCTGCTTGCCGGTTTTCAGCTTCTTGGCCTTGAACGCCGTGGCGAGACGGCCGTTGAGGGCGAACTGCTCGTTACACACCTCGTGCCCGGCGGCGGCCCAGCTCTCGTCGTTCTTAAGGCGGACGCTGACGTTAAGGCGCACGTCCTTGTCTTCGTCGTATTTCAGCGCGGGCAGGGTGAAGCCTTCAAGCTCACCTTTCTTAGTCACCTTGCCGTTCTCCGTTAGGTTCCATAAGAACGAGTAGTTGCTCAGGTCGGCGTGCTCGTCGCGCTTCGTTATGTTTATCTTGTTGCCGTCGAGCGTCAGTTTCAGTGGTGCGTAAACGGCTTTCACCTCGTAATATTTTGGCGTAGGCTCGCATGTCGACGTGACGATGCCCTTTATGCAGAAAGCTCCGAGGTTGGGCGCGTCGCCGAAGTCGCCGCCGTAGGCCACCATGGTCTTGCCGTCGTCGCGCTTCTTGAATATGCCCTCGTCGGCCCATTCCCAGATGAATCCGCCGAGCATGCGCGGGTTGCTGTATATCTCGTCCCAGTATTCCTTGAAGTTACCGAGGGCGTTGCCCATGGCGTGGGCGTATTCGCTTGTGAGCACGGGGCGGTTGTCGTTGGTCTTCTGCGCTATGGAGAGCAGCCGTTCCCAGCGTGCGTTCTCTGGGCGTTCCATGTTGTTGTCTTTCACTCCGGGGTTGAGATATTCTTCTTGCACGCGCGGATAGAAGCGGCTTATAACGTCGACCGTGGCCGGATCCTTGCTGTCGGGACCTTGCGCGCCTTCGTAATGCACGGGGCGCGTGGGGTCATACTCCTTTATCCAAGCTCCGGTAGCCGCGAAGTTGGGGCCCCAGCCCGACTCGTTGCCGAGCGACCAGAACACCACGCAGGCATGGTTGCGGTCGCGTATTACGAGGCGTTGCGTCCTGTCCATGAAGGCTGCCGCCCAGGTCGGGTCGCTCGCCAATTGGCCGCGCAGTCCGTGTTCCTCGATGTCGGCTTCGTCCATTACGTACAGGCCGTACTTGTCGCACAGTTCGTACCAGCGCGGATCGTTGGGGTAATGGCATGTGCGTACGGCGTTGATGTTGCCTTGCTTCAGGAGTTTTATCTCGCGTTCCATACGTTCCATGGTCATCACCTTGCCCGTCACGGGGTCCATCTCGTGGCGGTTCACTCCGCGGAAACGTGTCGGCACGCCGTTGACGAGGAAGCGGCCGTCTTTTATCTCTACGCGGCGGAAGCCTATTTTAGTTTCCGCTTGCTCTATCGTGTTGCCCGTGCTGTCTACCAAAGCCAGCTTAAGCGTATAGAGGTTGGGCGTCTCGGCGGTCCATTTCAGCGGATTCTTTATCCTCGCGCTCATCCATCCGTAAGGGGCGTATCCTCGCTGCGGGTTGCGCGCGTTCATGATTTTTCCCTTGTGGTCGAGGTTGAGCATTGGCACGGCGTCTTGCTTCAGTGTGCTGTCGAGCACGGCGTTGCCGGCCTTGTCGTAGAGCATCGCCTCTACGTGGAATCCCTCTCCGCGCTGCCCTCCGACAACGGCCAGCTCGGGGTGGATGACGAGCGTTGCGTCGCGGTAGTCGTCGTCGAGCAGCGTGCGCACGCCGAAGTCGCGTATGCGTATTTTCGGCGTAGCGTAGAGGTATATGCTGCGGTGGATTCCGCCGAAGCGCCACATGTCTTGGTCTTCAAGGTAACTGCCGTCGGAATACTTGAAAACTTTCAGCGCTATGTGGTTTTCGCCGTCTTCAAGGTAAGGCGTAAGGCGGAACTCGGCCGGCTCCATGCTGCCCTCGGAGTAGCCTACCTGACGACCGTTCACGTAGACGTAGAATGCGCTCGCAACTGAACCGAAGTGTACGTAGACCTCTTTGCCTTGCCATTCGGCAGGCACGGTGAACGTGCGGCGGTAGCAGCCGGTGGGGTTGCGCTCGGTGTAGGCCGTGTATTTCTTCTTCGGCTCTTTCATTACGAACGGCGGGTCTATCTTGAATGTGTAGCCCGAACTGCTGTAAATGGGCGTGCCGTAGCCGTTCACCTCCCAGTCGCCGGGTACTTGGAAGGTTGTCCACGACGAGTCGTCGAAGTCTTTCCGGTAGAAGTCCGCCGGTTGTTCGTAGGGCGTTTTGGTCCAGTTGAACTTCCATAAGCCGTCGAGCGTCATCTGCATGTCGCCCGGCTTGTCGGCGTAAGGTACGAACGAGGCCCTTGCCGGTTCGCGGTTTATCGAAAGGACGTATTGGTTTTCCCAATCGTGTCCTTGCGCGATGGCCGCCGTGGAGCAAAGGGCGAGCGTTGCGGTTAATAGGATTTGTCTCATTATGATTTATTCGTTAGATAGTGTCAGGTAATGTCTTTTCGCAGGCCGTGCCGCTGCTTGAAGTGCGAAAGGCGGCAAACGGCATTGCAAAAGGCGGTCTTTTATACGCTGAAAGACGGTCTTTTGCTGGGTAAAAGGCCGCCTTTTGCAATGTGTTGAATGTCAGGCGATTATTCAATCGTCAGTTTGTCGAACAGCATCTTGTCGATGCCTTCGCCCGTAAGCGTCACCACGTAGCTGCCGGCATTAATCTGCGAGCCGGTGGTTATGCTGGTGTTGCGTCGCTTGGTCTTCTTTTCCGGTGTCTTTACGAAGGTGATGTCGTCCTCTTTGTAGACAACTCCGTTAAGGTCGGTAATCTTGACGTGCAGGTTACGTTCCGCCTCGGGGTTGTAGTAGCGGAAGCGTATTGCGTAAACGCTCGCCACGCCCACGTTGAAGTTCCACGTCATTGCGCCGTCCTTAATCATGCCTTCAACGCTGATTCCGCCGGTGTTGCGCGGTGGCAGCAGGCTGTCGGGCATCTGCACGAGTATGTCCTTGTCGAAGTTGCGCCACATGTCTTCATCCTCTATCACGGGATAGTCGGCGGCGGCGTTCGGGTCTTTCGAGGCTATCGCTATGGCCGAAATTATGGCTTGTCCGGCGTTCACCTTCGGGAAGTTTATCTTAATCCTGTCGCCAGGTACGTGTACGTCGAGCACGCGCTTGTAAGGCTTTGCGTAGCGCGCCTGCGCCCAAATGTCGAGGTTCTGGATGTAGGTGCTGTCGTTGACGGCTACGTCAAAGAGGCGCAGACCCTCGTAGTCGGTGGTCTCGCTTGCGCCCGGGCCGTACCACGGCTCGATGAAGTAAAGCTCTACGCGGTAGTCGCCGGGACGCACGGGGAACGTGTATGACAGTTCGTGGCGGCCGAAACGCGACGTGCGGAACAGCGGTGACACGGGCTGCATCGGGTTTGAAGTCTGGCTCGTCTGGTACGGGCTTACCTCTTTCGGGAACCTTGCGCCCCACGAGCGCGACCATTTCGTGTTGTCTTGAGTCCACTCCGTGGCGAAGATGTCGGTGTAGGTGTCGCCTCCACAGTTTACGTTGTATAGGTAGAAGTATCCGTCGGCAGGCTTCAGTATGTCTTCGTTCCATAGGCGGAACGAGGGCATGGCCAGCGTGTCGGCGGCCACGGGCCTGCCGTTGTGGTAGGCGGTGGCTATGAGAAGGTCGCCTTTCAGTTCGGGATTCTGCCATTTGTAGAGCGTCGTGCTGTCGGCTCTCGTCTTCTGTTCCTTCCACCATCCGCAGCTCAGGGCCACTGAGTCGCAGTTGCTGTAGACGCGTATTTCGTCGGGAATGTTGGCGAGGGTCGAGTCAACTATGTTTTGGGCTTTGTTGTCTTGTTTGCGGATGAGCTTCTCTGCGTCGAACGGTACGATGTAGACCATCGGCTCTTCGTCGGCCGGAACGTAGCGCGACTTGTACATGTAGAACGCGTCTGTAGGCTGTTCCCATGCCGTGAAGATGCCCTTGTGGTTGAACGGACCTACCTTGTCGACACGCCTCAGACCCTCGTCGGGCTGGCGCCGGCCTGGGTTGTCGTGGCTTTGCAGTATCCATTGGAACTGTCCGCATACGCTGTCTTTCACGCTTTCGGCCAACTGTGCTTTGCGTTCCAGTATGTCGCAGAATTTCTCTTCCGTGTAGCGTTCGCCCGTATGGTTGCCTACGGTGCGCCATGCGCCGTATTCGCCGTTGAGCAGCTGGTCGGGACGTTTCAGTTCGTTGGCGTAGTTCTCGAGTTTCCCGCCGTATGTTCCGCTCCAGTTCTGCACCACGTTCCAGTCGGTACCGTCGCCTCCGTTGCAAGTGGTTACGAGGCGCATCGTGGCGCACATCGGGTCCATTTCCTTGATGATGTCCATGCACTCGCGGGCGAAGTCGGCCGGCAGGGTACTCTCGTTCTGCAGTCCCCATAGTATTATCGACGGCGAGTTGCGGCGTTCTTTCACCCATTGTCTCAGGTGTCGCTTGAAACTCTCGCGGAACTGGGGCGTGTCATACCATATATGGGCCGAGAACTGCGGCCACCACAGTATGCCTTCCTTGTCTATCAGGTCTTTATACCGCAGGTTGTGGGGCTGGTGTGCGTCACGGAACGCGTTGAAGCCGGCGTTCTTCACTTCCTTGATGCGTGCGTCTATCTGTTCGTCTGTGAAAGCGTGGCTCTGCCCGAACATGTGCTCGTATTCGCACACTCCGTTGATGAACACGGGTTTGCCGTTGAGGTAGAAGCGTTGGTCGCCGTCTTTCCTGTTCAACGGCCAGCTTGACGTTCGCACTCCGAATGGTGTGGCGAGGTCGTCGGTAGCCTTGTTGTTGCGCTTAAGTATGGTGTTGAGAGTGTACAGATACGGGTCTTCGGTGCTCCATAGGCGTGCGTCTTTTATTGCCGACGACTGTTTTACGATTCTCGTTTCGCCCGGTTTCAGGGTGATGTTGTCAGTCAGTCTGATTACCTGTTTGCCGCTTTTGTCGCATATCTTGCTGATTACGCTTATGGTGTCAACGGTCTTGCCGTAGTTCTTTACTTCCGTTTCGATGAACAGGCTGTCGGCCGTGGCGTTGTTCCAGATGTGTGTTCCGAACGGTTCCACCCTTGTCTTGTCGGTCACTTCGAGCACTACGGGGCGGTAGATGCCGAACGGTTGCGAGCCTTCGCTGAATCCCCATTCCGAACTGCAGCCGCCGCACACCCACGGCATGTCGGTTATTCCCTTCGGATGCGACACCCTTACCTCAAGCTCGTTGTCGCCTCCCTTGCGCACGCTGTTGGTTATGTCGATGGTCTTTGTCGTGCGCCCGATGTCGTAACGGCCGAGACGCTTGCCGTTGAGCAGTACTTCGGCGTATGTGCCTACGCCCTCGAAACGGATGAAATACTGCTTGCTGTCCATGTTGGGGGCTGTAAATCTCTTCTTGAAATCGGCGCGCCCGTGCAGGTTGCCGTGTATTTTCTGCAACGCTCCGTAGTAGTCGTCAAGGTTGTAAGGTATGTCCTTAGTGAATGTCTTGTGGTCGTAGGTGATCTCCCAGCCGTCGTTCAGTGACGCGGTGAAGCGTTTGCCGGTGGCGTTGGGGCGTGGAAAGTAAACCTCGCTTTTGCCCATCGGCTTGCTCGTTGCTACGGCTATGCCGCGCTGGTCGCTGTTGTTCACGGCGCAATAGAAGTGGTAAACCACTCCGTCATGATAGATTACGCAACTCTTGTGGGCGAACATCTCGTCGTAAGGCTTCGACGGAATGATGAGGTCTTCGCCCTGCCAGTCGGTCCAGTGTATCAGGTCGTAGCTTGCGGCGAACGTGTTGTAGGCGTTGTATTCGCGTGTAGGATTGAAGGCAGAGAAGTAGAACATCACGTAGAGGTTGCCCATCTTCACTATCTGTGCGTCGCCGGTTATGGTGCCGTCGCTGTCGTGCGCGAAGACCGGATTGCCCTCGTAGCGCCGCCATTTCTTCATGTCGTTGGAGAAGGCGATGCCTACGCGCTCGCCTTTCGGGTGGGTATCGTCCTTTCCTCCGGCGTTATAGAACATCATGAACTGGTAACCGAACTTCTCTTTGTCTATCATGTAGACGGTGCTTTTGTACTGTGTCATCTGCTCCCACCATTGTGCGTTCCTGTCTGCATACGACAAGATGGGCTTCTTGTAGGTTTCCCAAAGGTGGGCTTTGGTTACGTCTCCGTCGGTTGAGGCCAAGCCGATGCTGAGCGGCGAGTTTACGGCTTCATAGCCGGTGCCGGCTCCTCCGATGTACGTCATCCAGTAGCGGTCCTTGAACTTCCGGATGTTGTAGCTGCCGCCCCACTCGTAATCAATCAATGAGGGGAAGCCGCCGCGCTGGTTCATGTCCCAACCTTCGCTGCCGAAGGCGAGCACTCGTCCCAATGTATTCCAGTGCAGCAGGTCTTTGCTCTCGGCGAGCCAGGTCTCGTAGCCGCGCCCGTTGGTGCCGTTCGAGCCGTTGTAGCACACGTAAGTCATGTACCACATGTCACCCTCGCGGAACACCGTGGGGCAGTCTATCTTGCGGTCGTTGCTTTCCGGGGCTACTACTAAACCGTATTTGTATGGTGTGCGCGCCTTTTCGTACACCCGGCGCATTTCCTCTTGGCTGACCACGGTCTGCACTTTCGGCTCTGCCGCAGCGCGCCGCACTCGCCGGTTTTGTGCCTGCGAGCCGGCGGCCACTAACAAAAGCAGTATGAATAAGATGTTCTTTACCATTTCTTTGTTTTATTTCATGAACAGCCAATCGACCTCGTTGCTTAGTCCGTTGAGTCTGGCGTCGCGTATCTTGAGGTCTGTATCGGTGAATCCTGCCACCATGATGATGCCCTTCGGCAGACGGATAGTGTGGTGCCCGGGTTTCAGGTGGTATGCGTGAATGTTTACAATCGGCATGTCCGACATGCTTATGGCGTTGCTGATCACGGGCTCGGCTTGGCCGAACTCGTTGCCGGTTGCGTCGATTTCGAGTTTCGGAGGACTTGCGAACTTGTTCTGGTCGTCGATGAAGAAGCCTACGAGCATCTTCACCGGCTTGTCTGTCTCAAACTCTACGACGCCTCCCTCGATGCGCGTAGTGTCGCGGTTCATCACCAATGCTTCGAGTCCTTCAAGCTCGGGGGCGAGCGAGTCGATAGCTTCGTTGCGGTTCTCGAACAGTTTAGCGCCCTTTGTCAGCTTTACTCTCTTGTAGTTGCTGATGAGTTTCACCTCGGCGTTTTCAGCCTTAACGAGGTTCTCGTCGCTGTTGTCCTCTTTCTTGGGAGATGTCAGCATCTTGATATTTGCTTTCAGACTATTCAGCTCGTCCTCGTAAACGGGCACCATTTCCTCCCAAGTCTTGAACTTGCCGTCGTCTCCGCCGACCGGTATTCGGCGCTGCGATGTCTGCATACTGTTGGCGTAGAGGTAAGTGTCTTTAGTCCTATTGACAAGCTGCATGTAGTATTCGTTGCTCTTTTCGAGCAGCGGCACGGCCTTGTTAAGATAGTTTACGTCCTTGCTCCACTTGTAGTTAAGGGCTTGTTGGGCAGCCAGCACCTTGTATTTGAACGAGTATGCGAAGTCTTTATAGCAGTTCACGTCATTCACGAGGCGGCCGAATTCGTCCTTGTTTTTCGTTATCTTGCCTTCAAGGCCGCTGATCGCGGCCACTGCCTTGTCTCCGTGGGCTACGCACTGTTCAACGATGTCGAGCGGAAGTTCACCTTCATGCTTTTCGTGTTTCCATTCCTTCTCTACGTATTCGATGAGTTTCTCGCCTTTTGGTCCGCAGCTTTGGTAGAACTCTTCATATACGGTGTACTTGTAGGGGTTTACAAGCTGGCTCATCTTCATTCCGAGAAGGAGTGTTTGGCGGTTGCCTTCGGTAATGCCGAAACGTCTCAGCAACTTGGGCGCAATCTCTCCGTACTCGTCGTATGCTTCGATGATGCGTTTCGCCGTGAGCGTGTCAGTGCCGTAATAGTCGGCAAGGCGTTTTTCCCAATAAGCCTTGTCCTCGCCTCGGTGGCAGTTCCATGAGTAGCGTCCCCATGCCGCGTACCACATCCAGTCGCGGTCAATCTGCAGCTGGCGTTGTCCGCCGGGCAGCTTGTCGGCAGTGTACGGCCAGTCCCAATAGCTTGCCTGGGGATACAGGTGCAGGCCGTTTGCGCCGTGTACGCGGTGCATAGCCTGCACGGCCTTTTGCGTGAAGGTGGGCGAACTCCAGCGGAACGGTTCGAGGTTGGCCAGTATGTGTACGTTGCTGATATGTATCGGGGCAACGCTGCTGAGCTGTTTCTGCGTCTCTCCCCACGGTCCGCCCGGCTCATACGTGGTCAGCGACTCGCCGTTATACTTCGTCATGGTGTATATGTTCTTGTAAAGCGGTAGCGACTCCTTAAGAACGAGCGGTCCGTCGGTGTCGTGCGAGCGTAGTATGATCGGCGGCTCGTCGGTGCGTCCCGATACTTTCAGACCGTCCTTTATGCCCGGGATGATGGTTTTCGTCATCCATTCAACATCGTCCTCGATGGTTGCCATGGCCTCGCCGAGGCAGATAAGGAAGCCAACATTGGGGTATTTCTCGATGAAGGCGGCAATGCTCTTGCGCGTATAGTCGCTTATCACGGGGGTGATGGGACGGTTGCGGTCTTGCGTGGCTATGCCGTAATGATCGGCGAAAGGTTTCGACACAATGATGTTATAAAACATCTGGATGATGCGTATGCCGCGTTTCTGTGCCTCGGTGGTGAGGAACGTGAACATCTCTTGGTTCTTTTCCATCGTAGCGTCGTCCACTTCAACGGCAAACGGATAGTCTTCTAACTTGACGAGCGAGGCGAACGGGTGGCCGTTCCACAGGAAAACGGCGTTCATGTTGTCGGCTGCGAGCATGTCAAGATACTTTATCCACAGCTCCTTGTCGTAGAACCACGGAAAGTTCTCCGGCGTATAGGGATATTCGTAAACCTTGTGGCCGGGCAGATAGACCGTCTTCTGCAGGCCTACGCACGCTCCGCGGATTTTCATTTCGGGTGCGTCGACGATTATTTCGGGCGTCTCAAGGTTGCCGTATTGGTTGAAATATTCGAGCAGGCGGTTGGTCCCGTAGATTGCGCCCGAGGCATCGTTGCCGGTTACGCTTATCTTCTTGCCTTTCCTCGTGATTGTGAATCCTTCTTGTGGCAGGCCTTCCGAGGCGTCGGCTACGCCGATGTTTATCTTATATCCCTTCTGCATCGAGGGGACATACTTTTCTACAAGCGATGCCGCGTATTGTGTTTGCGGTATTGACTCTTCGCTTGTCACTTTCGTTGTTGTGCTTCCACAACTCGCCAAAACGATTGCGATGCTCGAAAGCAGTAGGTTGCGTGCTGTTTTCATAAGTTCACAGTAGTTTCTTTTCCGGGTTGTATTTCAATATGTTTTTCGTTCTTTCCGCTGCCGATGATGAGCGTGCCTCGACCTCCGTCGGCCTTTACGGTGACGGTGCTCTTGTCCATTTTGACATAGACCGTGCCGAAAGGAGTGGGCACGTTGCCCTCCATCCATTCTAAACCGCCGAGCGTCGGCCTTACCGTATATTCCTCGTAGCCGGGCTTGGTGGGCTTTACGCCGAGGTAATACCTGCCGAGCAGGTATATGGGACTTGCTCCCCAGGCGTGGCACAGGCTCTTGCCGTAAGGCCTGCCGTACATGGCCAACTTCTCACGGCCGTGCTCTTCGGGGTTGTATTTCTCCCAAAACGACGTGGCACCCTCGCGCAGCATGCCGCCCCAGTATGTCTTGATTTCTTTCATCACGCGGTCTTGCTCGCCGAGCATGCAAAGAGCTTCGAGTTCGTAGAAGCGCATGTAGGGGGTTGTTATGCGGAGAATGTCGTCGTTGAGGATTACCGAACGCTTCACGGCTTCCTGCCTCTCTTTGTCGAGATAGCCGTACATTACTGCGAACATGTTGGGGTAACGGAACACCTCGGTGCTCTGCCTGCCGTCCTTGCGGTTGTGCATCAGGGCCTGTCTCTCGTCGTTCCAGAAGTAGGGCAGCAGCTTTTCGCCGAGTTTGTCGGCAAGTTTCTTGTATTCGTCCGCGCCATTTTCGTCGCCTACGATGCCTGCCACGGCGGCTATCGACTCAAGCGATTTTCTGAAAAGTATCTGCTCGAAGGCTATCTGTCCCTGCTTGTCCATGGGCTTGTCGGCCCAGTCTATGAACACCCAGTCGCCCGTCATGCCTTCTACCATGCCGTCGTCGTCGGTGCGTCCGAGCACATAGGCCATATAGGTCTGCATCGTCGGGTATATCTGCGTCAGGAAATGACGGTCGCCGCTGTAAAGGTAGTAGTCGTAGACGGAGTTAAACCAGTAAAACGTGTAGTCCATTATGGTGTTGATATGGCTCGTAACGGGGGCTTTGCCGGCCAACAGCCACGTCGTGCGCTTTACCATCTCGTTGTCGTTGAAGAGGTAATAGTTCATCAGGTAGCTTTGCGACGCGTCGCCGCTCCATACCCATCGGTCGCGCTTTATGCCGTCGATGAAAAACTCGCGCGAGGTGAGCTGCATGGTGTATGCGCCGATTTCCCAGATGCGGTTAAGCTCTTCGTCGTTGCACTTGAATGTGCCATGTTCCGTTTCGGGCATATATTCATAGTCCATGCTGACGTTTTCCACGGTGCATCCGTCGGTCTCTATGTAGATGTAGCGGAACGCCTTGCTGTTGCCCATTACGTAGTCGGTGGTCAGAGCGTCGGCTTTTCCCGTTGCAAGGTCGGTTATCATGCCGTTTTTTACGGCGAGCTTGTCGAGCGTTTCGCAGTGTTCCTTGTCGCGTGCTTCCTCCTCGCTCTCGCCGTAGTAGATGTCTATCGTGCCGTTGCCTTTTATCCCGTGGAGGATGGCGTAGCCGAATGTCTCGCGGCCGAAGTCATAAAGTCCGTCGGTGGACGATACGGCCTGCTCGTGCTTGCGGCAGAGCTTGAAGCCGGACGGGCGCACGTCGATGTCGTCGAAATTCCAGCATCCGGCCGACATGTAGATGGTTGACGACGTGTCGCTCGCCTTTCCACTCTCGTCGATCCATTCCTTGTCCTCGAACGTAACGTTCCACGAGGCGTCCGTTCTAACGGTCTTTCCGCTTACGTAGAGCGCGGGCGGAGCGGCCTGGTTGTGTACCTTGATGTTTATGCGGTGGCTGCCGGCCGTCAGTGTGAACTGCCGTGGCATGCCGAAGAGCATCCGCCCGTCTATCTTTATGTTGTAGTCGCCTTCGACGGCTATGTCTATTGTCTCGTCCTCGGTCAGTTCTACGGCCTTGCTGAACTCAACGGTCACGTAGTGGCTGTCCTGCTTCCAGAACGGGGGAAAGTACGCGCCGCGGTCAGTACGGCGGTTGTTCATCTTGTTGCCGAGCCATATTTCGTAGTCGCCCGGATACCAAATCCATGTTGCATTATATGTTGTCGCCATATCTTTCTTTTGTTATTTGTTCCAAAGTTTTTCCTCTTGTCTGCGGTGTCCAAACAGTTCCTATTACCAAAGAGACGAGCAGCAGGGCCATCATTATGTAGGCCGCGAGGGTGAAGCCTTCGCCGTTTTCGCCGTAGATGTAGACGAAACCTATGCCCCACAGCGCAGAAACGCCGCGCACGATGAAGAACATTATGCCCTGGGCCGCCGCCCTATACTTGGCCGGGAACAACTCTGAAGCCCACAGGGCATAGAACGACTGTACCGAGACTCCTGCCTGGATGCCCCATATCAGGGTGAAGAACAGCAGGCCGGCGATGCTGTTTACGCCGATTGTTACGATGATTATCCATGCCACTACGCCCATGCCCACGCCGAAGAAATACAGCCATCGTTGGTTCACTTTGTCGACTATCATCGAGAAAATGAAGGTCGTTATGATTATGATTACCCACTGGGCCACCGACAGCATGTTGGCGTGTTGGTTTGAAAGTCCGCCCGCCGTTTCGTAGATGTGCTGCTGGAAGAAGCCCATCACGGAGCTTACGAGGTTCCATGTGAGGTAGATTCCGGCGAGGAAGAGTATCGTGCGGATGTTCACCTTGTTGGTGAACAGCGAGCCGAACGACGAGAACACTCCGCCCTGCGGCTTGCCCCCCTGTTTGGCTTTCTGCGCCTTCCACTCTTCCGACTCGTCCAAGCGGCGTTGCAATAGCCAGGCGATGAATGCCACGACGAACAGCGATGCGAACACTATGCGGCTGCTGAACACGTTGAGGGCCGTGCCCTCTGCTGCGCCGCCAGTTAGTATTCCGGCCAGCGATTCAACGACCGGTGCGAACAGCACTCCTGCGCTGTCGGCTCCGCTTGTGGGCGGTGCGAGCAGTGTGCCGAGTATGAGTATTATGGTAGGGCCTATGCCCCATGCCATCTGCGAGATGCCGATGTTGCGGCCGCGGTTGCCAACTTCAGAGCTTTCAGATATGTAGGTCCACGACGCCGGCACGCCTACGCCTACGGATGTGCCCGTGACGAGGAAGCCCGCTAACAGCATGGGGAAGTTCACAGAGAGCATTATCAACGCCACGCCGAGCATATATACCAGCATGTTATAGGTGTAAATGGCCTTGCGCCCGTACTTGTCGGCGAGGAATCCGCCGATTATTGCGCCGATGGCCGCTCCGAGGCAGTTGGCGCTGATGGCGTTGAGCAGACCAAGATGCCCCTCGGTCAGCCCCAAGTAATTCTGCCAGAGGGTCAGTCCGCTGGCTCCGGCTACGATTGCGCCCGCATCGAGATAGTTGGTGAGCGATACGGCTATCGTGCTTTTCAAACTGCTTTTTTTCTTTTCCATATATCAGATTCTTGTTTTCTCAGGGTTTCTTTGGCGTCCGTGTATGTGGATAGTAGATGTTAGTTATGTTTTGTTTGTAAAGATTCTATTCCCTTATTTTGTGATTTGTTTGTAATGCATTGATAATCACTACGTTGGCTCTTGCCTGCCGAAACGCTGCGTTTTTGCTTGCGAAAGGTGGCCTTTCATGCGGTAAAAGGTGGCCTTTTACGTCGTAAAAGACCGCCTTTCAAAAACCTTGTGTTTTGCTTCTGACGTGTGCAATGCATTGGCTTGCCGTCAGGCCTACTTCGTTTCAGGCGTTATTCCGGCTGCGGCCTTGATGCTGTCGGCCACGGCTGGTCCGTTGTTCTCCCACGTGTTGCCCGGGCCGTTGGCGTTTTTGAGGTATTTCTCGGTAGGAGTCCAGTTGTTCCTTACCGTGATGTACGACGAGCCTTCGTCCGTATATAGGTAGAACCAGTGCTCTGGGTCGTGGGCGTAGCTCGGGGAATAGATGTCGCGCACTACGTTGTTCTCGATGAACGAGTGGGGCTGCGATCCGAGAGTGTATATTCCTGCCGTGTCATACATGTGCTTGGCGTAGTGGTGTATGAGGTTGCCGCTCACGAGGTTGTTAGACATCGAGCACACCTGCTGGTTCCATCCCCAGCCCATTGATATTCCTGTGTAAGACACTTCGCTGATTTCGTTGTTGCAAATCTTGATGTCTTTGACGAAGCCGGCTCCTATGCCTACGCATCCCCAGTCGTCGTTGGTCACGTCGGTTATCAGGTTGTTGGTGATGCTAAGTTCGGTGCAGATTATGCGTTCGTCGGTCGGGGCGTAGGGTAAATGAGCTTCGTGCCCCTCCGGACCGAAGCTGCCTGCCAATATGCCTGAACCGCCCATGTCGCGGAAGGTGCATCGGTCAACGCTTCCACCTTTTATATATAGGTGGTAGTCGAGGCCGGTCGAGGCATTGTACTCGAACGTGCAACGGGTGAACGACACGTTATCGGCGCAGTTGAGGCTTACCGCAGCTGCCGGACGGCCTACCCAGCCCTGGTTGTCTAGCTTGTGGTCGCCGTTGGGACGGTCCATCTTCGGGCGCAGCTTGTACGCCTCTATCATGTACATTCCGGCCTGCAGGGGAGCGTGTCCGCTGACTGACGGGCGCATCCACGTAGCGTGGCTGAACGTAACGCCTTCAAAGGTGACGTCGCGCACGGGGTCGTCGGGCGTGCCTTCCACCTTGAGCAGGGTTTCAACGGCCGGCACGATGACTTCAGCCGTCTTCATGTCCTCGCCCTTGCGCGGCATGTAATACAGTTTTGAAGCCCTCGCATCGAGATACCATTCGCCCTCGGCATCGAGCAGTTCTTTGGCGTTTGTCAGGTAGAAAGCTGAGTTGCGGCCGTCAGTGTTGACCATAGGCGACGGCCACGGGTGCATGAAGTGTACGTGGCTCTCGGGCTGGTGGAACGTTACTGCGGCACTGTCACCCTGTATCTTAATCCCTTTTATGCGCAGGTTGGCCACGCACCACATCTCGTGGATTACCATTTCGGCATAACGTGCGTTCACGATTTTCTTCACGGCTTCGGCCGGAACGTATATCGTCTCTTTCGCCTTGTCGAGGCTTCGGATGCGGTACATGTCGTTGAAGTCGGCCACGTCGCGCGCCCTTACGGCCTTTTGGCCGTTAATCCACATCTGGCGGAACTCTAACGGACGGCCGTTGAAGTCGGGAACGTCGGCAACGTAATATTTGCCTTCTTTCTTCCAACCGCTGATTTTCACGCCTCCGCTTATGGTAACCTTGCCGTCGGCAACGATGCGCGTGCCGTTGTCTTCGGGACGTACTATTATCGGTTGGTTGAGGTAATACGTGCCTTCCTGCAGCCGCAGGCATACGTCGTCGGCGTTGTTGAGGCGGCGTTCCTCGCGTGCTTGCTGCAAACCTTTCTCAATCGAGTATGCCCCCGGTTTTACGATAACGTCGGTTGCGTGGGCGTTTAGGCCGAAGGCAGCGGCTAAGATTGATGCAATTATAATTCTACGGGTATCCATATCGTCATTTCGCTGTCGCCCCTGTTGCCCCAAGCGTAGTAGGGGATGAGGCGTATTTTAACTGTATTCTTGTCTTTGCTGATTTCGCGGTAGAGGGTGTTTTCCCATGAAGCCTCGGTGCGGTTGACGGCTTCTGTCTCCAAAGCCATCATGCGGCTGCCCTCGATTGTAGTCTCTACGGGGGTGAACTTCGCGTCGACGGGAATGGCGATGTTGTCGATGTCGACTCCGTTAAGGTCGTTGCTCTCAAGGCAGTAGATGATTGGACCGCGCTGTACGGCCACCTGTCCGCGGCATTCCTCTACCAACGGGTTGGCTTCCATCAGTTTCGTTTCCATCGGCATGTCAAGGGTTACAACGTCGCCTTTTTTCCATTGGCGTGTTACGGCGGCGTAGCTTTCGTTTTTAGCGTCGACATTGACGGGCTCGCCGTTCACCTTTATCGTGGCGTTGTCGCACCAGGCAGGGATGCGCAACTTAAGGGTGAAGTCCTTTTTCCCTTTCAGCTTGGTTACGGTCAGCGCGATGTTGCCGTCCCATGGGTAGTCGGTCTTTTGCTCAAGGGATATTTCGCCTATGCCGTCGAGTTTTGTCGTGAGCGTGTTTGCACCGTAAAGGTTGACGTAAATCTCGCCCTTGCCTACGCTGTAGGCATAGTCCTGTGCTTCGCAAAGTGTGCGCAACGTGTTGGGAGGACAGCAGAAACAGCTGATGTATTCAACGCGTTCCCTCGGCCAGCGCAGCGTGTAAGGCAGTTCGTCAGTCTTTCTTAATGCGTTGGTGTAGAAGTATTTCTTGCCGTCGAGGCTTATTCCGCAGAGTATGCTGTTATAAAGACAGTTTTCAACGAGGTCGGTATATTTCGCATCGGCCGACGTTTGGAACAGTCGCCAGTTGAGCAGCAGGTTGCCGATATTTGCACAAGTCTCGTTGTGTGCGGTGGAGTGGGGCAGTTGGTAGGGCCGTCCGTAGCTTTGGTGAACCTTTTGTATGAGGGCCGGTTTGTATTCCGTTCCGTCTGGAGAAGTGCCGTCGAAGAGCGGGCCGCAGGCTCCGTTGATGTACATCTTGCGGTAAACCAAGTCGTTCCAGATTGCATCGAGGTTCTTCTTCAGTTGCGCTTCGCCGTCTTCTACGTAAAGGTCGGCTACTCCGGCGTAAAGGTAGTTGGCTCTGACGGAGTGCCCCATGGCGTTATATTGCTGGCGGAAAGGGATGCGGTCTTGGTTGTCGTCGGTTCCGTTCTTTACGCTGTCGCGTATGTTTATGAACTGTTTCGACAGTTCAAGATACTTCTGGTCCCCCGTTTCGCGGTATATTTCGGTGATTGCCATGTAGTGCGACGGGCAGATGACGCCCTGCTCCAGAGCCTCTTTCGTCGGGTGCATGTAGAAGTCGTAAAGGCAGTCGGCAGCTTTTACGGCACAGTCGAAAAGCGTGGTTTTTCCCGTTGCGCGCTTGTGTATGATGCCTGCCGTTATGAGATGGCCGAGGTTGTAGGCCTCAAAGTTGAGCGGATTGCCGAAGCGTCCGTCCTTGCTCGTGCCTACGGCTGTGCCAATGTTCTCGTTCTCCTTTTCTTCGTCTTGCACGGCTTTCTTGTTCATTTGGGCGATGACGACGGGCGTATGCAGGTAGCCGTCGGGCTGTTGGGCCTTAGCTATGAGGCGTATCACGTCGTCCATGATCTTGTCAAGCTCGGGATCTTTGTTCACGGCGTAGACCGCCGCTACGGCTTCGAGCCACTTATACATGTCGCCGTCGTGGAACGGAGGCCCGTGCCTCTTGCCCTGCTTCTCGCCTGCTGCGATGAGGAAGTTGTTGTAACTGTGGCCCTTATCTGATTTCCATGTCTCCCACATGCTTTGCACCGACGTGCCGCTGAACACTCCGAAGCGTTCGCCCCAGAAGCCGTCAGTCCATTTCACGGCGTCGATCGGCGTCGAGTTCACCACTGCAAACTTGCTGTTGCGTGTGTCCGTGATACCATTTTGCTGCGCCGCAACCGGCATAATGGATGATGCGGAAAGGAAAAAGGTTAGTAGTGCTTTGTTAAATTCAGGGTTCATATTTCACGATTTATAATGATTCAGCAGGCAAGTCGCCGGCAGACGGTGTTGCAAGGATGTTTGCCCATGGGTTTGCCCTTGTATGTTGGTTTTCCGTCTGTTAGTAGCTTGTCTGCCCATAAATTTGTTCCTCGTTAGTTGAGTCACATCCGCTTACAAGGATAAACATCCTTGCCTGTTTGCCTATTGACAGCTTGTTGGCTGCTTATAAGGTGCCTCCGCGTGCCTTGACACGCTTCGCCCATTCCTCGCGTTCTTTCGTAAGGTTGTATCCTCGCTTACTTAGGTAGTTGTTGATGCGGCCCTTATATTTGCCGAACGCCTCATGCTTCTTCTTTGAGCTTTCTGCGTCTACCGCAAATTCGCGTGCCTCTTTCAGCCACGCAAGTATTTGGGCTTTCTCTTCCTCCTTAAGTGTGGGAATCATGTCGCACTGCGCGTCGTATGTCACTTTCACCACGTTGTACGTCATGACGTCTTTTACCTTTTCTATCTCGGCCGCGTTCAAGAACAGCGAGAGGTTGGCGTCGAAGGCGAAGTGTGAGCGGTACAGCTTGCTGTCTTTCAGGCTTTCGGCTGATGCTTGTGCCTGTTTCTTCGCGTCTCCTGTCAGTTTTGACGCCGCAGCTTTCAGACTGTCGCGCTCTTCGTAGATGTCGTTCAGCTCGAAGTATCTGTTTGCCACGATGTTGAGCACTTGCTTACCCTTCTCCGTTCCGGTAATGTTAAGTGCGTCGGTCACTTTCTTCGACCTGCCGAGAATGGTGTTCACATAGTCCTTATCGCGGCCGTCGGCATTTAGGTTGAATGTTTGTGCGTTAGTAGCGCTTAATGTTATTAGCGTTACAAAAATAGTTAAAATAGTTCTCATTGCAGTATTTCTTTTAGATATTTAACATTTTCGCCGTAATTAAGTTTTACGTTGCGCACTTGGTTTACGTCCCTGCTACGTTCAACGAAGAGCCATCCCGACCATCCGATCTCGTCGAGAGCCTTCTTGATTTTCTTCATGTTTATGGCCTTGTCGTTGCGTATCCATACTCCGTCGGTATTGCTTGCGTGTATGGCGCATATACGGTCTTTTCCGAGAGTCTTGATTTCTTTAGCTATGTTGCGTTTGTTTTCGATGGCTGTCTGGAATTTGTAGAATATCTTTATTCCGTCGGAGCCAATCTCGTTGAGTAGCTTTATGTTACCCTCCGCGTCGAGTGGAGTGTCTATTCCGATAACCTTGCCGCAGGCTTTAGCCATTTCACCCACCTCGTGCAGACGCCATACAATCTCTTGGCGCAACGGTATGGAGTCGGCCCAGTTGTTGCCGCAGCCTCCCAGCGGCAGGAAAGCCACCTGCGCACCCATTTTTTCCATAGTGTCAAGGCAGTCTTGTATCAGCCAGCGCCAGCTCTCTTTCTTAGCGAAGCTCTGGCCGTAGAACCCTGACATCGCCACGGCTCCGATCTCTATCCCGAAGCTGTCGGCCATGTTGGTGAACACCTTTACTGATTCGGGATCGCGCATTTTGTTGTCAAACGAGCGGCGGGTGCCAAGTCCGCCCATGTCCATTTCTATTCCGTCGCAGCCAAGCTCGTTGGCGAGTTTAAACTCTCCCAGCTTCTGGCGCTTGAGTACCATCCAGTCACATACTCCGATCTTGTAGCGCTGTTGCGCCAAAACGGACTCAGGAACTATCAGCCCCGCAGTCAATATTAATAATGTGATAAAAAAACGTTTCATACTGTCTTATAGACGTGTTATTAGTTGTTTTGTACTGTTTTATTCCTGTCTTAATTACGGCGAACGGCCTTGCACGAAATCACTCGTGAGGCCGTTCGCTCTGGTTCGTAATGAAATATTTAACTATGCGTCGCTTTTTTGCATTTGCGATATGGCGAGCCGAATCCTTTCTTTCAGCTCCCTTTTCTCCTCGTCGCTCAAGGATGCCATCTTTATCTTGTCGATGCAGATAAGCCTTTTTACTATTTTCTTGATGTTACGTTTGTCTGCCATCTTTCATGTTTTTATTCTATGACGGGCAAACGCTGTATATGTACTCTTTATAAAGCTCCTGTTTTTGCGGCTAAGAAGCGCAATTTCAGCAGACTTCTGTGCATGAGGTTTCTTACCGACTGGTAGTTAATGCCCATTATGCGGCAGATGTCGTCATACTTGCGCTGCTCTATATAATATAGGTGTATTATCTGTTGCTGTCTCGGCGAGAGGCATCTTACGAACTCGTTCAGCTTGTCGCTCTTCTTGCGCTCTTCCTCGATGCGTTCCAAGTCGTATGTCTCGCCGTTGTCGCAAACGGTTTTCATGTGGTTCTCGTCAATCTCGTTGTCGCTCATGTGGGTACTGCGGCGGAACTCGTCGTTGATTCTGTTTCTCAACGACGCGTACAGGTATGACTCCATGTTTGCGACCGAGTCAAGTTCGTTCCTTTTAGTATATAGTTTTACGAACACGTCTTGAATGCAGTCTTTTATCATTTCGCGGTCGGTGGTGAATTTTGCCCCGAACGCAAACAGGTCGTCAATCGTTTTGTCGTAAAGGTCGGTAAAGTTTATCATAGGTTTTTGTTCTTTGCTTGCAAAATTAGTTCAGAACGGCCTAATAAACTGGGAAAAATTGATTTAAAAATATGAAAAACAGGTATTGACATGCAAAATCAATACCTGTTATCAGTAAATTCAAGAATTATGTCACAATCTTTCCAACCAGTAAACGGTGTTTTTGCCGTTTCCCTTTATTGTGTACGTGCCGTTGATCTTTTCGTTTTTCTTTACGGTTTCCACTTTCCCGTCCTTTATCCCTACGGTGTGCAGGGCGTATTTTCCGGCCTCGGCGTCGATGCTTACGTCGCCGTTGCCGTTAGAGTAGATCACGTATCCGGTGGAGGCGTTGCCGATTATCTGGCAGTCTGAGTCGCTCTCGCCGCTGACGTATCTCATCTTGACCGCGTCGCTGAGGAACTTTTCGTCTTTCACGGGGATGTTGGGGCACGAGCCTCCGGCCATCAGTATGGCCCAGCCGTACTGCGGATATTGCTGGGCGAAGAACGTCACGGCCTTGTCGGGATACTTCGTGGTGTATTCCTTTACGGCCTTGTAGGCCTCGGCGTTGCCAGTCTTGCCGACCTTCATCTTACGCATGAATTGCCTCGGGGCCATGTTGTGGCCTGCCGGGGGAGCCCACAGGCTATCGGTGTTGTAGTGCCAATACCTTATATCTATAATGTCTACCACCTTTGAAAGCTCAGGGTCGGCGAGGATTGCGTCTTGTGCGTCTTTCGGGCAGCTCAACGCTATCATCGGGCGGCGGCCGGTCTCACGCTCCCATTCGGCTATGGTCTCAAGCCAAAAGCGGGTGAAATGCAGCGGACCTGTGTACTCTTCGCTTATCAGCTGCACCACGTTGTCGTTGTCTTTCAGCTGGTCGAGGCACATGCGGATATACTGTTTGTGCAGGTTACGCAGCGCGGGATTGTCGATGTCGTAGAATTGCTCGGCCATGAAAATACGCTTGTCGCCCGTAAACGGCACGGGTTCGGGAAAGTCGGTGCCGTTAATGTTGTTCACCGGACGCCACGGGCAGTCTACCCAGTGGGCGCCTGCTTCGAGGATGTTGTGCTGGAAATAGTTCTCGTGGAACAGCATCAGCCCCTGCTCCGAGCCTTTTTCGGCATATTCCTTAAGGCGCGACCAATACCATTGGTTGGGCTTCGTGAGGTCGTAGCGGCTTAGTCCGTCCCAAGCCGTGCCACGGCCCGAGCGTGAGAACGGCTGCTCGTAAAACGGCGCCCACACGTCGCCGTCAGCGCGGCGCATGCGCTCGTGGTCGGTGCGGCGCAGGTCGTACCACAGGCCGTAGTTGTGGTCGAGCAGGCAATAGCCGTTGGCTGCGAGATAGTTTACCACGGAGTCAATGCGGTCGGTCCAGCCGGTGCCTTCGCGTCCGGGCACGAATCGCGTTATGGCGGGTTTTGCGCTCTTCGCCACGAAGTTGTCTTTCACACGTCCCGACCACCACGGTATCTGGTAGCGGTTGCCCGTGACGAGACGTCCGTTTACGGTAATGTGCCCATTGATTACTGCGAATGCGTTGCCTTTTCTTCCGTTTGCGTCTTGTTCGCCGTATGCTACTTTCACTTTGTCAATGCTTTTCACGCCTGCGGGGTCAATGCTTGCGGTGTAAGGCACGGAGTCAATCCACATCTCGAGGGTGAGTCTCGGCTGCGTCAGCGATATGCGTGCCATCTCTTGCGCTTGGGCTATCTCGGGACTGCTCGATGCGTTGGTGTTTCTCGGCAGCACGTAGCCGTTAATCGCGCGGCCTTCGCCCATGCGCTTCTCGAGCTGGGCGTAGAAGAGGCTTCGGGGCTGCACGTGATCGTTGCTGCTCGTCCATTCGCCGTTGCCGGTCAGCGTGCCCCAGCATCCGTGGGCGCTGCTGCGGTTGTCGGCGTCGGGCGAGTAGCACCACAGCGTCGACCCCGTGCACTGCCACATCATGCTGTTGGCCGTGTTCCAGCCCGTGCCGAACTGGAACTGCTCGAGATTCTTGAAGCAGATGTCGTTGCCGTCGATGTTCACAATGTCAAACAGCAGTCCTGCCGCCCACGAGCCTATGCTGCCGCTGAAGCCGAGGCTCTCCTCGCCCTCGCACTGCACGAAGGCGTTGGGGCCGGCCGCGCAGAAGCCAGCGGCAAAGTCGTGTATGCCGTGGCGCGACACGCACCGCTGCACCAAAGTCTGCTGTCCGCGAGTGATGAACACTCCGCGCCGCCAACCGCCAATCTCAGACACGGGGTCTGAGGCTATGCAGTCTTCCACGGTGATGCGGCTTGTCTGTTTCTGCAGGTTGACGGCGCTGCCTGCAAAATGCTTGAAGTTGACGCGGCGCACCCAGCAGTCTCGGGCGTTGTCTATCCATACCGCGTCCCAGCAGTGGTCTTCGTCCTTAGGGTTCCATGAGTTGTGTTCCGACGCGAGCGTAAGGTTCTCCACGCCGCATTCGGTCAGTTCTCCGCCGTTGTATCCCGTCGCCACGTATCCGCCGCCGTATTCGGGGTCGAGCGTGGTGGTTATCGGTGCGTCTATCGTTATGGTGTTGCCTGATGCCGAGGTCACCGTACGCTGCCAGGTGATGTCTATGTCGGTAGGCTTCCAGCCCGTATAGTCGAGTCCGCCGCCGAAGTCGTAGCAGCCAAGCGACTCTATCCATTCCCTTGTCGACGGCCTTATTATCCTGATACGGTCACCCTGCCGCAGGCGGTCGGCCTCGGCCAGTGTCAGCGTGGTGGCTCCGGCAGGCGTCTTTCCGCCGGCTACGGCTATGGTGTCGCCGCCCGTCATGCTCATGCCGCCCTCGATGTAGAGCAGCGCCCCGCGGTCAGAGCCGCGCTTTACTATTGTGGTCTTGCCGCGCCCCGAGCCTCTTATCACCACTCCCGATGTGCTGACGCGCAGGGGACTGTCAATGTAAAACGTGCCCTCGCCCAGCAACACTGCGCCCCGGCTGCCGTGTGCGTCGGGCTTGAGCGATGACACGTAGCTGATGGCGCGCTGCAGCGCGTCGTGGCTGTTGCCGTCGGCGCATTCCACGTAGACGGCGTTGGGCACATCGGGTATGGGCTGCTCTGACGCATGGTAACCGCACGTTGAGTAGTCCATCGGGATGTACACCTCCTTTTTCGGCTTGCCTGCGTAGGCTTGTGCCGTACAAAGTCCGAGCACGGTCAGTGCCAGCAGGCAGCGGTGTGTAAAAGATTTGTTCATGATGATTATGTTTATCAGATTTTATTCACGTGTTACTAAGAATAACGACGCATTCCGGCCTTTATTGTACCTCTTTCAGTCTTGCCTTTTTGTCATATTCTTTCGTGCGTTTACGTTATTTAAGCAATTCGGCGGCGCAAATGTTAACGGCGAATTGTTAAAATGTGATTTTGCGTCTGTCGGCGTGCGTTTGTGCATTGTCTGCTGATTTTTATGTTTTTATGTAAATGCTTGATAATTAGCGAGATAGATTGTTATGCAGTTTTACCGTATGTCTTTGTCATTGCTAAAGGTATCCTTTAGCCTTGCCAAAGGATGCATTTAGCACCGCCGAAGGTATCCTTCGGCATGACGTGATGCCGCATTTTGCGTCGTGTTTGCTGTTCTGTGTTGACGAATTGCGTATGTTCTTATGCGTTGTTACGCTGTTCGCATGTGCGGCGGCAGCCGCAGACGGCGGCGTGATCCTATTTTATGTTAAAACTGAGTGTTAAATTGTTAGTCGTGATATGTTAAAGTCTTTGAATGCAGGCATGCGCGTCATACCGTGACGTATGCATGCCGGTGTCTTCAGCAGAGAGTTTTCAGCATAGGCCTACGGTCCGTAGCCGCCATGCCGCCGACCGTAATCGCGGCAGGCTAGGGTTATGTTTCTTTAACTTTCTTATTATATCTTAAATCGCCAAATTTTCGTAATTTTGTGGCAATCAAGCACGTAACGGCACGACGGCCGTTGCGGCGCATTAATCTAACCTCCTAAAACAGCAGCATCGTGGTGAACATGAAAAACATCCTGTGCGTCATATTGACAGTGTTGGCATGGTCGTTGCAGGCCGTAGCCCAGCCCGACATGATAGTGGAACACTACACCCAGGAAGAAGGACTGCCGAGCAACACCGTGTACAGCGGCCTGAAAGACCGCGACGGCTTCATGTGGTTCGGCACGTGGCACGGCTTGTGCTCGTTCGACGGGGCCAAGTTCGCCACGTACACTTCACGCTTCGACCACCTCTCCGACGTGCCGCCGCAGAAGGTGAGAAACTTAGTGGAAGACAGCGACGGATACCTCTGGATACGTAATACCGACAATCACCTTTACCTCTTCGACAAGGCAGCCGAGTCTTACCACGACGTGTATAACGACCTGAAGCGCATGTCGCGCAACGTACAGGTGATAAAGATACAACGCTCGCCGTCGGGACGGGTGGTCATTCTGACGCGCAACAAGGACATCTTCGAGGCCTCGGCTAAGGGCGGGGGCAAGGTGGCCGTGACCAAGATATTCGACTCGCGCAACCATGTTGACGCGGCCACGATGAGACTGCGCCGCAACGTGCTCGGCGAGAATACCGATTACGTCTACTGGCTGAGCACGCGGCTCGACGTGTGCGTGGTGCCCAAGAAGGGCGGCCGCAGGGTGCTCGGCTCGCTGGCCGGCGCAGGCGCGCTTAGCTGTTTTGCCAGTGCGGGCCGTTACCTGTGCGTGGGCACTGCCGGGGGAGAGGTTTACGTGGTAGACGTCACCACGGGCCACACACGCAAATACGCTTTCGCCGACGTCAAGACGCCCATAACGAGCGTCAGCCTCATGGCCGGGCGCATATATTTCACCACGTCGTCGGGTCTCTACAGTCTTGCTCAAGGCTCGCGTCCGCAGCTGGCCGTAGGCTCTACGGGCGGTGCTACGATATCGTTTGCCGACAAGTACGGTAAGCTGTGGCTGTGCTCGAGGGGCGGCGCGATGATATGCCACGACCCCGCGCAGGGGCGGCGTATAACGTTTACCATGCCGGGCGACAGCCTCTTCGCCGAGATGAAGTTCGTAGACGCAGGTGCCAACGGACTGTTCATCCTGCACCGCAACGGCGACGTGTGGCGCTTCGACCACAAGACGGGCAACGTGCAGAACGTCAACCTGCTGAGGGAGTTTAAGGATAACGTTACCGACACCCACTTCTTCGACGTAGACATGGACGACAGTGGGATAATGTGGCTATCGTCTACCACGAGCGGCGTGTTCAAGGTTTGCTTTCCGAAGTATAGTTTCAGGTTTCTCTTCCCCGACATGATCGACGGCGCGCTGACGGGCACACCGGCCGCAGGACCTGTAGGCAGGGCGGGGATGTACTCGCAGTTTTCAGACGGCACGGTGACGGCAGACAGCGGCGTGCGTGCCGTCTGCCAGACACGTGCCGGCGACCTGTGGATAGGCACGCGCGACGGCGACCTGTATTGCGTTGACGTAAAGGCCAACAGGGTGAAGCGACGCTTTGGGGCTGACGACGTGGGAGTGGTCTACCACATAATGGAAGACAAGGTCGGCACGCTGTGGTTCTCGACTAAAGGGGCCGGACTGGTGGCAGCAGTGCCCGACGCTCTCGCCCCGCAGGGCTTGCGCCTCACGCGCTACACCAACCGCAGGGGCGACCCGCGCTCCATCAGCAGCAACCGGGTGTATTACACTTACCAAGACGGCAAGGGGCGCATCTGGGTGTGTACCTTCTATGGCGGGCTCAACCTGATAGAGCGTAGAGGTCGCGACGTGGTGTTCGTCCACAAGCGCAACGGCATGAAGGATTATCCGAAATACGAGCTTTACACAGACGTAAGGTCGATAACCGAAGACCGCGACGGCCGGCTCTGGGTGGCCACTACGGACGGGTTGATGTCGTTTGACGGCAACTTCAAGAGTGCGGCCGGCATAAAGTTTGAGACCTATCGCGGCGAGGGGAACCCCGGCATAATCAACAATGACATCTACACTATGTTCAAGGACAGCCGGGGCGACATCTGGCTGGGCATATTCGGCAACGGCCTGAAGCGCATAGAACGCTACGATAAGGACGCGGGGCGGCCCGTATTGCAGTCGTTCACGGTGAACGAACGCCAGGGGGGCAACGTGATAACGTCGATAACCGAAGACAAGGACCACTGCCTTTGGATAGGCACTGAGAACGGATTGGCGAGCCTTAAGCCCGGCTCCACCCTGGCCAAGAGCTACGACCGCTTTGCAGGATTCCCCAACGTGAACGTGGAAGACAACACTTCGGAATGCCTGCAGGACGGCAGGATCGTGATAGGATGCAGGCAGGGCTTGCTCGTGTTCAACCCCTCTACCGTGCTGGGCGACAACGAGACAAGGCACAACACGTTCATCGTGGATTTCAAGGTTAACAACCGCGACCTCGAAGACTTCGACCCGCCGATATACAGCGGTGCGGTGAAATATGCCGACAGGATAACACTGAGGCACGACCAGTCGACGTTTACGATAGAGTTTGCATCACCACACTATGCCGACAACGCCGCGGTGCCTTACGCATACATGCTTGACGGATACGAGGAGCAGTGGCATGAGAGCGGCGGCAACCGCGTGGCCTCATACGCCAACGTGCCGCCGGGCAGCTATAAGTTCCGCGTGAAGGTTAACGACGGCGTGTCGCCCGAGCGCGTAGTCGAGGTGGTGGTTCTGCCGCCGTGGTGGGCCACGTGGTGGGCGAGGACCATATATGTGATACTCGGCCTGCTCGCCCTTTACGGCATAGCACGTACCGTGGCCTACGTGATAAGGATGCGCAACGAGGTGTACATCAACGACCGTCTCGCCGAGCTGAAGATACGCTTCTTTACCAACGTGAGCCACGAGCTGCGCACGCCGCTCTCGCTGATCAAGGGACCGATAGAGGAGCTTAAGGCCAATGAAAAGCTCAGTCCGTCGGGGCACGAATATCTTGACCTTATCGAGCGCAACTCGCGCAAGATGCTGCAGCTGGTCAATCAGATACTCGACTTCCGCAAGATACAGAACGGCAAGATGAAGCTGCATGTGTCGCTTGTAGACGTCACGGCGATGATAGAGACGCTGATGGGCGGGTTTAAGGTGCTTGCCGGCGAGCGCGACATAGCCTTCACCTTCGAGCATCCGTCGGAGCGCGTCACGGCGTGGTGCGACGCAGAGAAGATAGGAGTGGTGCTTAACAATTTGATTAACAACGCCTTCAAGTACACCGACGACGGCGGTTCAATATGCGTGGCTCTGGCTTCGAGCGGCGACGTGTGCACGATATGCGTCGAAGACGACGGCGCAAGCATACCCAAATCGCAGCTCGGACTGATATTCGAGCGTTTCTCGCAGGCCGATAACAAGACATCCGGCGACACGGCTTATGCCGGCACGGGCATAGGCTTGTCGCTGTCGAAGGAATACGTTAACATGCACCACGGCCGCATCTGGGCGGACAACATGGAAGGCGGCCGCGGCGTAGCGTTCACCGTAGAGCTGCCGACCGGCAAGGAGCATTTCAACGACCGTGACATAGAGGTCTATTTTGACGACCATACAGCAGAGAACGACGCGACTGACGACGAGATTGCCGTTACCGCCAATACCGACGGAGGGGTGAAGGCCGACGTGCCTACGATAATACTCATAGAAGACAACGCCGACATGTGCCGCATGCTCAAGCTGCAACTGTCGGGCCGTTACAACGTGTTTGCCGCGCGCGACGGAAACGAGGGACTGAAGAAGATATACCAATATCATCCCGACATAATAGTATCAGACCTGATGATGCCTGGAATGAGCGGCCTTGACGTGTTGCGCAGCGTGCGCCAGGATTTCAACATAAGCCACATTCCCGTGATAATCCTGACGGCCAAGAACACCGACGAGGACAAGATGGCAGCCGTGAAGGCCGGGGCTAACGCCTTCATACCAAAGCCGTTCAGCAGTAATTACTTGGTGGCAAGGGTCAATCAGCTGCTTGACGAACAGCGCATATTCCAGCGTAAGATGGTAGTACAGGCGGCGGTGGACAACGGCGGTGCGGAGGAGCCTGGAGACGAGTATGAGCAGCATCTCGTAAAGAAGGACATTGAGTTTATCCATCAAATCAATGCCATTATCGAAAGCAATCTTAACTCTAACGACTTCAATATTGACACCATTGCCGGCACGATAGGGCTTAGCCGTTCGGCCTTCTTTAAGAAACTTAAGAGCTTGACGGGCTTCGCTCCGGTAGACCTTGTGCGTGAGATACGTCTCGGAAAGGCGGCGCGCCTGATTGAAACCACTGATGGCAGCATAACTGAAATAGCTTATTCGGTAGGATTCCGCGACGTGGGTTATTTCGGTAAATGCTTTAAGAAGAAGTATGGCAAGTCGCCAAAGGAGTATAGGAAAGACTTGAAAAATACGGGTGAGGGGTGATGTTGGTGCACATAATCTAATAGAAAGGGAGCGCATCAAAATACCGGATTCATGCTATTACAACGGCAGGCCGGTTGTTTTGATGCGCTCTCTTTCAGTTTCATACTTCACGCCCGTTGAGGAATACCCGCTTGATTACGGGCGAGGTGTAGGCGTAAGGTATGTAGTCGATTGAAGGTATCGGCTCGGTAATGAAGAAGTTTGCTGCTTTCCCGACGGTTATCGAGCCGTATCCGTCGGCAAGGCCCATAGCGTAGGCTGCGTTGAGCGTGGCGGCGTTGACGGCCTCTGATGGCAGAAGGCGCATCTTGATGCAGGCCAACGACACGGCGAACTTCATGTCGCCGGAGGGTGTCGACCCGGGATTATAGTCGCTTGCCACAGCTACGCCGAGTCCGGCGTCTATCATCTTGCGCGCCGGGGCGTAGGGCATGTTTAGGAAGAACGACGTGCCCGGCAGCACCGTAGGCATGGTGCCGCTGTCGCGTAAGATGTCGAACTCCGTCTCGGGCATGTTTTCAAGATGGTCTACCGACAACGCCCCGTGCCTTACGGCCACTGGCAGTCCGCCCGTGGCGGCAAGCTCGTCTACGTGTATCTTGGGCCTCATGCCCCACCGTGCGGCTGCGTTGAGTATGCGGTCGGTGTCTTCAGGGGTGAAGAAACCTTCGTCGCAGAATACGTCAACGTAGTCGGCCAGCCGTTCGCGGCCGGCTTCGGGCAGCATCTCGTTAATTATCAGGTCTACGTATTCGTCGTGACCGTAACCGCGGCCTACGGCGTGTGCTCCGAGAAACGTCGACACTATGCGCATCGGCAGGCTCTCTTTCATCCTGCTGATTACGCGCAGCATCTTCATCTCGTCGGCCGTGTTAAGTCCGTATCCGCTCTTTATCTCAACGCAGCCCGTGCCCTTGCGCATTATCTCTTCGGCCCGGTGCATGGCCTGACGGTAAAGTTCGTCCTCGCTGAGAGTGTGGAGCAGGTCGGCCGAGTTTAGTATTCCGCCGCCCCGACGGGCTATTTCGGCGTAGCTAAGTCCCATTATCTTGTCTACGAACTCACCTTCGCGGCTGCCTGCATAGACTATGTGCGTATGTGGGTCGCACCACGACGGGAGCACCGTTCCGCCGTCAGCGTCAATCTCGGCATCAACAATAAAGCCTTCGGAAGGCATGTCGTTCATGCTTCCGAAGGCTGAAATCTTACCGTCGTCTACGAGCATCCACGCGTCGTCTATCCGTCCGAGGCTGTTCATCTCGACGCCTTGCAGGCGACGGCGGCCTTTGGTCTCAATACCGGCAAGCGTGCGTATGTTATTTACAAGCAGGCGCATTGTTCTCTAAGAAGTCAATTGAGAGTTTGATATATGGGTACATCACCTCGTCGTTCACTATGAACGGCACCGTCTCCCTGTAAGCCTTGAACACGTCTTGAATGGCCGGCGACGACTTTAACGGGCGGCGGAACTCAAGTGCCTGTGCGGCGTTGAACAGCTCGATGGCGAGCACGCGCTCGGTGTTGAGCACCACTTTGTAGAGCTTTATTGCTGCGTTTGCGCCCATGCTTACGTGGTCTTCCTGTCCCTGACTTGACGGAATGCTGTCAACCGACGACGGTGTGCATAGGCTCTTGTTGAGGCTTACCACTGAAGCGGCCGTATATTGGGTGATCATGAAACCGCTGTTCACGCCAGGATTGGCAACGAGAAAGCTCGGCAGTCCGCGCGTTCCGGATACGAGTTTGTATATTCGGCGTTCTGATATGTTGGCAAGTTCGCTCACGGCGATGGCAAGGAAGTCCATAGGCAGGGCTATCGGCTCGCCGTGGAAGTTGCCGGCCGAGATTATTAGGTCGTCGTCGGGGCACACTGTGGGGTTGTCTGTGGCCGAGTTTATTTCCGTGTCGATTACCGATTTCACGTAATCCAGCGTGTCCTTCATTGCCCCGTGCACTTGCGGAACGCAGCGGAATGAATACGGGTCTTGCACGTATGACTTCGGTTTCTCAACGATTTCACTACCTTCTAGCAGTTCGCGCATGCGTCTTGCCGTCTCTATCTGTCCTTTGTGGGGCCTTACCTGGTGCACGGCGTCGGTAAATGGCTCTACAAGTCCGCAGTAAGCATCGAGCGACATTGCTGCTATCACGTCGGCCCAGTCGCTGAGCCGCTGGCTGTTAAGTATCGCCCAAACGGCAAATGCGCTCATGTTCTGCGTGCCGTTGAGTAGGGCAAGCCCTTCCTTTGATGCGAGTTGTATTGGTTTCCAGCTGTTCTTGCGCAGCACTTCGGCACCCGACATCACCTTGCCTTTATATTCAACTTCGCCTAATCCCACTAAAGGCAGCGACATGTGGGCGAGCGGAACGAGGTCGCCTGACGCTCCGAGCGAGCCCTGCATGTAGACAATCGGGTAAACATCGTTGTTGAAGAAGTCGACAAGACGCTCTACGGTGTCGAGCTTGCAGCCTGAGTAACCGTAGCTGAGCGACTGTATCTTCAACAGCATCATTATCTTAACGATCTCGTTTGGCACGCGGTCTCCCGTGCCGCAGGCGTGCGACATCATCAGGTTTATCTGCAATTGGGCCAAGTGGTCTTTGCCTATCGACACGTTGCAGAGCGATCCGAAGCCCGTGGTTACTCCGTAAATGGGTGTCTCGGTCTCGGCAATTTTCTTGTCGAGGTACTCGCGGCAGCGCACGATACGGTTGCGTGCGTCGTCGCTCAATTCAATCTTATAACCGTTTTTGATTATTTCGCCGATGCGTTCTATCGTAAGGTGTTCGGCTGATATTTGGTGAACCATGTTGTTATTACATTTAAATACCCACCCCAACCCTCCCGACGGGAAGGCTTTCAATACCTTATTTATAAATAAAAGATATATTAAGTTCCCTCCCTTCGGGAGAGTTGGGTTGGTGTTGATTAATAAATATTCTCTATAACGTCGTCTTCCACGATGTTGGGCATCGTAACCTTAAGTCCCGGCGTACGTTCCATTTCGCGTACAATGCTGTGCATCGAGCCTTCGTTGCGTGCCCAGCTGCGGCGTGCAATGCCGTTGTTTACGTCCCAGAAAAGCATCTCGCGGATGTGGCGCGCACTGTCTTCGCCGCCGTCAATCACCATGCCGAAGCCTCCGTTGATTACTTCTCCCCAACCAACGCCGCCTCCGTTGTGGAGCGATACCCACGTAGCTCCGCGGAAAGAGTCGCCTATTACGTTCTGCACGGCCATGTCGGCGCAGAATTGCGAGCCGTCGTATATGTTGCTGGTCTCACGGAACGGAGAGTCGGTTCCCGACACGTCGTGGTGGTCGCGGCCGAGCACAACGGGGCGTGTTATCTCGCCCTTGCGTATCGCTTTGTTGAAAGCGAGTGCTATCTTAGTGCGTCCCTCGGCGTCGGCATACAGGATTCGGGCTTGCGAACCTACTACGAGATGGTTTCTTCCAGCCTCGCGTATCCAATGTATGTTGTCGTCCATCTGGCCTTGTATCTCGGCGGGAGCAGTCTTCTTGATTTCTTCGAGCACGTCGGCGGCTATGCGGTCGGTTACTGCGAGGTCGTCGGGATTGCCCGACGTACATACCCAACGGAACGGGCCGAAGCCGTAATCGAAGAACATCGGGCCCATGATGTCTTGCACGTAAGACGGGTAACGGAACTTGCCGTCGGCTCTCATGATGTCGGCTCCGGCGCGTTCTGACTGAAGAAGGAAGGCGTTGCCGTAGTCGAAGAAGTACATGCCGCGCTCTGTCAGTTTGTTGATTGCGGCCACCTGGCGGCGCAACGATGCCTGAACGCGGTTGCGGAACTCGTTCGGGTCGTCAGCCATCATCTTCTTAGACTCTTCCAAAGTCATGCCTACGGGATAGTAACCGCCTGCCCACGGGTTGTGGAGCGAGGTCTGGTCGCTGCCCAAGTCAACCTTGATGCCTTCGTCGGCGAGGCGCTCCCAAAGGTCGACAACGTTGCCCACGTAAGCCATCGACACCGTTTTCTTCTCGTCGACGGCCTTGCGTATCGACGGAATCAGCTCGTCGAGGTTGTCGTGAAGCTCGTCAACCCATCCCTGATCGTAACGCTTGCGTGCAGCCAGCGGATTGATTTCGGCCACTACGCTAACCACGCCGGCTATATTGCCGGCCTTGGGCTGTGCGCCCGACATGCCGCCGAGACCCGACGATACGAACAGCATGCCGTGTATGTCGGTGCGTCCGGGCTGTTTTTTCAGCTGCATGCGTGCGGCGTTCATCACGGTGATCGTAGTGCCGTGGACGATGCCCTGCGGCCCGATGTACATGTAAGAGCCGGCCGTCATCTGTCCGTACTGGCTCACTCCGAGCGCGTTCATGCGCTCCCAGTCGTCGGGTCTTGAATAGTTCGGGATAACCATGCCGTTGGTGACGACCACGCGTGGGGCGTTCTTGTGCGACGGGAAGAGGCCAAGCGGATGGCCCGAATACATCACGAGCGTTTGCTCGTCGGTCATTTCGCTGAGGTATTTCATCGTGAGGCGGTATTGCGCCCAGTTCTGGAATATGGCCCCGTTGCCTCCGTAGATGATGAGTTCGTGTGGATGCTGCGCCACGGCGGGGTTCAGGTTGTTCTGAATCATCAGCATAATTGCCGCCGCCTGGAGCGACTTGTGTGGGTATTCGTCAATCGGGCGGGCGTACATTTCGTAGCGCGGACGGAAGCGGTACATGTAAATGCGACCGTACTTTTCAAGTTCTTCGGCGAACTCCGGCGCAAGCTCTGCATGGAATTTCTTTGGGAAATACCTCAAGGCATTGCGCAGTGCGAGCTTCTTTTCCTCTTTCGTCAATATGTCCTTGCGCTTCGGCGCATGGTTTATTTCGGTGTCGTAAGGCATCGGTTCGGGCAATACGTCGGGTAT
>CALUFN010000016.1 GCA_944319945.1 uncultured Prevotella sp.
TTGGCTTTGGGCAGGTCTTTCTGCATCAGTGCCTTCACCCACGCCGCCGGGATGATGTTGGGGCCGTTCTGCTCGCCCGTATGCAGCTTCACGCCCGTGCGCCCCTCGATGTTTGCGCTTACCTGTTCGTAAGCCTTGAGAAGGCCTTCCGCGCCGAGATTGCGCGTGAAATAGACTATCGACTCGTTGCCCGTGCGCTGCTCGTAAGGTACGTACTTGTTGCCGTCAGTGCCCGGCACAGGGTTTTCCCCTACTCCGGCTGCGCCGCCTGACTTCGCCATTCCGCAGTTTGAAAACATGCAAAGACCGGCAAATGTCATCAATACAGGTTTAAGGATTTTAGTAATCATAACGTCATTATATTTAAAGTTGTAACATTCACTGCCTGCGCTTGACGAGCGGATCACATCAGTCCGTCGCGCTTACACAACTTCACAATGCAAAGTTATAATAAATATTCCGAAATGTTTGTACACGGATTAATGCAAAAACTACCATTCTTACATATTTTACTGCCGGCTACGGGCCGACGGCCGTCGTACCAGCGACAAACATTTGATAATCAGCCTATTAGCAACAGGTATCCTTTTACCAAGCAAAAGAATGCCTATTATGCGACGAAAGGTTACCTTTCACAGCGTAAAAGATAACCTTTCGTAATAGTCAGGCGATGAGCCATAATGCGATTTGTATTAAAACAGCGTAAGCGAATAAAGATAAATCACAGAAGCGGGCATGGCCATGAGCGAAGAGTCGAAGCGGTCGAGCATGCCTCCGTGCCCGGGCAGGATGTTTCCGCTGTCCTTTATGCCGAGCGTGCGCTTAAAGAGAGACTCCACAAGGTCGCCCCATGTACCGAACACGACTACCACCAGCCCTAAGCCCATCCACTGCATGACGGTAAGCCCCGTATCAACGCCCGTGCCACTCTCGTAACGCCCGATGAAAAACGCCACAATAAGCACAATGACGGCTCCGCCTATCGAGCCTTCCCAGCTCTTGCCGGGCGACACACGGGGAAACAGTTTATGCCGCCCCAGCAGCGAACCGGCGCAATAAGCTCCAGTGTCGTTAGCCCAAAGGAAGATGAATACGCACAGCGGAATAAGATAATTGAACACCACGCTTCCGTCTGCGGCGACGTTGAACGCCAACACGTTGATCGTAGAAAACGGCAACGCGATATACATCTGTCCGAGCATGGTGTAAGCCAAGTCGTTGACGGCGTTCTCGGTCTTGGCGTAAAGCTCGCTTATGAACAAGTAAACTATCGTGAGCAGATAAGGAATGAACACTGCCGCAGTAGGCACCAGTCCGCTACAGAACCCGCCAACGGCGAGAAAGAAGTAAACACCTGCCACGGTGCTGATAAATCGGTTGACCTGCACTCCCTTCACGTTATTCACAAGTCCGCAATATTCCCAAATGCTGAGACCAGTGACCAAAGCGAACAAAAACTCCATTGCCGCCGGCTCCATGAAACAGACTACGATGGCGGCCACGAAGAACACTCCCGTAATGCTTCTTACAATAAGGTTTTTCATAATGTTTTCCGGTTATGAGATTATAAAATTACGGTCATGCGGCCTTACGGTTACATATCGTCCACGGCGTCTTTTTACCGTAAGACCGCACAACCGTAAGTCCGCATCACCTTATATCAACGTTTCTCGTCGCCCGTGCTCACGCCGGCCTTTTCGGCTCCGCCGTCAGGCTCGGTACTGCCCTCGTCGCCGGATAGGCTTGCCTGTGGGCCGCCCTTCTCGGTCTCCATTATCTCCTCCGAGCGGCTTACCCACGGACGCTTGCCGAATATCTTCTCAACATCTTCGGCGAATATCACTTCACGCTCAAGCAGCAGTTCGGCCAACTTGTTGTGCCCTTCCTTATGTTCGAGCAGCAACGTCTTAGCCCGGCCGTACTGTTCGTTAATCATCTTGAGCACCTCGTCGTCCATTATCTTGGCCGTTGTCTCCGAATACGGCTTTTGGAAATTATATTCATTGTTGTTATAATAGCAGATATTTGGCAGCTTGTCGCTCATTCCGGCATACGCTATCATGCCGTAGGCGCTCTTCGTCACACGCTCAAGGTCGTTCATCGCTCCGGTTGAGACATGGCCGGTGAACAGCTCCTCGGCCGCGCGTCCGCCGAGCGTTGCGCACATCTCGTCGAGCATTTCCTCCTTAGTCGTTATCTGACGCTCCTCGGGCATGTACCATGCGGCACCGAGCGCTCGTCCGCGCGGCACTATCGACACCTTAACCAGCGGGTTGGCGTGCTCCAAGAACCATGATATCGTGGCATGTCCGGCCTCGTGCAAGGCTATCGTGCGGCGTTCGCCCTCGGTCATCACCTTAGTTTTCTTCTCCAGTCCGCCGATGATTCGGTCTACTGCGTCAAGGAAATCCTGCTTGCCCACGTGGGTCTTGTCATGGCGCGCGGCTATGAGCGCAGCCTCGTTGCACACGTTGGCGATGTCCGCTCCCGAGAATCCCGGAGTCTGGCGGGCCAGCATATCCACGTCAACGGTATCGTCGATCTTCACCGGTTTGAGGTGAACCTCAAATATTTCCTTGCGCTCGTTCAGGTCGGGCAGGTCTACGTTGATCTGCCTGTCGAAACGTCCCGCACGCAGAAGGGCCGAGTCAAGCATGTCGGCACGGTTGGTAGCGGCAAGTATTATCACGCCGCTGTTCGTGCCGAAGCCGTCCATTTCCGTCAGCAGGGCGTTCAGTGTGTTCTCCCGTTCGTCATTCCCACCCATGGCCGGATTCTTGCTTCGGGCGCGGCCTACGGCGTCAATCTCGTCGATAAAGATTATGCACGGCGCCTTCTCTTTTGCCTGGCGGAACAGGTCGCGCACACGGCTTGCGCCCACGCCTACGAACATCTCTACGAAATCGGATCCGCTCATAGAGAAGAACGGCACGCCGGCCTCACCTGCCACGGCCTTCGCCAGCAGCGTCTTACCCGTACCCGGAGGGCCTACGAGGAGCGCACCCTTAGGTATCTTGCCGCCCAAATCTGTGTATTTCTTCGGGTTCTTCAGAAACTCCACAATCTCCTGCACCTCCTGTTTTGCGCCTGCCTGCCCGGCTACGTCCTTGAAGGTAATGTTGATATCAGCCCCTTTCTCGTACATCTTGGCCTTGCTCTTGCCTACGTTGAACACTCCGCCGGAGCCCGAGCCGCCTCCGCCCATTCGCCGCATCAGGTACAACCACAAGAATACGAAAAGCAGGATGGGGCCGAAGCTCAGCAAGATGTTGAACAGGTCGTTACCACGCTTATTCTCATAGTTAAGCTCGCCCTTGAATTTTCCGGCTTTCTTTTCAGCCTCAACGAAGGTCTCCACCTTGTCGACGCTGCCGAACTCGGTCGTAACATACGGGTTGTTGCCGGTGTTCTTAGCTCCCTGCTTAAACACGTCGCGTATATTTTTCGGGTTCACATACATCTTCAGGGTGCTCTCGTCCTTGTTGATTACGATCTTTGAGGCGTAACCCTTATTCACGAAAGTCTTAAACTCGTCATAAGAAACCTTCTTGCTGGCGCTGCCCACGGCGTCGCCGCCGAGCAGATACATCGCGATAAGGCCGAAAAGCACGAGCATGTAGATCCAGTTCATGCTGAACTTCGGCCTCTTATTGTTTTTATCTTGTTCCATATTAATCATTGAATTTCGCCGTAAGGAAGCCCTTACGGCAATGCCGTGCCATTGTAAAACGAATCAGTCTACGTCGGGAATCCTCGTCAACTTGGCGTCTTCCCAAAGGTTTTCAAGATTATAATATTCCCTCGTCTCGGGCAGAAATATGTGCACCATGACGTCGGTATAGTCCATAGCCACCCAATGCGCATGGCCGAGACCTACCACGTGTACGGGCTTCTCACCCGCTTCCACCCTCGCAGTTTCCTCCACCGAATCAGTGATAGCCTCCACCTGCGAAGGTGAGTTGCCTTGACATATTACGAAATAATGACATACAGTGCCCTCTATCCCGCTCAGGTCGGCGATGATTATGTTAGAGCCTTTCTTTTCTTGAATACCTTTTGTTATCGTCTCAACTAATTTTTTTACTTGTTCCATTAAGAAAATAAAGTATTGTTAACGTAAAAACAGCGACGCAAACCTGCAAGCGTAATGCCGTGACTACAGCCCGGGGCGAGCGTCGTTTGCCATGCAAGGACCATGCCGGCGAGCGCAACGAAAACTTGTTTCATCATCCGTGCAAGCACAGCCTTAATCTCTTGCAAAGGTACATTGATTTATTGTAAAACAATGATAAAGGTAGATTATTTTGAGATTTTTTAGAAAAAAGTCGACAAAAATGTTGTCAGTTCAAAAAAAATGCGTACCTTTGCACTCGCAAAACAGAAGCAAACAGCTCTCAAAAAGCATTGGGATATGGTGTAATGGTAACACTACAGATTCTGGTCCTGTCATTCCTGGTTCGAATCCGGGTATCCCAACAAAGATTAAGAAGCTATGACTCAAACAGTCATAGCTTCTTTTTTTATTGCCGTTTGCAGGCCAACAGGCTGCCCGTTGGCAGCCACCGCCGCAACACCTCGGCACCACCACAGACGCACTCGCCCACCAAAAAGCGTTGCAGCGGAGTCAGCAGGCAATGCAAAAGGTAACCTTTCACGCTGTAAAAGGTTACCTCTCATCATACAAAAGGCATCCTTTTACACGATAAAAAGCCACCTTTCAGAACGCGTCGGGCAACAAGCTGACTGACAACGAGTTACGTATTACACTTCGTGCAACGGCCGCACAGGGCCGCCGAGCCTTCCTTTTTTGTCTGAATAATCATTAATTTTTCGGAAAAAAGCGGCTTTTACACCGATAAAATTTCATTTTTCGGATACTATTTGCTTACTTTGCAGATAGATGACATGCAATAAAGGCACGAAAAAGCGACCGGAAGCAACAATCGGTCACCAGCCTTTATGATAAGGTATCTAAACGTAACCGTTAAAAAACACAAGGACAAAATGAAAATAATAGTAGTAGGAGGCGTTGCCGGAGGAGCTACGGCCGCAGCCCGCATGCGAAGGAACACCGAACATGCGGAAATAATATTGGTAGAGAAAGGTTCGTACATTTCATACGCTAACTGCGGCTTACCTTATTATATAGGGGGCGTGATAACCGAGCGCGACCGCCTCTTCGTGCAGACACCCGAGGCTTTCGGCCGGCGGTTTGACATCGACGTGCGCATAAACTCAGAGGTGACGGCTATCAACGCGGCCGAAAAGACCGTAAGCATACGCACGGCCGGCGGCAAGGAATACACCGAAACCTACGACAAGCTGTTGCTGTCGCCCGGTGCTTCGCCCGTGCGTCCGCCCCTGCCCGGCATCGACGGGCGGCGGATATTCACCCTGCGCAACGTTGACGACACAGACAATATAAAGTCGTTCGTGCAAAAGAGCAAAGCCAAGCGCGCCGCCATCATCGGCGGAGGATTCATCGGCCTGGAGATGGCCGAAAACCTCGCTCACGCAGGACTGGAAGTGTCGGTAATCGAAATGGCCGACCAAGTGATGGGGCCGATAGACTTCTCGATGGCGGCACTGGTGCACGCCCACTTAGCGCAAAACGGCGTAAGGCTGTATTTGCAGAAAGCCGTTGAGAAGTTTAAGGACAAGGGCGGCACAGTGGAAGTGTGCCTAAGCTCGGGCGAAATCCTTAACGTCGACATGGTGATACTGTCCATCGGCGTGCGCCCGGAGACAAAGCTCGCCCAAGACGCTGGGCTGAAGATAGGCGAAGCGCGCGGCATCTACGTAAACGAATACCTGCAGACGTCTGACAAGAACATTTACGCCGTGGGCGACGCGATAGAATACCCCAACCCAGTAACACGCAAGCCGTGGCTGTGCTACTTGGCCGGACCGGCCAACAGGCAGGCGCGCATCGTGGCCGACAACATCGTGTTCGGCAACAAGACCAAGTACGAAGGTTCTATAGGCACGTCGGTCGCAAAAGTGTTCGACCTGACCGTGGCATCTACCGGAATGCCGGCCAAGAGACTTAAGCAAATGGGCATACCCTGCCTTTCGGCCACGATACACCCGTCGTCGCACGCCGGATATTACCCCGGAGCGTCGCAAATGTCTATCAAGATAACTTTCGCGCCCGACGGCGGACGGCTGTACGGGGCGCAGATAGTAGGCAACGACGGGGTTGACAAGCGCATAGACGAGTTCGCCCAAGTGATCAAGCACGAAGGCACCGTGTACGACCTTACGCTCACCGAGCACGCCTACGCCCCTCCCTTCTCGTCGGCTAAAGACCCCGTGGCCATAGCCGGCTACGTGGCAGGCAACATCCTGAGCGGCAAGATGTTCCCCCTGTACTGGCGCGAACTGAGGCAGACCGACCTGAGCAAGGTGACACTCGTAGACGTCCGCACGCCCGACGAGTTTGCCCTCGGCGCCCTCGACGGCGCAATAAACGTGCCCTTAGACGACATGCGCGACAAGCTCAGGCTCATACCGAAAGACAAGCCCGTGTACATATATTGCGGAGTGGGACTCAGGGGATACCTCGCCTCAAACATACTGAAAGACAACGGATATAAAGACGTGCGCAACCTGATAGGCGGACTCAAGACCTATAAGGCCGCCACGGCCCCCGTGCCCACTCCCGAAGCCTGCGCCAAGCCTCATCAGGCGGAGCCTGAAAGCGCGGCTGACACAGGCGACGGCGGTGCAGACGTGATAAAGATAGACGCCTGCGGACTGCAATGCCCCGGCCCGATAATGCGCCTCAAGCAGAGCATGGAGGGCGTAGAGGCTGGTAAGAGGCTGCAGATAACGGCCACGGACCCAGGATTCCAACGCGATGCGGAGTCGTGGTGCAAGCTCACGGGCAACAAGCTGATAAGCAAAAACTCGTCAGGCGGCACATATAACGTGGTAATAGAAAAACGAGGAGGCACGGCATGTCCTACCGCCGAAAAGCCACGAGGACGCGGCAAGACGCTGATACTGTTCAGCGACGACCTTGACAAGGCCCTCGCCACGTTCGTCCTTGCCAACGGAGCAGCCGCAACGGGCGAGAAAGTCACGATATTCTTCACCTTCTGGGGCCTCAACGTAATCAAGAAACGCCAAAAGCCGGCGGTCAGGAAAGACGTGTTCGGCAAGATGTTCGGCATGATGCTGCCCTCTGACTCATCACGGCTGAAACTGTCGAAGATGAACATGGCGGGCATCGGAGCCAAGATGATGCGCAAGGTGATGAGCGTAAAAGGCGTAGACTCGCTTGAGTCGCTCCGCCAGCAGGCCATCGACAACGGCGTGGAGTTCATCGCCTGCCAGATGTCAATGGACGTAATGGGCATACAACGCGAAGAACTCATCGACGGGGTGACCATAGGCGGCGTGGCCACTTACATGGAACGGGCCGACGAAGCCAACGTAAACCTATTCATCTAATCCGCATTCGGAAGTAATAACAAAGAAAAATAGCCGGCGGCAATGCCTCATCCTTACGGGTAAGACATTGCCGCCGGCCTGTTATCAAGCGGCCTACGCACGGCCGCCGACAGTCAGGCGTCACTCCGTCAGGACCACCGTCACACCTCGGGCGGCCTGCGCACCCATGACAAGAGCCTGGGCGATATCGGCCGTCTTAGACGGACCTGAGATGAAAGTGCCGTATCCGTAATCGGTAAAACTTATCCTGCGGTAAGCCTCGTGCATGTTGCTTACAATGTCTTTACGGCTCAACAGTATGACCAAATATTCCGAAATGAAGCACACGGCACGCTCCTTCATCGTCTGAGGAATCCACACGCAGCCGTTTTCGGCCACGCCTACGGTACCCCTTACTATGCCTACGTCTGTGCCGTTAAGGTCACGGGCTTCGGCCACAGTGTCGGGATTGAGCTGCGCTATGGTGATTTCGGGCTGGTTGCTCGCAAAGACTTTCGCTTCGGGATAAATGCTTCTTATAAGCTCGTTTACGTCGTCGGCAGTGCCGAGAGCGGCCACCCTGCCGCCTACGGACTCGCTCATGTCGACGAATCGGGCCACTACGTCGTCATACCTGACGCCTTGCAGCGCATCGAGGTCGGGCATGTCGTAAAGCCCTTCCACCTTCATGTTGCGCCTGTATCTTGACAATATCTCTTCCTTAGTACTCATGACAAACCATCGTTTTGTAACAGTTGCTGCTCATGTTCCATTATCTCGTGGAACGTTTTCTTCCTAAACACCGGCATCTCGTGGCCGTACCCCCATCCGTTCAGCTTGTTGTACACCAGCGCGCGGGGCAGATGGTTGGCAAGCGGGGCGAACTTAAGTGCCGTATCGTAAAGCGCAGGGTGGCCGAACAGGTATTTCATGCCCTTCGACATGGCCTTCTTCACGGGGTCGGCCTTGCCGAGCGAGTCGAGCTGCTGCCGCCAACGGTATATCTGTTCGGACAGGTTCACCTTGACGGGACACACGTTGTCGCACGAGCAGCACAGCGTGCAGGCGCTTACGTTGTCGGAGTATTCGGAGGCGTTCTTGAGCATTCCGAGGTTTATGCCGATAGGTCCGGGTATGAAATATGTGTACGAATAGCCTCCGCTGCGCCTGTACACGGGGCATGTGTTCATGCACGAACCGCAGCGTATGCACTTGAGCGTCTCCCAATGTCCGGGGTTGGCGATAATGTCGCTGCGGCCGTTGTCTACGAGCACGATGTGCATCTCGCCGCCCGGCCGCGGCTTGCGGAAGTGCGATGTGAACGTAGTGGTGGGCTGGCCCGTGGCCGCGCGGCACAGCAGACGCTGGAACACGGCCAACGAGCGGTAGTCGGGTATCACCTTCTCCAAGCCCATCGCCACGATGTGCAGCTTGGGCACGGAGGTCGACATGTCGGCGTTGCCCTCGTTGGTGCACACCACCACGTCGCCCGTCTCGGCCACGCCGAAGTTGGCGCCGGTCATGCCCGCGCCCGCCGTTACGAACTCGTTGCGCAGGCTGAGGCGTGCTTGGTATGTCAGGTAGGTAGGGTCATAGTTGCCCTTCTCGCTGCCGAGTTTCTCCTCGAACAGGCGGCCCACCTCTTCCTGCTTTATGTGTACGGCAGGCACCACTATGTGGCACGGCTTCTTGTGCATAAGTTGCAGGATGCGTTCGCCCAAGTCAGTCTCGACGACGTCTATGCCGTGGCTCTCAAGATAGGGGTTCATGCCGCACTCCTCGGTCAGCATCGACTTGCTCTTAACGAGCTTGCTTACGCCCCGCTCCGTGAGAATCGACAATACGATAGAGTTAAACTCGGCTGCGTCTTTTGCCCAATGCACCTTCACGCCGTTGCGTTCGGCACTGTCGGCGAACCGTTCGAGATACTCGTCGAGATGCGTCACGGTGTGTCGCTTTATGGCGCTTGCCGCGTCGCGCAGTTGCTCCCACTCGTCAAGGCTCATGGCCATGTCGTCGCGCTTGGCGCGGAGCGACCAGAAAGTATCGTCGTGCCAGGCTGCGTTCTTGTTGGTTTCAAGGAACTTTTGGGCTGCTTTTGAATGTAATGTACTCATAATCCGGCCGCTAATATTTGTACAACGTGAATGAACTTGATGTCTTTACCGAGGCGCTTGGCCACTCCTTCGAGATGCATCAGGCACGAACTGTCAGGTCCCGTCACGTATTCGGCGCCCGTGGCCATGTGCCTTGCCAACTTGTCGGCACCCATGCGGGCCGACACCGCAGGCTCTTCTATCGAGAACATGCCGCCGAAGCCGCAGCATTCGTCAACGCGCTCAGGCTCGACAACGGTCACCCCGTCGACAAGCGCGAGCAGATCCTTTATCTTATTGTAGCGCGGAATGTTGCGTTCGCTCGGAGACGAGAGACCCAGCTCGCGCACTCCATGACACGAGTTGTGCAGGCTCACCTTGTGGGGAAACCTGCCCGGCAGCGACTTAACTTTCAATACGTCATGCAGAAACTCGCATACGTCCATCGTCCTCTCAGCCGCCTCACACCGCCGCTTGCCTTCCAGCAGGCGCGGGTAGTTGAGCCTTACGAAGGCGGCGCAGCTCGCCGAGGGGGCCACAACGTAGTCGAAGCCATTGAACATGTCGTCGAAGCGGGTGGCCAGCGGCACGGCCTTGCTCTCAAACCCGGCGTTGGCCATCGGCTGGCCGCAGCACGTCTGGTGCATGGGATAGGTAACGTCTACCTGCAAATGCTTAAGCAGCTTGTATGCCGCGACGCCCACTTCAGGATAAAGGGCGTCGACATAGCAGGGAATAAAAAGTCCTATTTTCATAATGATTATAAACTCTTACGGCGTGGCAACACGAAGGCCGCCACGCTGCAAAAGTACAAAATAACGGTGAAAGACAATGCTTTAGCCTGAAAAACTTGCGGTATAAATTGCGTAAACGTAAGTACCGCAGGATTAGGCGGTTAAAAACAAAACGGCCGAAGCAAAAACACGGACAAACAAAAGGCGGTAAATTGCGATGCAATTTGCCGCCTTTCAGCGTGTAAAAGGTTACCTTTCACAAGGCGGAAGGTAACCTTTTACAAATGCGTCAATCGCCAGCCGCGCGCCTATACTGCTCCATGAGCCACGCCTTCTGCCCTGCAATCGTCATCTGGCTGTTGTCAAGCTCTACGGCGTCGGCCGCCTTTCGCAACGGAGACACTTCGCGGTGGGAGTCTATATAGTCGCGCTCCTTAACGTTTCTGAGTATCTCGTCATAGTCAGCCTCCATGCCTTTGGCCTTCAGCTCGTCGTAACGCCGCTTGGCGCGAACCTCGGCCGACGCCGTGACGAACACCTTCAGCTCGGCGTCGGGAAACACCGTGGTGCCTATGTCGCGGCCGTCCATCACCACGCCCTTGTCCTTGCCCATGGCCTGCTGCTGCCTTACGAGCGCCTCGCGCACGAAAGGCAGGGCCGCCACGGGGCTTACCTTATCCGACACCGCTATCGTGCGGATGTCGTTCTCTACGAGTTCGCCGTTGAGGTAAGTGTCGGGGCGGCCCGCCGCCTCGTTAAACCTGAACGAGACAACGATGTCATCCATACGCGCCTTAAGCCTTTCGGCGTCGATCGTTCCGTCGTCGCCGAACATGCCGTTGCGCATGGCGTACAGCGTTACGGCGCGGTACATCGCGCCCGTGTCTACGTAAACGTAGCCTATCTCGCGTGCGAGATCCTTTGCCATTGTGCTTTTTCCGCACGACGAATAACCGTCGATTGCTATCGTAATCTTTCTCATCTTTATTTATTTTTTAAGATTTAAGTACGGCAGACAAGTGACTGGCTGACAAGCAGACGAGTCGCTAGCCCTTATCACTTGTCTGCTCGTCACTTGTCTGCTATTAAATAATTACAAACTATAGCTTACGTTCACAAGAAGCGAACTTGAAGACACGTGATACTTACCGTAAGCCAGCTGCAACTTGAAACGCTCAAGCTGCAATCCGCCGCCGAACGAAAGCCCCGCCATGTGGTTGCTCTCGTCGTCGGTGCCGCGCAGCAGCGTCATCTCGTCGGCCCGCCTGAAGTTGTAACCGGCCGCAACGTAAAACTGCTGCGAGAGTATGATGTCGACGCCGGCCACAAGGTGGTTCATGAACTTAGTGTCCCAATCGTTCAGGCCGACCAACGTAAGCGACACCCTGAACGGCAAGGCTGCGAAGCGCTTGCTTACTCCGGCCTGCACGTCGAGCGGCATTTTCTCATACTCGTTGTCATAAGCCTTAAGCTGTCCGCCGAGGTTTTTAGCGACGAGCGAGACCGACCACTCGCGGTCAGGGTCGTAATAATTCAGTCCCAAGTCCACTCCTACGGCCCACGAACTGTAACAGCCTATGTAAGAGTTTATCACTTTAGCCGTGATGCCTCCTACTATCCTGTCGCCGAGGATGTAGCTGAACACTCCGCTAAGGGCTATATCCTTAGCCGAAAACTCGCCCGTCTGCACGTTGTTTTGGTCCACCTCCTTCATCTTGCCGTAGTCCATGTATTGCGCCATGACCGCCACCGAGGCTTTCTGCTTTATTATCCTGTTAAACGACGCGCTCGCCGTGGTGGCCCCGGCCATGTAAGTCATGAAGTTAAGATTGATGCTCTTATCGCTTACCGAAGAGAGAAGGGCCGGATTGCTGAAAGCCAACGAGGGGTCGTCTTCTATTATCGTAACATTGTCTCCGCCGAGAGCCGCCGCGTGGGCGCTGATTGGAACACGCAAGAAATTATAAGCCGTTTGGCTTTCCTGCGAATAACAAGCAATAACAATAAGCGCCAGCAGAAGCGAAAAAACGGTTTTTTTCATTTAAATCTGTTATTTTTACGGCAAAGATACATCTTTTTAAAATATCTGAGTTACTTTTGCATTGCGAAAGATGTCTTGCACGCCTGTTTTTGATTATAACGCAGAAAACGGCGAATTAGTATGTAACGGATTTAAAGGTATAAATCATCATCACGGTAAGTGGACGTAAAAAAATCATATAATGCCGACTTGGACAACAAACGCGCGTCCGGCTTCCTGATAGGTCTCGTGGTAGTTTTGTCGTTGTTTCTCGCCGCACTCGAGTTTACGACACGGAGCACCGTGCCTGAAGCAGACGACGACATACTCGACGACATAGCCCAAGACGTGGAGATGACGCCCGTAATACACCACGACGACATGGTGGCCGCAACGTCCGCCGGACAGGCAAAGGCTGCGGCTGAGAAGCTGAACATAGTGGACAAACGCACCGACGACGCGCCCGAAGACTCTCGGCTGCTCGACATTAAGGGCCTGCCCGACCTGCTCGGAGTGGGCGTGGGAGGTGTTACCGACATCGCCAACACCCCGATATCGCTGGTAGACGCAGACACGACCGACGACAACCCGCTGAACTTCCAGGTGGTGGAGCAACTGCCTGAATTTCCGGGCGGCATGACGGAATTTGTGAAATGGCTTACGAAAAACCTGAAATACCCTACCACTGCGCAACGGCTGAAACGGCAGGGCACCGTGCTCGTGTCGTTCATCATCAACAAGGACGGCAGCACGAGCGACTACAAGGTAGTAAAGTCGGCAAACGCAGACTTAGACCTCGAAGCCCTGAGAGTGCTCAAGAAGATGCCGAAATGGAAACCCGGGGAAGACAAGGGCAAGCCCTGCCGCACGTATTTCTGCATACCAATAGTTTTCAAATTATAACCTAACAACCAACATCTACAAAACTCTGAACCATTATGCTGACAGCAAAAGAAATCCTCGAGAAAATAAACTCGTATATCGAAAACCTGCCTTACACGCGTAAGCCGCAGAGCCTGTACGAGCCGGTAAGATACGTATTGTCAATGGGAGGCAAGCGCATCAGGCCGTCGCTGATGCTCATGGCGTACAACATGTTTAAGGACGACCCTGAGAGCATCCTGCCCACCGCATGCGCCATCGAGACATACCATAACTACACACTGCTGCACGACGACCTGATGGACAACGCCGAAATGAGGCGCGGCATGCCCACCGTGCACGTAAAATGGGACGCAAACACGGCCATCCTTTCGGGCGACAGCATGCTCGTGCTGGCTTTCCAGCGCATGATGCAATGCAACGAGAACAAGCTCAAACCCGTGCTTGAGCTGTTTACGGAGACTTCTCTCGAAATAGGGGAAGGACAACAGTACGACATGGACTTCGAGACGCGCACCGACGTGACCGAAGACGAATACATAGAGATGATACGCCTGAAGACGAGCGTCTTGCTCGCATGCGCGCTTAAGATCGGCGCAATACTCGCCGACGCGCCCGACGCAGACGCCGACAACCTGTATAAGTTCGGCGAGCAGATGGGCCTGGCCTTCCAGCTGCAAGACGACTATCTCGACGTTTACGGCGACCCGGCCGTGTTCGGCAAGGCCATAGGCGGCGACATACTCTGCAACAAGAAGACATACATGCTGATCAACGCCTTCAACCGCGCCGACGAAAGCCGGCGCGACGAACTATTGAAATGGGTGACGGCAGAAAAGTTCGACCCCAAAGAGAAAATCGCCACAGTCACCGATATATATAATAAGGTGGGCATCAAGCGTCTTGCCGAAGAGAAAATAGAATATTACTTCGCCCAAAGCCGAAAATATCTTGCCGCCATCAAGGTGGACGACGAACGCAAAGCCGTACTTACCGACTACACGGACCAAATGATGAGAAGGGAAAAATAATTGAATTAAGAGTTAAGAATTAAGAATACATGCTTTGTTACGCTTGACATATTTTCTTAACTCTTAATTAAAAGAATGAGATGCCTTACAGACGATTACCTAAAACCGACGCCGCACGGCTACGAGCACTGAAAACCGTGCTCGACAACAACGAGGTCTACACTGCCCGCAACAGGTTTATCAGTTGGGATACCATCAACAGGGCCCAACCGGCCTACGACCGGCTGCTCACCGCTGCGGAACAATACCGCGTGTCTTACTCGGCACAACTGAGAGGCACGGGCAAAACGGACAAGCTGCAGCACAACGCGACTATGTACGTAAGCCATTTCCTGCAAGTGTTGATGATGTCGGTGGAGCGCGGGGAAATAAGGAAATCAGCCCTCAAGCTATACGGACTGGACGATGACGCGACCACACTGCCTAACCTGAAGAGCGCAAGCAGCTTGCTGAAATGGGGTTACTCGGCCGTAGAAGGAGAGAAAGCCCGAGTAAAGGAAGGCGGACGACCGATATACAACCCTACGATAAGCATGGTAAGCACGCATCTCGAAATATTCAAAAACAACTACGAGCAGCAGAGACGCCTGCAAGAGCGCACGGCAAAGGCCCTCGACAGCCTGAAGCAGATACGTCCGGAAGTGGACAGCGTGCTGCTTGACCTTTGGAATCAGATAGAAGACAACTTCAAAGACGAACCTTCGGAAAAACGACTGGAAGAATGCAGAAGGTTCGGCGTGATATACTATTATCGGAAAAACGAAAACAAGCAAGAGTAACAACAAAAGACTAAGGACATGCTTTTCATCGACACACACACACATCTTGACGGCCACGAGTTTGACGACGACCGCGACGAAGTGATATCACGGGCTAAAGCCGCAGGAGTAAGCAAAGTCTTCATCCCCGCCGTCGACCTGCCTTCGGTAGACACCGTGCTGGCCGCGTGCGGCCGATATCCAGGCTACGCATACCCCATGATAGGGCTTCATCCCGAAGAAGTGAAAGCTGACTGGCCCGACGTGCTCGCACGAATGAGAAGCAGGCTTGAAGCCCCGGGACACCCGTTCATAGCAATAGGCGAAGTGGGATTGGACTATTTTTGGAGCCGCGAATACGAAAAAGAACAACTCTGCGCATTTGAAGAGCAATTAAAATGGTCGATAGAGTTCGGCTTGCCACTGATGATACACTGCCGCAAGGCACAAAACGAAATGGTAAACCTCATGCGGCATTACGCCGACGAGCTGCCGGGCGGAGTGTTCCACTGCTTTACCGGCAACAGTAAAGAGGCCGAAGAACTATTACGGTTTGACAAGTTCGTATTAGGCATAGGTGGCGTACTGACGTTCAAGAAGTCGCACCTGCCCGAAGTGCTTCCGGCTAACGTGCCGCTTTCACGCATAGTAATCGAGACAGACTCACCCTACATGGCCCCGGTGCCGATGCGAGGCAAGCGTAACGAAAGTGCCTACGCCCTGTACGTGCTGCAACGTCTTGCAGAATGTTACGACGTGGACGAAAATGAAATAGCCGATGCCACCAACCATAACGTAATGCGCATATTCGGCGGCAGGATATGACAACATCAGACTGTGAAAATACGAAAAAAAGAAGCGGCAAAGTAAAAAAGATGTGATTTTATTCTTGAAATAAGCGGAAAAAGAATAATTTTGCAAGCCGTAAGTCATAATGCCACATAGTTAATGGAAAGATGCTCGAGTGGCTTAAGAGGCACGCCTGGAAAGCGTGTATACGCCAAAAGCGTATCGGGGGTTCGAATCCCCCTCTTTCCGCTGACATTTTAATCCTTTAGGATATGAACAACCTCATTGCAAAGATTGCAATAACCACGTTCCTCGTATTTACTCAATGTATTTATGGCTCGGCGCAAGACACCCGCGAACAGGCAAACGCCACGACGGAGACCGTAGCCGCTGCGGACGATGCCCAAGCCGTAGAAGCCGCCGACACATCGGCCGTATCAGCAATGGCTGACTCACTTGACATGTATGCAAGCGAATCGCCCGACTCTACAATGACGCCGGTGGAGAGCGTCGGTTTCCACAAGATGTTGAAAGCTAAATACATAGAGGGCAGTGCCGGCTTCATGTCGTTCGTGGCACTTGCTTTGGTGTTAGGCTTGGCATTCTGCATCGAACGCATCATTTACCTGACATTATCTGAGATCAACGCAAAGAAACTAATGGCAGATCTCGAAAGCCAGATAATGGAAGGAGACATCGAAGGAGCCAAGAACGTATGCAGAGAGACACGCGGCCCCGTGGCCTCGATTTGCTATCAGGGCCTTTCACGCATCGACGAGTCGATGGAAGACATCGAACGCAGCATAACGGCATACGGCACGGTGCAGGCGGCAAACCTCGAGAAAGGATGCTCATGGATTACGCTATTCATCGCTATGGCGCCGTCGTTGGGATTCCTCGGCACCGTGATCGGCATGGTAATGGCGTTCGAGCAGATACAACAAGCAGGCGACATCAGCCCAACCATTGTAGCAGCCGGAATGAAAGTGGCGCTGATAACGACTATTTTCGGACTCATAGCTGCCCTTATCCTGCAAGTGTTCTACAACTATATTCTCTCTAAAATAGAGCACATCACGAGCCAAATGGAAGAATCGGCCATAACCCTTTTGGACATAATAATGAAATATAAGCTGACACGATGACACACATTTCATTCAAGCACACGAAGGATTTGGACAGCGAACAGATTTCCAAACGCATCCTGTTCGTGGTTGTCGCCTTGATAGCCGTGGTTTTCGGAGCATTCTTCCTTATCGGATACGACATTCCATACGAAGACGACCCTTCGTTTAACGCACCTCTGCTTACAGATCTTGTGCTGGTGTTCATCTATGTGTTGGTTACGGTTACGTTGGTGCTCGCCGTAGCATCGGTAACGCTCAGCGTGAAAACAAGAGACAAATCGACGCAAGGAATCGTAAACAACGTTCCCGCTGCTAAAATAGCATTAGGCACGACGGCACTGCTATTCGCCTGCCTATGCCTGACGTTTGCTACAGGCTCTGATGAACCTGTGACCGTAAACGGGACAAAATACGCCGACTGGTTTTGGTTGAAAACCACCGACATGTTCATCAACACCTCGTTCGTCCTGCTGGCCGTAGCCGTTTGCGGCGTAGCTTTCGGAATATCAGGATACAACAGGAAAATAAGAAGGCTTAACAAACGGTGAAAATATAACTCCCTACTTACCGAGTAGCTGAAACACATGATTCTAAGGCACGACAAGCGCACGGTACCGCAACTCAACACCACGTCGACCGCCGACATATCGTTCATATTGCTGGTGTTTTTCCTTATCATGACGTCAATGGACGTAGACAAGGGCTTGACACGCATGCTTCCACCCATAAGCGATGAAAGCCGTCAGGAAACGACAGACATTGAAAAAAGCAATGTCTTATCCATAAAAATAACGCCCGACGGAAAGATAACCGTAGACGGCAGACCACTCGGCATTGACAAACTAAGACAAAAGACGGAGGCTTTCGTGGCAAACTCAAAAGGTAACCACAGCCGGGTAATAATGCTCGAAACCGACAGAAAAGCCCCATACAACTCATACTTTAACGTGCAAAACGAGATAGCCGCCGCCTACAAAGCCGTAAGAAACAGATATGCCGCAAAGACATACGGCCGCCCATACGAGCTTTGCACCCGCGAACAACGCGAATCAATAAGGGCGCTTTACCAGCAACGCATCACGGAAGTCACTACCGACGCAGCGGAGAAAGGAGGCGAAAGATGAGCTTTTTCCGTCGCAATCGGCGCGAGGTGCCACAACTTAACACTGCGGCTTTGCCCGACCTGATATTCACCGTGCTGTTTTTCTTCATTATGGTTACCCACATGCGAGAAGTGACACTGAAAGTAAAATACCGTGTACCTGAAGGCACCGAACTGACAAGGCTCGTGAAAAAATCGGCCGTGACGTATATATACATAGGTAAACCGACCGACGAAATGCGCAACGTGACCGACAACCGCACCCACATACAAATCAATGACAAGTTTGCCGACGTCGCCGACGTTACGGATTACGTTGCCGAAGAACGCCGAAGAATGTCGCCCGAAGACGCCAAAGCCATGAGCGTGTCGGTAAAAGCCGACCGTGAAACTGAAATGGGCATTATGTCTGACGTGCGCCAAGCGTTAAGACGCGCAGGAACGCTGCGCGTAAGTTATTCCGCAACGCAAAAAGACGGAAAATAATGATTCTTTCAAATTAAAACTTTTAATCCATACCATAATATTGAAAAATTACTTACAATTCATTGCAAAAATGATAAATATATCGTATCTTTGCATCAAATAATAATTTTGAAGTAATTTTTCTATTAGCAAATGGCACACCACAATTTAGATTCATTAGACAAAAAAATCCTCAAGCTCATAGCTGAAGACGCACGAATACCGTTTTTGGAAGTAGCCCGTTCATGTAATGTCAGCGGCGCAGCCATTCACCAACGCATCCAGAAGCTCAACAACTTAGGCGTGTTGAAAGGTTCAAAGTTCATAATCGACCCGGAAAAGATAGGCTACGAAACATGCGCCTACATGGGGCTTAACCTTAAGAACCCGGAGAAGTTCGACGAAGTAGTCGATGAGCTGAAGAAGATTCCAGAGGTAGTTGAATGTCACTACACAACGGGCGATTACGACATGTTCATCAAGATTTACGCAGTTAACAACCACCACCTGCTTAATATCATCCACGACCGCCTGCAGCCGCTCGGGTTGTCACGCAGCGAGACGATAATCTCGTTCAACTCGGCTTTCAGCCGCCAACTGCCGATAATAGACATGCCCGTTGACGACGTGGACATGTCAGAGGAATAACCATTGTGTAGAAATCATGAGGAAGTTATTCTTACTACCTGTGCTTGCACTTTCCGCATTTACGGTGCAAGCACAAAATTCGTATATAATCGAAGGTGAAATAAAAAACGCTCCCGAAGACGAAGTCATAATATTATTCGCTAACGAAGGCGACTTACTCACGAAACAAGCTGAAGACACCATACGCAACGGCAAATTCAGATTCAGCGGCAAAACTACAGAGAACAGCACTGAATGTATTTCATTAATAGCCCAAAAAGGAAGAACTACCAGCATGCTGCTCGACCTATGGGTACGCCCGGGCAGCCATGTAAAGATTACTGCCGACGACATGCTCGTATATACATGGAATGTTGAAAGCGACGTGCCGGAGCAACAAACAAGGCAAAATGTCATAGCTCCCGTACGCAGACACTGGGACGAGCTTCAGAGAATAAACGAAAAGAGAGGCCAACTCGTCGTACGCATGCGCGCCAAAGACATAACCGAAGAAGAAAAAGCAAAGCTGAAGCATGAGCTCGACAGCATGAAAACGATCGAATGTCGACAAATCGACGAAATTGTAGAAGGCGAAATAAAAACACTTTCCGCTCTCGACATAAACGAGGCATGGATTGAAGAACTGCTGGATTGCGTCTATTTTACGGAAATGACAAAAAACGAGCAAAACAAGAACGGAATAAAAGTTCTTTACGACAACATGCCCGACGAGTGGAAAAATACAAACAAAGGAGCCGAGATAGCCTCGATAATCTATCCTCCACGGCAGCCGAAACCGGGAGAACCAGCCGTAGACGGAGACCTTTATGACCTGTCCGGCAACATTCACCACCTTGCCGACTTTAAAGGGAAATACATTCTGTTAGACTTTTGGAACTATGGTTGCGGACCATGTATAAAAGCTATTCCGGAAATGAAAGAGATTGCCGATGCTTATAAAGACTCGTTAGAAGTTGTAAGCCTTTCACTCGACAATGACAAGATATGGCGAAGGGCATCGGCCGAGCATGGCATCACTTGGAACAACTTCAACGACAAACGTATGCGTAGCGGCATAGCAGCCAGCTACGACATATACGGAATACCCCTCTTCGTGCTCATATCACCTGATGGCAAGCTCATAGAGAAATGGAGTGGTTACAGCGAAGGCTGTCTAAAAGACCGCATCGGAAAACTTTTCAGCAGACAATAAACGAAAAAAGCAGACAATCCTCAACATGACGGGCTTGTCTGCTTTTATATTAGACTCTATAACATAAATACTTTTTCAAATCCTTACGTAATCTACAAAAGCGAAAGGATAAGCGTGGCGGTAGTCGGCGGCATGCTCTTCACGGCTTGCCTCACGCCAACCGACAAACGTCGGGAAAAACGCATCAGCCCCTTCGGGCGTATCCGCAATCTCGGTAAGACAAAGCCGGTCGGCCATGCCTATGGCTTGGGCATAAACCTCGGCACCACCTATTACATATATGTCTTCGTCTTTACCGCAATGCGACAGTGCCTCGTCCAATGACGAATAGCAGTCGCATCCATCAAAGGCGTGCCTTATACGACTCAACACTATATTCCTGCGGTTAGGCAACGCCCCTTTAGGCAACGACTCGAATGTCTTCCGTCCCATTATTACGGTATGCCCTGTGGTCAGGGCCTTAAACCTCTTCATATCGTCGGGCAAACGATAAATCAACTTATTGTCCTTGCCTATGGCACCGTTGCGCGCCACGGCTGCGATAATCGAAATTCTCATACTGTAATCGTTATTTAGTTAAGAGTTAAGAATTAAAAGGTATAGAGTTAAGAAAAATAATTTGTTGCAACAATCGTGTTTTTCTCAACTCTTAATTCATAATTATAAATCAAACGCTCACTTTGCCTGAGATATGTGGCCACGGATTATAATTTTCGAGAGTAAAATCCTCATACTTGAAATCGAAGATGTCCTTAACGTCCGGGTTGAGTCTCATTGTCGGCAGATGGCGTGGTTCGCGCGTAAGCTGCAGCTTCACCTGCTCTATATGGTCGAGATATATGTGCGTGTCGCCTGTGGTATGGATGAAGTCGCCAGGCTGCAATCCCGTAACCTGCGCCACCATCATCAACAGCAAGGCATAAGACGCGATGTTGAACGGTACGCCGAGAAACGTATCGGCACTGCGCTGGTAAAGCTGCAGGCTCAGGCGGCCGTCGGCCACGTAAAACTGGAACAGGCAGTGGCACGGCGGCAGATGCATCCGCTCAATGTCGGCCACGTTCCATGCGCTTACTATCATGCGGCGTGAGTCGGGCGTATGCCTTATTTGGTCTATCACGTTCTTTATCTGGTCGATGTGTCCGCCGTCATAGTCGGGCCACGAACGCCATTGATGCCCGTATATCGGACCGAGCTCGCCGTCGGCATCGGCCCACTCGTTCCATATTCGCACACCGTTGTCCTGAAGATACTTCACGTTGGTGTCACCCTTCAGAAACCAAAGCAGTTCATAAATTATCGACTTCAAATGAAGTTTTTTCGTAGTAAGCAGCGGGAAACCGTCGTCAAGGTTGAATCGCATCTGGTTGCCGAAGATGCTAATCGTGCCCGTACCGGTGCGGTCGTGCTTCCTTACTCCTTCCGTCATTATACGGTTAAGCAGATCAAGATATTGTTTCATCGTTTTATTATTTACAGACGAGCAGACAAGGACATGTGTCTTATTGGCTGCCCAAAGGACAAATATCATTGTCCGCCCGTCACTCGTCAGTTCGTTTAATCAATTCATTATTTCCCTCGGGCGTATGAGAGCTTTTTATCTTCCATTCGGTAGGATAAAGATTGTTGGCACGGTTGCCGATGTTCTTCTCGAAACCGAGCGGCACACCCCTATACGTCACGACGACATATCCGCGCGGAGCCTCCGTCGGCAACGCCACGGCCTCCTTGCGCAAATAGCTTAAGGCGGTGTCATAATCAAGCTCTACACGCGGAAAGGCCGAGTCAGCTAACATTCCCGACAAGGCGAGCGACTGGGCAGGGACCACGTCTTTGCCCTTAGCTTCGCCGAGCCTCACCCCGGCCGAAACCACCTTCAATGACTTTACCGCCGTATCATAAACGCCACGCCAAGCCTTAGGTATCGCAAGAAACACGCCGCCGGCGTTTACCGTATCAAACGCTTCAGGACGCTTCAACCACTTAGCGCAAGCTGCCGCTTCGGCACCTTTGCCTGCATGCTTACGTCCCCTTGCACCTGAGTCGCACTTACGACGGCAGACTGACTCACTGCCGCCTGTCTTGCGCATCACGGCCATAAACAAGCCCTCGCCGCGCGTAACACCCGGCAGGAAACGGTACACGGGTCCTGCAATATCCGGAAGCAGCGACCCCGTTATGCGCCATTCTCCCGATACGTCTACGGTAAGCATCTCTGCACCGAGCTCTTCACATATATATTTTACGTTCTCCTCGTTCTCCTTAGTGTTGAACGTGCATGTAGAATAAACGAAAAGTCCGCCTCGCCGCAGACAGGGCCAAGCGTCGGCCACAATAGAACGCTGCAGCCGCCAACACTTCTCCACGTTTTGCAGGCTCCATTCGCCTACGGCTGCAGGGTCTTTCCTGAACATGCCTTCGCCTGAACAAGGCACGTCTGCCAGCATGACATCGAACATAAGTCCGCTACGGCCTATGTCACACGGATAATTATTAGTGACCATTACATCCTCGTGACCGAGCTTTGCCATATTCTCCACCAGTACCGACGCACGTCGGGCTACAGGCTCGTTGCTTACCAACAGGCTACCCTCCGGCAACGCCGCCCTCGCCACTCCCGACTTACCTCCGGGCGCAGCGCATAAGTCAAGCATCATAACAGGACCGTCGGCGGCGTAACTGCGCAAGACCCTATCGAGAAACATCGACGAAGCCTCCTGCACGTAATACATGCCGGCGTGGAATAATGGGTCGAAAGTGAAATTAGGACGCGAACTGAGGTAATATCCGCCTTCACACCACTCCACCCTCTCCGCACGTCCCTCGGCCGGCAACCAGTCGGCCGGGCACTTCAGCGGATTAATCCTTACGCTTACCGGAGCTTCATCGGCAAGGCCCTGGAGCAATGCGTGCCAAAGCTCACTCCCCATGACGGATTCGGTAACAGTCAAAAAATCTTCAGGCAAAATATATTCAGGCATGTTAACTTTTTAAGGGGCAAAGATATGAAAGAATCAAGAGTTAAGAATCAAGAAATTCACCTTTATTCGACAAATAAAGCATTTTTTCTTAATTCTTAACTCTTAGTTCTTAATTTTTTCCTATCTTTGCGGAAAATAATTGACAAAGATTCAAAATCTAAGAGTTCAAACCTACCTAACTTGCTTGCTAATAAACATAATTAATAACCCTAAAACTATTTTTATCATGAGAATCAAACATCTCTTAGTTCTTATGGCGGCTGCATTCACAGCCGTAAGCACCTACGCACAAGAAGAGGAAGACAAGAACATCTTCAACCACCTGTCAGTCGGCGTAACGGCAGGAACGCCGGGTATCGGAGGCGACGTAGCCATGCCGATATGCAATTACGTGCAAGTACGTGCGGGATTCGCCATGATGCCGAAGTTCAAGTTCAGCACCGACCTCGAGCTTAACGACGTGCCCAACGTGGCCGACGCTTACATCCCAGACCTCGTGGATGTGGAAGCTAAAATAGGCTTTGCCAACGGCAAGCTGCTCTTCGACATATACCCGTTCAAGAAGAGCGCATTCCACATCACGGCCGGTGCTTACTTCGGCGGCGGAAGCATAATCAAGGCGTACAACAAGGAAGACGGACTGCTGAAAGACGTAGCCGACTACAACCGCCGCAACCCTGACGACCTGATAGGCTACGAGCTTGGCGACTACCTGCTCACCCCCGACGCCAACGGTAACGTAAATGCCGAGATCAAGACATCAGGCTTCAGGCCATACATCGGCATTGGCAACGGACGGGCCGTACCTAAGAAACGCATCGGCTTCATGTTCGAGGTGGGCGTAATGTTCTGGGGCACACCGAAGATATACTGTAACGGCGACGAACTCACCAACGAAGATCTCGGCAGCGACAGCGGCGACGTCGTAGAGGTACTCAGTAAGCTGAAGATTTATCCTGTTATCAACTTCAGGCTCTGCGGCAGGATATTCTGATTTAAGCAAAGAATGAAAAATGAAGAGTGAAGAATCCATCTGCATCTGTTCATTTAACGGAATGCAGGTGGATTCTTTATTTTTTTAATATAAGCATAAATCGTTTTTTCAACAAACCATTACGTCACATCAAGGGCGAAAACATTCTGACGAGCGACTCCCATAAACGATGGGTGAACGAGAGGCGGCGCGAGCGCATGTATTCCTCGTATCCCACGCAATGCGCCATGTCGTCTAAAAACACCTGCTTTATGCGGAGAGCCATGCTGCGGTCGTAAATAAAGACGTTGCTTTCGAAATTGTTGTCGAAACTGCGGAAGTCGATGTTCGTAGAGCCGCAGGTTGACAGGGAGTCGTCGCTCACGAGCAGCTTGGAATGGTTGAAGCCTGAAGTATAAAGATACACGCTCACGCCAGAGTCAACGGCTTCCTGCACGTAAGAGCGGCTGGCCCACTCAACGAACTTCGCATCAGAATGCATCGGCACCATAAGCCTTACGTCGATACCGGCAAGGGCGGCCGTGCGCATGGCAAACATTACCGGCTCAGTAGGAAGAAAATACGGAGTCTCCATGTAGACGTAGCGTTTGGCCTCAAGCAGTATGCGGACATAACCCTGCATCATCTCGGGCCATTTGCTTATCGGACTGCTCGTCACCACCTGCATGATGCAGTCGTTGCTTACGGCGGCGTCTTGCACAGGATAATAGCAGCGGTTGGTGACGAGGGTGCGGTCTACGAAATACCAGTCTACGAGGAAAGCCCTCTGTATGCCGTAGACGGCGCGTCCGCGTATGCGCAGGTGAGTGTCGCGCCACGGCTGGCGGCCGTCGCCCTTAACGTAGCGCATGGCAATGTTCATGCCGCCGATGTAGCCGATACGCCCGTCGATGACGCACAGCTTGCGGTGGTTGCGGTAATTCACCTTGCTGGTAAACGCAGGAAACTTAACCGGCATGAAGGCGTGCACGTCGATGCCGGCCGAGCGCATGCGCTCGAAGAAGGAGTTGGGCACGTTCCAGCAGCCTACGTCGTCGTAGATGAAGCGCACCTCCACGCCGGCGCGCGCCCTGTCAATCAGGGCGTCGGCCACGAGGCGCCCCAAAGGGTCGTCGCATATTATGTAAGTCTCAAGATGTATATGGTGAGACGCCCGCCCGATGTCGCGCAGCAAGGTGCAGAAGAAGTCGCTGCCGTCGGTCAGTATGTCGGTCTCGTTGTTTTTAAAAGGCAACGCCCAGTTTTGGCTTGCGAAGAGTTTTACCAATGCGGCGTGCTCCTCTGGCAGCACCAGGTTTTGCTGCTCGGTGAACTCAAGCATCGAGCGCTTAGTCAACTGGTCCATACTCTGCTGGCTGATGTATTTCTCCTTGCGCGTGTTCTGCCCGAAGAAGAAGTAGAACACTATCCCGACTACGGGTATGAAGATCAGTACCAGCACCCACGCCATTGTCTTGGCCGGCTGCCGGTTGTCCATAAGCACGGTGACCATAGTCACCAGCACCACACAGACATACAACACGAATATGAGCCAATGAAGGTAAATCATTTATTTAATTCATAATGCATAATGCATAATTGGGAGGGTGGGCAGATGAGACAAATGAGCCGGATGCGCCGCCCCTATTATGCATTATCACGGCGTCCTCCATATTATGCATTGTGCATTAAGCATTATGCATTAACATTATATTATTATGTCGTTTCCTAGCTCCTTAGCTATCTCGTTACGGATTACCTGCATATCCTTATATTCGGCCATGAGGCTCATCATCTTGTCGGTGTCGCCTACTGAGAGGTTGATTTCACGCTGTATTTCCTTCAGGCGACGCTCAACGTACTCCATGCGGAAGTCGAGGATGAGGTGCTCCACCTGGTTGCGCAATGTGTCGTCGTCGTGCCTCACCTGCAGGCTCTTGCTCAGCTGGAAATGATCGATGGCCATCTCGGTAGCGGTGCGGCTGATGTCGATGTCAGGATGATGCATGAAGTAGCTCTCGGCGTTGAAGCCCTCGTCGCCGTTGTGTTCCACGGCCTCGGCGAGCATGCGGTTATACAGGTCGTTGCCGAAGCTGAGGCCGTCGGCACCCAAATCGTAGCTGATATACTGCGCCACGCTCAGGTCTATCTTGCCGCCGTCGTCGGTCTCAACGTCCTTGTAAATCACCTCCTGGCCGTGGCGCACCACCATCTGAACAAGCATGTACTCAACGGTAGGCGCCTGCTTCACGGGCGCGAGCGGCTCGAGGGGCTTCTGTGGGCCTTCGGCCTTAGCCTCCTCGCGGCGTTGCTCCTTGCGTTTCTCCTCTATGTCGCCGCGTATGAACTTGTTGGCCGTGCTTATCAGCGTGGCCTCGGGCATGCCCAAGCGGTGGGCGCACTCGGTGATGTACGTGGCGCGCGTTATCTGGTCTTGTATCACCGAGACGCTCTTAACGATGCTGCTGATGGCTTCGGAACGCTTCACGGGGTCTGTGACGCCTTTCAACAGAAGGTTGGTCTTAAACTCGATGAAGTCGGTCTGGTGGGCCTCGATGTAGCGGCGGAACTCCTCGGCCGGGTGCTTCTGTGCGAAACTGTCAGGGTCGTCGCCGTCGGGCAGCAGCAACACCTTCACGTTCATCCCCTCGGCCAGCAGCATGTCTATGCCGCGTATCGAGGCGTGTATGCCGGCCGCGTCGCCGTCGTAAAGCACGGTTATGTTGTTGGTGAAACGGCGTATGAGGCGTATCTGCCCCGTGGTGAGCGACGTGCCCGACGACGCCACTACGTTCTCAATCCCGCTTTGGTGCATCGACGTAACGTCGACGTAGCCCTCTACGAGATAGCAGCGGTCTTGTTTGGTTATGGCGTGTTTGGCTTGGTATATGCCGTAAAGCTCGTTGCTCTTATGGTAGATGAGCGACTCTGGCGAGTTGACGTACTTGGCCGCCTTCTTGTCGTTGGCCAATATGCGCCCTCCGAAGGCCACCACGCGCCCCGTCACCGTGTGCACGGGGAAGATCACACGCCCGGCATAGCGGTCTTGCAGCCGGCCGTCGTCGCGCCGGTAGCACAGGCCCGTGTCGATGAGATACTGCTCCTTAAAGCCCTTAGCCAGGGCGGTCTTGGCGAGGGCGTCGCGCTCGGGCATGGCGTAACCGAGCTGGAAGCGGCTTATCGTGTCGTCGCGGAAGCCGCGCGAACGGAAGTACGCCAAGCCGATGGCTCGTCCCTTGTCGGTGTTAGTCAGGTTGTCCTGAAAGTAGCGCAGCGCCCAGTCGTTCACGATGAAGAGGCTCTCGCGTTCGCTCTGCTCGCGCTTCTCGTCGTCGGTAAGCTCGCGCTCATGTATCTCTATGTTGTATTTCTTGGCCAACCAGCGCAGCGCCTCGGGGTAAGTCATCTGCTCGTGCTCCATGATGAAGCCCACCACGTTGCCCCCCTTGCCGCAAGAGAAGCAGTGGCAATAGCCCTTAGAGGGCGACACCACGAACGAAGGGGTCTTCTCGTTGTGAAACGGGCACAAGCCCTTATAGTTCACCCCGGCCTTGCGCAGGGTGACAAACTCCGACACGACGTCGACTATGTTCGCCGCGTCCATTATCTTGTCTATCGTTGCCTTGTCTATCATTTCGTCTTATTGTAACAGCAGACTTTGGCCTACTGACGTCAAATCATGTTGTTCTTACGCAGCAAACGCTTGCCGCTCGGCGTAAGGCAGTATAACAGAAATATGATGCACGGTATGCCTACCATGCCTAAAATGATCAATGTTCCCATTATTTTTCTTTATCTCCGCTTGCATTGCAAATATACGGAATATTAATGAAAGGTTACCATATTGGGGCTATTTATTCAGAAAATATAATCAAACCAACCATATTTCACACATCCGGCGGATGCTTCCGCCGTATCAAAACGACAGCCGAATAGGGCGGAAACGTTGCAAAACGACACGGCGCGAATGTAGGCCGAAACCTCCGAAACAGGTTTGCCGACCGGCTTCACGGCACGTTTCATGTTACCAAAACATGACAAATACTGCACGGACGCAGGCAAATATTAACCGTTTTTAACCATACTCTCACTATAAAATGCCTATAAAGGCTTGACAAAAGGCCGCCAACGGCGGCGCAAAAGGATGCCTTTTGCAGCGCAATATGCCACCTTTTACACCATAACCGGCATTCCGAAGTTGCACAATCAGCCGCATGCAGCAGACAAAGCGCTGTTGTTCAACGCTTTATCTTTGCACACGAAAAGCGAAGATATTTGCCCAAAGATTTTTATTTTGCAAAATAACGCCGTATGAGAGCGTCAAGGTAAAACAATATGTAAGCAAAACTTCGGAAACAGAAGAATTATGAAATGAAGTTCGGCACTAAGACAATGAAGAAGAATAGGACTCACGCCGCCGCTTCACGCCTTAAAGTTGTTTTTCTTAATTGCCTTAACGCCGACCTTCGTTTACCAAATGTATTTTTCTTAATTCTTAACTCTTAATCTTATATTATATACCCCAAACCTATTATCTTTGCACCCAATTTACTCGCACACGCCGACGGCGTGGAGCTTAAGCATTAGTTTTTACAATAAAAGAAAGGATGTAAAGATGAGAAAATTAATCATTGCGGCGTGCACGGCCGGACTGTTAGCCGTCATGTCTTCATGCGGAACGTCGCGCAACGCGGCATCGTCAATCAAGGCACTCGACGGAGAATGGAAGATAATAACCGTAAACGGGCAGGCCCTGTCGCCGCAACCCGGAGAGAAAACGGCGTTCATAGGCTTCGACGTTAAGGAAAACCGGATATACGGCAACACCGGATGCAACAACCTGGTAGGCGGTCTGCAGGCCGACGCCGCTAATAAGACGATTACTTTCGGGCAGAGCGGCAGCACACGGATGCTGTGCCCGCACATGGAAACAGAGGAAATAGTGCTCGAAGCAATGGGCAAGGTGGGCAAATATGAGATTACCGACAAAAACAAGATGAGCCTCATGACGGCCGACGGAAAAACCGTGATGACGCTCGAGAAGAGAAACAAGTAAACGGCACGCGGCACCGCCGTGGGCGCAAAACCGGACCGGCACGACGCACGGTCCGGTTTTTAATTTTCTATTAAGATTCGCCTCCTTAGGCATGTTTGATTTCCTTTATTCATGATTAATGCCTAATTTTGCAACACGAATTACACAAAACGACTGAAATGAAAAGAATCTCATTATTCACCAAAGCCCTGACGCTGGGCGCAGCCCTAGCATGTCTCGCTCCGGCTGAAGGCCTTGCAGGCACGGCCGACAGGCCGAAATTAGTAGTAGGAATAGTGGTAGACCAGATGCGCTGGGATTATCTCTACCGCTATTACGACGACTACGGCGAAGGCGGATTCAAACGCCTGATGAACGAAGGGTACAACTGCGAGAACACGATGATCAACTACGTGCCCACGGTAACGGCCGTAGGCCACGCCTCGATATTCACGGGCAGCGTGCCGGCCATACACGGCATAGCCGGCAACGATTTCATGCTCGACGGCAAGATGGCTTACTGCTGCACCGACACTACGGTCAACGGCGTAGGCACCGACGGAGACGCGGGGCGCATGTCGCCGCGCAACATGCTCTCTACGACCATAGGCGACGAGCTGAAAATAGCCACAGACTTCAATGCCAAAGTAATAGGCGTATCGCTGAAAGACCGGGCCGCCATACTGCCGGCAGGCCACTCGGCCGACGGTGCCTACTGGCTCGACAACGCAACGGGCAACTTCATCACGAGCACTTACTACATGAAGCAGCTGCCCGAGTGGGTGGAGGCGTTCAACGAGAAGTACGGCGGACACGACGAAAGCGAAACAGGATACTCCGTCTACGGCAACCTGATCACCGCAGAGATGGCCAAAGCAGCCATAGAGGGCGAGGAGCTGGGACAAGACTCGGTGACCGACATGCTCACGGTGAGCTTCTCCGTGACCGACAAGGTGGGCCACCGCTACGCCACGCACGGCCGTGAGATACACGAGATATTCACCGATCTCGACAAGAGGCTGGCCGACCTGTTCGGGTATCTCGACCTGAAGGTGGGCAAAGGGAAATACCTCGTATTCCTTACGGCCGACCACGGGGCCGCCAACAACATCCTCATGCTGCAGAAGCATGGCATACAGGCCGGCGGATTCATAGCGTCGGAGGTGGAAAAAGGACTCAACGAGTACCTCGCCGGCAAGTTCGGCACCAGCGAAAAGCTCGTTGCCTGCATCAGCAATTACAAGGTTTTCCTCGACCATAAGGCAATGTCGTCGCTCGGCATCGACCCCGACGACGTGAAAGAGGCTGCCGTAGACTGGCTGAAACGTGACCCGCAATATGCCTACGTGGTAGACCTCGAGCACGTGAACGAGGCAACGCTGCCCGCAGTGGTGCGCGAACGGATTACGAACGGTTACCACAGAATGCGCAGCGGAGACATACAGATAGTGCTGAACCCTGCAAACTACGAGGTGTCATCAAGGGAGATAGACGGCGGAACAACCCACGGCGTATGGAATCCTTACGACTCTCACATACCGTTCATAATCATGGGATGGCACGTGAAGCCCGGTACCACCGACGCAAAGACCACTATCAACGACATAGCCGCTACCGTGTGTGCGCTCATCCACATACAAATGCCCAACGGATGCATCGGCAACGCCGTTGAGACGGAATAATAAGTGAAGAGTGAAAAGTAAAGAGTGAAGAATCCAAATGCCTTATAGCTTTACGGCAAACGGATTCTTCACTCTTTACTTTTCACTCTTCACATCTCACGCTTTCTCGGGAATTTCCTCGAGAGTCTTAACCAGCAAGTCCCAGAACTTGGTCGTAGAAGGCCAGTAGGCGCGCTCGCTGGGCGTGTGGGGAGAGAGCAGCGTCGGGCCGAACGAGCAGATGTCGAGCCCCGGATACTTTGAAAGGATGATGCTGCACTCGAGTCCTGCATGCACGACTTGCACCATAGGCTCCTCGCCGAACAGGTCGTTGTATATCTTGCGCATGCGCTTTATCAGCTCACTATCGGTGTTGGGGTCCCATCCGCCGTAAGCTCCGCTCAGCTCAACCTTCATCCCTGCCATGTTGAAACAACTCTCAAGCGACGTTGCAAGCTCGTCTTTCTTAGTCTCGCTCGAGCTGCGCGCCAGTATCTTAACGGCAGCCTTGCCGCCCTCAATGTCAACGATGGCGAGGTTGGAGGATGTCTCCACGATGTTCGGAATAGACGGGATGTAGCGCCAAACGCCGTTGTGTGCGGCGTAGATCGCGTCGACGATGTTGTCCTGGATCTCCTGCGGAACCACGGTTGCAGGCAGGTCGACGTCTTCGACGAGTACTTCTATCTCGTCTTCTATGCCCTTATACTCGTCGTTGAACGTCTCCTTGTATGCGGTTACGAGGTCAACGAGGTCGGCCTTGTTGTCCTTCGGCAGCGTGAGCACGGCCTCGGCCTCGCGCGGAATGGCGTTGCGCATGTTGCCTCCGTGCCAGCTTGCGAGGCATGCCTCGTCGTCGGCTATGGCCTCGCGGACTATGCGCACGAGCATCTTATTGGCGTTGCCGCGGCCCACTCCGATTTCAAGTCCGGAGTGTCCGCCCTTGAGTCCCTTGACGGTTACCTTCACGGCGACGTCTTCCTTGTCGCTTTCCTCTTCCTTATAGTCGAGCGTCGCGGTGATGTCAACTCCTCCGGCGCTGCCTATGATGAGCTCGCCTTCCTGCTCGGTGTCAAGGTTGAGCAGTATCTCTCCTGCCAGTTCGCCGGCCGGAAGGGCGTTGGCACCGTACATTCCGGTCTCCTCGTCGGCGGTGATGAGTGCCTCGATAGGCCCGTGCTTCAGGTCATCGGCTTCCATGACGGCCATGATTGCGGCCACGCCGAGACCGTCGTCGGCACCGAGGGTGGTGCCCTTCGCCTTAACCCAGTCGCCGTCTATGTAGGTCTGAATGGGATCGTTCTCGAAATCGTGGGTGCTGTCTTTCTCCTTTTGGGGCACCATGTCCATGTGCGCCTGCAGGATGACCGTCTTGCGGTTTTCCATTCCCGGCGTGGCGGGCTTGCGCATTACGATGTTCTCAGCCTCGTCCTTGAAAGCCTCTACTCCCACCTTCTTGGCGAAGTCGAGCAAGAACTGCTGCACTTTCTCAAGATGTCCTGACGGACGCGGAACCTGTGTCAACGCGTCGAAATTTCTCCAGATGCACTCCGGTTTCAGATTTTTGATTTCACTCATAGTCATTAAATATTTAAAGGTCCGATTTTTATCGAGTTTAGAATTAAGAGGTAAGAGGTAAGAAAAAATGCCACGTAGTTTCTTATTGGAATAAAAAGCTGCATAGCATTTTTTCCTAATTCTTAATTGGCTTAACGCCGAACTTTGTTTCTCGACTCTTAATTTTCTTTGTGAACGCCAGTGCAAACCAAGCGTATATGCCTAAGGCCACGACGAGCAGGGTCTGCACGGCGTGCACTATCAGCACGAAGTAGAGGGCGTTGCGGTCGGCCACGCCGTAAAGGATGAGCATGGTCTTCACCGCGAAATGCCACGGTCCGGCGCCGTTGGGCGTTGGCACTATGACGGCTATGCTGCCTACGACGAACGTCACAAGGGCGCAGTCAAGCCCGAGTCCGGCCGTGAAGTCGAAGCAGAAGAACGTCAGGTAATAGTGCAGGAAGTAGCAAACCCATATCCCGAGCGTGTAAAACGTGAACAGGGGGATGTTCTTCACTCCCTTGAGCGACACTACACCCTGCCATATTCCGCCGAGCGTGGCCTTCACCTTATTATATATCGATAGCTTTTTCAGCAATATGTGCAGCAGGAAGAGCACGGCCACGGCACACGCCGCCGTGACGAGCCAGCCCGTAAGCGAGAAGCGGCCGAGCACGGAGCTAAGGCTCGTGCCTGTCTTGTCGAAGAACGTCGAGAACACACGCATCTGCACGAAAAGCGTCAAGGCCGTAACCGCTGCCATTAGCAACGTGTCGATAGCGCGCTCGGTAACCACCGTGCCGAGTGCCTTCGGGAACGAGACTCCGTCGTATCTCTTAAGCACCCCGCAGCGCGTGAACTCGCCGACGCGCGGCACTATGAGGCTGGCGGCGTAAGAAAGGAATATCGAATTGACCAGCGTATGCCGCCTCGCCTCCTCGCCTATCGGCTCGAGAGTCTGCCGCCAACGCCATCCGCGGAACATCTGGGCCAGTATCCCGAACGGGAACGACAACAACATCCACGTCCAGTCCATGCCGTGCATGAGTATGTCGTCGATGCTGCGGAAGTCGAAGTCGCGGTACATCCAATACAGAATGGCACCGCCGAAGGCCAGCGGCAGCACTATCTTGACGGCGTTGTTGACTAATGCCTTTGTTTTCACGCTTATGAGATGTTTTCATTGCAAACTTACAACATTTTTTTGAAACTTCACGTATCGGCATTGAATTATTTTTCCTTTAACCCGAAAACCGCCTTGCACACGAAAACCTACGGCCTGACGGCAGGCCGACTGACGGCCGAAAGAGAACGCCCCGACACGTCTTTGTAACTCACTGATTATCAATATATTTATAAAAGGTTACCTCTTGCGATGCGAAAGGTAACCTTTTAGCGCGCAAAAGGATACCTTTTACAAGCTAAAACACGGCATATTGAATTAAGAATGAAGAGTTAAGAAACGAAGTTCGGCGTTAAGCCAACGATGAAAAATAGTCTTGTCGTTTTATTGCCGCAATAGTATTTTTCTTAACTTTTAACTCTTAATTCTTAATTCAAGAAAAGACTCTTGGTTTATTTTCGGCCATTTAGGATGCTACTCTTAATTAATTTATTAACTTTGCAACTAAATACAAAAAACACGTTATGAACAAAATTTCAGACATCACCCACATCCATGTCAAGCTGAAAAGGCAAGGACTTAAGGACCTTGTCTTCATCTGTCTCGGCATACTGCTGTATTCGTTCGGCTACACGGCGTTCATCCTGCCCGACCAAATCGTCATGGGCGGCGCTTCGGGTATAGCCGCGCTGCTTTACTACGGCTTTAAGATACCGCCGGCAATATCCATTTGGAGCATCAACATCATCATGGTGCTCATCGCCTTCCGCACGCTCGGGCGGCAGTTTACCGTGCGCACCGTGATCGGCGTCACCATACTGTCGGCCATGATCGGCGCCCTGCAGCCGGTGTTCGAGGCCTACCCTATGGTAACGGCCGGCGAAGACAAGTTCATGCACCTGCTCATAGGCAGCGTGCTTTGCGGCGCCGGGCTCGGCATTGTGTTCTCCCACAACGGCTCTACGGGCGGCACCGACATACTCATAGCCATGCTCAACAAGTATCTGCACATGAACTTCGGGCGCGCCATACAGCTCATCGACACCTGCATCATAGGCTCGTCATACCTGCTCTTCCACAGCATGGAACCGATAGTTTACGGCATAGCGTTCACAATGATCTACAGCTACGCCTGCGACTACGTGGTGAACGGCTCTAAACAAACCATGCAATTCATCATCATTTCTAAGGAATACGAGAAGATTGCCGACATGATCAACAATAAGATACACCGCGGCGTAACCCTCGTTCCTGGCAAAGGGTGGTACTCTAAACACGAAGTGGACATACTCATCGTGCTCGCCCGCAAGTACGAGTCGCACGACATACTCAACACCATCAGGATAATCGACCCCGACGCAATGGTGTCGCAGACGTTCTGTCACGGCGTATTCGGCGAAGGTTTCGATAAGATAAAATCATAATAAGCCGAAAGTGAAGAGTGAAAAGTGAAGAATCCAAATGTCCTGTAGTTGCAAGACATTTGGATTCTTCACTTTTCACTCTTCACTTTTTACGTTTTTTATCCCTTCACCTTATTTAATATATAGTCAGGTATTACGGGCATTGCCCCGCTCTGCGTGCACACGTAGGCCGACGTTTCCACGGCCAGGCGGTGTGCGTCGGCCACGTCCATGCCGGCGAGCACGCCCGAACAGAAGGCAGCCGTGAACGAGTCGCCCGCACCAACGGTGTCAGCCACGTCCACGCGCGGAGTCTCCTGAAACGACACCTTGCCCGGAGTGAACACATAACTGCCGTTCACGCCGCACGTCAGCACGAGCATGTCAAGATTATACTTGCCGAGTATGAGCCAACACTTGTTGCTCATGTCAAGCCCCGGATAGTCGAACATGCGACCTATAAGCACAAGCTCCTCGTCGTTTATCTTAAGCACGTTGCAGCGCAAGAGAGCCTCTCTCAACACCTCTTTGGTATAGAAATTCTGCCTGAGATTTATGTCGAATATCTTCAGGCGGCCGCCTCCGTCGGGCATGGTGTCGAGGAATTTGCAGATGGTTGTCCGAGAAACGATGTTCCTTTGCGCCAACGAACCGAAGCACACCGCACGGCAGTTGCGCGCCAACTCCTCGATTTCAGGCGTAAAGGGGATATTGTCCCACGCCACGTTTTCCTTAATGTCATACGTCGGTATGCCGTTGTCGTCGAGCGTAACCTGCACCGTTCCGGTAGGGTAAGGCGTGCGAGGCATGACGTAGCGAAGCCCCTTTTCGTCAAGAGCGGCCAGCGTCTCGTCGCCTAACTTGTCCTTACCTACGGCGCTAACGGCCACCGAATTATAACCAAACTGCCTTGTATGGTAAGCGAAGTTTGACGGAGCGCCGCCTAATTTCTTACCTTCGGGGAGAACGTCCCATAACACTTCTCCCAGTCCTACGATGATATTTGTTTCCATGATTGTATGTTTTTTTGCTTGAAATTATAGGATTTAAAGAAGTTATCGTTCGCTTCGCTCACTTAGAAGTTAGAGCCATTACCTTTAGAGATTAAGCCAACAAGGCATTCAGCTTTAACTTCTATAACTTCTCTAAATTCTTTAAATTCCATAAATTCACTGTTTTACCTTAGTTACATAGCTGAAAAGATAAACCACGCCAACGGCCATTACGGCCACGGCACCGGCCTGGCCTACGGCGTCGCTGGCAAATCCCATGACAAGGGGGAAAACCGTTCCGCCGAAGAGGCCCATTATCATGAGGCCCGACACTTCGTTCTGCTTCTCGGGTTCCGACTGCAACGCCTGAGAGAACACTATCGAGAAGATGTTTGAGTTGCCGTAGCCTACGAGGGCGATGGCCGCATAAAGCACGGCCTTAGACGTGCCGAAGAACATGCCTATCATGCTCAGTGCCATCATGACGACGCTGATTGTGAAGAACGTCTTGTTGTTCATCACGCGCAGGAAGAACGACCCCGTAAGGCAACCCAGCGTGCGGAAGATAAAGTAAAGGCTCGTAGCAAAGGCCGCTTCGTTAAGCGTCATGCCCAAGCGTTCTATCAACAACTTGGGCGCAGTGGTGTTAGTGCCCACATCGATGCCAACATGGCACATGATGCCGAGGAACGACAACAGCACTATCGGCTTGCCCAACAGCCGGAAGCAGTCGCCGAAGCCCGAGGCCTTGCCTGCGGTTTTCTCTTCCTCTATCGGAGTCAGGAACAGCAGTACGGCCGAGATAACTCCAACTACGAGATAAATCAGGAAGAGCACTTTCCAGTCATATCCCAGCGTAGGGATTACAGACGTAGCACCCCACATGGCCAAATAAGGCGCAAGAAACGAGGCTATAGCCTTGACGAACTGACCGAACGTGAGCGTGCTGGCAAGATTTCCGCCGCGGAGCACCGTGGATATCAGCGGATTGAGCGACGTCTGCATCAGGGCGTTGCCTATGCCGAGCAAGCAGAAGGAGGCAAGCATCACATAGAAACCGTCGCCCAAGAGCGGCAATACGAGCGAAACCACCGTCACGACGAGCGACAGCAGCACGGTGTTCTTGCGCCCTATGCGATTCATCAGCATGCCCGTGGGCACCGAGAAGATGAGGAACCAGAAGAACACCATCGACGGAAAGACGTTGGCCACGGCGTCGTCGAGTCCGAGGTCGGCCTTCACGTAGTTTGAAGCTATGCCCACAAGGTCGACGAAACCCATGGCGAAGAAGCACAGCATCACGGGCACTAACTTCATATAATTTGTCTTGTTGTTCATTGTTGTTTATGGTTATGAGGTTATAGGGGTATGCGGTTGTACGGTTGTTAAGGAGCTAAAGCCGCAGTCATTACAGGTAAAACCGACAATGCATACGGCTTTAACTTCGATTACTTCTTTAAATTCTCTAAATTCCCAACTTATAAACGTCCATTTTCTTCACCTTGAAGCTGCCGCGGACAGACTCGAACTTCATAGAATTGTACGGTTCGGAGGGGAACACGAGGTTGGTCATGACGAACTTGCCGCCGTCGCCGAATGCCTCAACGCTCGAACGGTCGATGAACAGACGGAGGTTAATCTCGTCGGTATCGGCCGCCGGGGCTACGGTCATAGCCGGGAAGTCGCGGCTGAAGCCGGTCTCTCCGCTACGGCTGCGGTCCATTACGAACTCTTTGGCCGTCGTGTCGTAATACATGTAAAGGCTTTCGTCCTTGCCGTTTGCGAGCGTCATTACGATCTTCTGCGCGCCCTGGTTCTCAATGGTCAGGTCTATCTCGTAAGTGCCGCCGTTATCGTCGAGCAACGAAGCTATGTCGTAAGAGCCGCTTACGGTGAACGCCTTGACGGCCTTCTTGTCCGTGCGCGCCTTGTCAATCTCGGGCGACGGGGCGCAACGCAGCTTCAGGTCGCCGTTCTCACGGTAAAGACTCAGGTCGCGCGCTATCGTGTTGGCCGAGCGATACTGCATCGTCGGCACTATGGCTGCATACTGCCAGTTGCTCATCCAGCCGAGGGCGATGCAGCGGCCGCCGGGCGCATTGCTGAACGTTACCGTGGCGTAGTGGTCCTTGCCGTAGTCCATCCACTTGGTCTTGGTCGGATAGTCGTTGGTGAATTTCCGGCCGTCGAAGCGCCCCACGAAGTACTGCGTGGCGCTGCCGCCGAACGGTCCGCCCGGGTTGATGTTGCAGAAGAGCACCCAACGCTTCTCCTTCGTTCCCTCTACGGGCAGTTCTACCAGGTCTGGGCACTCCCAAACGCCGCCGTGGGCGCCCTGCTTTGCGCCGAAGCTGCTCTCATATTTCCATTCCTTAAGGTTCTTGGAAGAGAATATCTGCATCTCCTGACCTACGGCGAGCACCATCACCCAATGCTTGTCGGGGGCGTACCAGAACACCTTCGGGTCGCGGAAGTCGCGCTCGGCCGACGTCAATATGGGGTTGTCCTCACACTTGGTGAACGTTTTACCGTTGTCCGTGCTCACTGCCATGCACTGCATCTGCACGTCGCCCCAGGGCGAAGGCTTGGCCGTTGTGTAGAAAGCTACAATGGCATCCTTGCCGAAACCTGCCGTATTATCCTTGTCAACTACGGCCGAGCCGCTGAATATCAGCCCCCAGGCATCGGGCATCACGGGGTCGCCCTCAAACGTCCAGTGCACCAAGTCGGTGCTCGTAGAGTGCCCCCAGCTGAGGTTTCCCCACACGGAGCCGTAGGGGTTGTGCTGGAAATACAGGTGGTACGTGCCGTCCTTGTAGAACATTCCGTTAGGATCGTTCATCCATCCGTAGGCCGGGGTGTGATGATATACGGGGCGATACTTTTCCTTATTAGCCATGTCGAACGTGTCAGAGAGTTTTATCTCCTTCCAGCAAACGGCCTCCTCGGGCATACCTTGCACGTCGATCTTCACGTCTTCGCCGACAAAGCCTTCAAGGCTCAACGGCACGTAATAGTCAACACGCTCGCGGGCGAGCCTTATGTTGGCCAACACGCCTACCTGCGCGTTGCCGCTGATTATGCCTACTTTGGCCTCAGGGGCGTTGTCCTGCACGGGCAGGAGCAGATAACGCTTTGCCTCGGTTACGGCCACTATGTTCTGCTGGTTGGCCAAGTGCTTCACCGTCAGTGCTGATTCGGCCGACGCGCATATAGGAAGAAGGCCGAGCATAGCTCCGAGGAGCGAAGCGTATAGTTTATTATTAGCTTTCATGATTGTCTTATTTTTTTAATTGTTTGTTCCTGTTAATAAATAACTCAAGCATTACTGGTTATATTGTAGCAAAGATTCAAGTTTATGAGAGGTAACCTTCGGCGTTGCAAAAGACAACCTTTTACAGCCTAAAAGGCGGTCTTTTGCACGCCGGAAGGCGACCTTTTGCAAGGCAGTCGGTAAGACTTTGGCATTCAACTACTTATGTACATATCAAAAAATCATGTTTACATCAACGACCGACATGCCTTCACGTCATCCCGAATCTTTTTACTCGTAACCCTTGTTTTGCGTGTACAGCCCGGGAATGTAGAACATCTGGTTGTACGGCACGGGGAAATACTCGTTTTTACCCGGCGTGAAATGAGCGGCGCTATAATAAGCTCCGTAAGCACGGCCTTCGTAAGTATAATGCTGCGCGCGCTCGAAATAGGCGTTAAGAGTCTCAGAGGCTATACCCCAGCGACGCAGGTCGAAGAAGCGGTTGTTCTCCATACCCATTTCCAAACGGCGTTCCCAACGCAGACACTTGCGGGCTGTCTCCTTGTCGGCAAAATAAGATGCCGGATATTCGGCTATCTCGCACTGGTCGGCGGCGTATGATATGTGCTTCGTTATCGAGTTGGCCGCACGGCGGCGTATGGCGTTTATAATCTCGCCGGCCTCTTGCATGCGGTCAAGCTCGATAAGAGCCTCGGCGCGCATCAGCATCACGTCGGTGTAACGGAACACGTAGTCGTTCATCGCGAAGGCCTGCCAAGAGCCGTTGAACGTCTCGCCCTGCGAACGCTGCGGCACTTCCTTGAGCGACGTGTAGAATCCGTAGTCGCTGGCGTCGCGCGAATTGTCCATCGTCATAGTGTACTCAGCCTCATACTTGTAAGGGAACGTAGGCATGCCTACGGTGTGGAACAACCTCGGGTCCCACTTCTGTCCGTCCGGCCGGCCGTTGACTGGATATGCGTCGGAGTCGTTGTAATCGTCAAATTCGGGCAGTCCGTTCCTTGTCTTGAAAGCGTTTACAAGATCCTGCGAAGGCTTGTGGAAGTCCCATCCGCACGACCACATGCCCCAGCACCCGTTAAGAGTGTTCGACCAATTGGCACGCCCGTAAGTCGTGTGGTCATCCTCATAGTCAGATGTCTGCACGGCGAACACAGATTCCTTACTGTTCTTATATTCCGGCAGGAATATGTCACCGTAATCCTCGAGATAGCCGTAACCTGAATTTACCACGTCGTTCGTATATACCACCACGCTGTCCATATAATCACGGTTGATATGGTCTACGCCCGTAGTTGCCTCGTACCCGTCGCCCCATGCGAGGTTAAGGTAACACTTGGCAAGGTAAGCCGCAGCAGCAATCTTGTTGGCGCAACCGTCCTCACCCGGCCCTTTCACCGGCAAAACATCGTAAGCCTGCCTGAAGTCGGCAATTATCTTGTGGAACAGTTCGTCGTATGTGAACTCATCGTTTCTCACCGATTCCTGCGAGCCTTTCGCCTCTACGTCCTCGTCAATCCACGGAATGTTGTGGAACACCGTCAGCAGTTTATAATAGAAATGGGCGCGTAAGAATTTAACCTCGGCCACACGCTGGCGCATGGTCTCTTCACCGAGAACATTCTCGCCGTATTGGTTAAGCGAGAGCAGGGCGCGGTTGCAACGCGATACGGCACAATAAAGACGGTACCACAGTTCGTCCATCTCGCCGGGAGTGTTGGGCGCCAACGTCGTCCAAATGTCAAAGGCATGGTATCCAGTGTCGCCTGTTCCGCTGCCACCCTTAAGGCAGTCGTCAGAAGTTACGTCACCGTAAGGGAACAGGTTGAACGGATACGTGTACCAACAATCTCCAAGCATGGCATAAGCCGAAGTCACCATGCCCTCCGGGTCGGAGAAAGCCAATTCCTCGTCGACTACCGCCGTAGGATTATAATCCAGGAAATCGTCGCAGCTCGAAAGTGTAAGTCCCAATGCACAAGCCGCAAATATGCTATATATCTTTTTCATTATCGTAATCGTTTATTGTTAAAAACCTAATTGCAAACCGAATGAAACCGATGTTGCCAACGGATAATTCCAATCCGGATTCTCCGGGTCCGAACATGTAAGGCTGCTGCTCTTTATCGTAAGCAAGTTCTGCCCTGACAGGTAAACACGGGCGCTCGTCATCTTGAGCTTCGACAAGAACTTTGCCGGCAGCGTGTAGCCGATTTGCAGAGTACGCAATTTCAAGTAAGATCCGTTCTCCACGAAATAGCTTGAAGCGCGTCCCTCGTCACCGTTGTTGATGGTGGTAAGCCTCGGAATGTCTGAACTTGTGTTGTTCGTATTCCATGCGTCAAGCAGACGGTTACCCTTGTTCGAGCCCACATCGGTGACCGACCAGAAGTCGGTTTGGAACTTTTGGTTGTTGTAAACGTCCTTGTCGCATACGCCCTGCCAAAACATCGACAGGTCAAAACCCTTGTAGCTGAGGGCTATATTAACACCGTAAGAGAACTTTGGCACGGGATTGTATATCCAGTCTTGGTCGTCGGCGTTGATTATTCCGTTGTTGTCGATATCCTTGTATTTAAGTCCTCCGACGCGGGCGTTGGTCTGTCCCGAAGCGTCAACTTCCTCTTGACTTTGGAAAAGCCCTTCAACCACGTACCCGACGATTGAGCCATAAGGCTCGCCAGACTGTACGAGATTCTCCTTAGACGTATGAGCGTAAGATCCGGTAGCCACTGACGGCAGGTATGTAACCTTGTTCCGATAGAAATCCGCATTGGCGTTGATGTCTATCCCGAGACCGTTGGCGAAGTTCTTGCGGTATCCCAACATGAATTCCATACCCCAGTTGCGCAGCGAAGCGCCGTTCATCCAGCTGGCACCGCCCTCGCCTTTGGTGCCGATATAGGCAGGATTGATGAGCATGTCGTCAACATCCTTGATGTACCAGTCGATAGATCCGTAGAGATTATTACGGAAAAGCGTGAAGTCCGTACCTACGTTGTACTGCGTGGCTGCCTCCCATTTAAGGAAAGGATTAGGCAACTGAGTCGCACGGTAACCTGAGGGGAACGTGCCGGAACCTTGCAAATACAGGTCATAAGCGGTCGAAGTAACACGGTCGAGACCATAGTCTACGACGTAAAGGCCGAATTGTGCGTTGTTGTCGATGGCCTGGTTACCGGTCTTACCCCATGAGGCGCGTATTTTCCAGTCGTTGAGCCAATCGGCCTCGATTAGCTTTGACACGCGGACACCGAGCGTAGCGGCGGGGAAAGTACCCCAACGGTGATCCTTGCCGAAGCGTGACGAACCGTCATGACGTATCGTGAACGAAGCGAGGATGAAATCGTCGTAGTTGTAATCTACCTTGCCGAAGAACGAGGCGAGACGGTAACCAACCTTTGCGCCGGTAACGCGGGCTGTGCCGGTGGCGGCGTTCGGCCACATGTAATCAGGCGTCTCAATGGCGTAACCCTCGTTGTATCCGGACCAGTCGATAGAGCTTTGCTTTGACAACTCGGCTCCGAGGAGCACCTGGAAGTCGTGTTTCTCGGCTATGTTGAAACCGTATGTAGCCGTATTCGACCAAGTCCAGTTCATGTCATTCTTATTAGAAAGCGTTGTGCTGGCAATGTTGTTGTTGACAATATCCGAGTGAAACGTATGGTTCATCGACTGTATGAACGACGTATAGAAGTCGATGCCGAAGCTCGAACGCAGCGTAAGGTTCTTTATAGGAGTCAGCTCGACGTATGCGTTGCCGAAAAGTCGCCAGTAATCAAGATGGTTGTCTTTGTTCATATACATCTCGCGCAAGGGGTTCTGACGGTCGGGCATGCTGCCTACGGGGCCTCCGAACGTCTCGCCGTCAATCTCGTAGACGGGCACTATTGGAGACATCTTAAGCGCGTTCTCCATCGGAGCGCTGTCAACTTGCTTCGACCAGGTGAGCGTGAAGTTCTCGCCTACCTTCAACATCTTGTTCACGTTGTAAGAAGTGTTGATTCGGGCGGAAATGTTCTCAAACGAAGAATACTTCAATATACCCTCGTTCTTCTTGTAGCCGAGCGAGAAGAGAGCTGAATATTTGTCGGTCGCATTAGACAAAGACAGGTCGTAATTCTGCGAGAAACCGGTGCGTGAAATCTCGTCGAGCCAGTCAGTGTCGGAGTATCTCATTGTCTTGTCGGCATTGATAAATCCGTCATAACGCCCGTTAACGGTGTAATTTACATACTGCGACGTAGCCGGATTCCATACGGTGATCGGCGTTCCGACGGCGGCATTAAGGTCAAGTCCGTAGTTTGCGGCATAAGTCACGGGGTCTATACCGTCGTTCATGGCGGCCTGCGCCATTGCCGTGGCGTATTCAGAAGAGTTGCACAGCTTCATGAGCGACTGCGAAGTGTAGAACGACGCGGTAAGGTTGGCCGAGAAGTCCACTTTCAGTTTGCCGCCTTTCTTGCCCTGTTTCGTCGTGATGATTATCACGCCGTTAGCCGCACGCGAACCGTAGATAGAGGCAGAGGCCGCGTCTTTCAGCACCTGCATCGACTCGATGTCGTTAGTGTTGAGCGAGTTAAGCGCCGCCGTCGTAGGTACGCCGTCGATGATGAAAAGCGGGTCTTGCGACGAATTTATCGAGCCTACGCCGCGTATGCGCACCGTACCCGTGCCGATAGGCGAGCCGTTGCCCGTCACCGTCATACCGGGCACTCGGCCTTGCAGGGCACGCATGGGGTCAGGGTCCGGGCTTGTTTTCAGCTCATCGGTGGAAACCACCGCCACCGAGCCCGTCAGGTCGGCTTTCCTTTGCGTGGTGTAGCCCGTCACGACAAGCTCGTCAAGCAGGGCGTTGTCCTCCTGCAAAGTGACGCTTACATTGGGGCCGGCTGTCACTACGGCCGTCTTATACCCTATATAGGTAACCCGCAACTTAGCCCCCTGCGGAGCCTTAAACTTAAAATTACCGTCAAAATCGGTAACGGTGGCATTCTTCGTGCCTTCTTCCGTCACCGTAGCACCGATGACTGGTTCGCCGTTTTCGTCTTTAACGTTACCGCCCACGTCGACAGGCTGCTGGGCGAAAGCGACAAAGCCGAAAGCCGTAAATACTGCGCTTAGCAGCATCCGCTTAATGCTTTTAATCATAATACATGTGTTTTGGTTAGTAAACTTTCTTGTTTTCGATGCCGCAAAATTAATCTAACTACATACACGCACATGTCAATATCGTTTCAATTACTGTTAAATAACGTACATGTAACATATTTACATCATTTTGTACGATATCTCACAGCCGACGGATGGAAATCCAAAAGGCCGCCTTTCAGCCTGCAAAAGGTTACCTTTTACACACTGAAAGGTAACCTTTTGCAGGCTGAAAGGCGGCCTTTTGCGGCATTGTTGATAACACGCTGATTACCAGCATATTTGCGTTCCTGCATCATTTAGTCCGCAGGATACCTACGCCTTGCCGCTGAAAGGCTCGCCGCCGCCCCTACTCCAACACTATGACGCGGCTCTGCATGTCGGCGAAACCGAACACGTCGAGGCCTACTTTCATAAGATAGTCGCCCGTAAAGCTCTTGCCGTCGGCCTTAAGATTCGACTTCGTGCCGGGCATCAGGTTAACCTCCCTCACGGTGTAGGTCTTGTCAGGGTCGAGCCCTTGCAGCTTAACGGGCGTCAGCTTCTCCTGATAGCGCGGATGAATGTCGTAAGCGAAGAGCACGGCTCGACTGCGGTCTTGCGACACATAGTTTACGGCCATGTGGTTGCCGTCGTAGGGCGACACCAAGCGATACTGCTCGCCGTCCATCGTCACAGGCTCAAGTCGCTTCCACGTGGCCACGGCTTGGCGGCAGAACTCCAACTCCTCGGCCGTAAGCGACTGCAGGCCTATGTCGAATCCGAGCTTACACATCGACGCGACGTCGGTGCGGAACTTCACCGAAGCCGTCTTGTCCCAATTTGTTACATGGGCGCACATGGCCTTTGCGGGGAACACCTGCGAGAAGCCCCACTGTATGTAGAGGCGCTCTACGGGGTCGGTGTCGTCGCTGCACCAAAACTCGGTGAAGTATTTCAACGCCTCGTAGTCGCACCGCGCGCCGCCGCCCGAGCAGAGCATCATGGGCACTTGGGGGTATTTTTCGGCCACGCGGCGCATCACGTTGTACACTCCGCGCACATGATCGATGTACAGCTGCCCCTGATTCTCCTTCAGGTAAGGCGAATATATGTTGGTTATCGGGCTGTTGCAGTCCCACTTGAAGTAGGCTATACCGGGATTGTCGGCCAGCAGGCGGTCAACCACGCCGAACACATAGTCCTGCACCTCGGGGTTGCTCAAGTCCAAGACCAGCTGGTTGCGGTAGTAGTACGTCTCGCGGTTGGGGTAATGTATGGCCCAGTCGGGATGCTTCTCGAACAGCTCGCTCTTCGGGTTGATCATCTCAGGCTCTATCCACAAGCCGAACTTTACGCCCGCCTCGTCGGCGGCTTTAGTAAGTGCGGCTATTCCTCCGGGCAGCTTCGAGGCGTTCACCTCCCAATCGCCCAAGCCCGCCTTGTCGTCGTTGCGCGGATGCTTGTTGCCGAACCATCCGTCGTCGAGCAGGAACATGTCCACGCCTAAGTCCTTAGCCTCTTTCATTAGGGCGGCCAGCTTCTCTTGGTCGAAGTCGAACCCGGTGTTCTCCCAGTTGTTGAGCAGGGTCATACGAGTGCCCATTCCGTCTTTCAACTGATACTTACGGGCCCAAGCCTGCAGGTTGCGGCTGCCCTGCCCCGCCCCGCGACTGCTCATCGTAAAGATAAATTCGGGCGTTGTGAACACTTCGCCTTTCTTCAACTTATAGGCCGAGGCGTAGGAGTTTATGGCCGGGATGACGCGCAGGTTGCCTACGTTGTCCACCTCGAAGGTGAAGCTGAAGTTACCCGTCCAGCCTATCGTACCGGTCACTACGCGGCCCGTCGCCTCCTTAGCCGGGCCGTCAAGCCCGAGCAGGAAGAAGGGTTGCATGTGCATGGCGGCACGACTGCCGAGCTTGGTGTCGAGCACCTTCTTGCCGGGCAGCAGCTTCTGGGTGCCCATCTGGGCCTCCTTTGCCCAGTCGCTGCTGAACTCCGTGAGGTAATACTCAGGCTCGTTGAAGTAAAGCATGGTAGAGGCGTAGCGGTTGAGCGTAACCTCGCCGCGCTCGTCGTGGCGTATCTCGCTCCAAGTTTTGATGACGTTCTCACGCTCGTATGCCACGTAGTGGAGCGTCACTTCCAGCGGATACTTGTCGTCGCGCAGGCGTATGTCGGTCTGCGTACCGCCGTTTACGGCCTTCACCGCAGACGACTCATAATATAAATAGGTGGAAGGGTTGCCGTCGGCATGGGTCACCGATATGGCAGGCTCGAAAAAGTCTTCGTTGCCCGAGCCTGAATACACCTCCCAGCCGCGCTCCGACACAGAGCCGTCAGACGCCGCATGTACGCGCCAGTCGAGGTTGGAGAGGTCGCCCTCGTGCCTCAACCTGTCGCCGAAATACACTTGGTAGAGCCGGCCGTTGGTGCCAACCTGCAACACGAGGTCGGTCTCCGCCGTCGAGATTCTTATGTTCTTAGGCTCGGCCGAGCCCTGGGCTGCCGAGCCGGCGGCTGCCGCCGCCATCACTATCGACATCACGATGTTTTTCATATTCTTATAGGTATTAAGTTGTTACAAGCCTAACTTATACGTCTTAAGGTCCTTAACCTGAGTCTCTCCGCCTTCGCTGTAAAGGGTAAGGGTGTTGTACGGCTCGGTGGGGAACACGAGATTGGTCATCGCGATGCGGCCTCCGTCTACGAAGATCTCAACCGAGCACTTGTCTACGAACACGTCCAAGCGGTACTCCTTGCCGTCGCAGAGTGAGAGAGGGGCCCACGTGCCGAGGGCGAAATCGTTCTTATAGTTCACGGAGAGGTGCTTACGGTGGTCGTCGGTCTCCTTTGCGTGTACGTCGTAGTTGCCCCACTTGGTCAGGTCGGTGATGCCGCTCTCGGTACGGTCCATTACAAGACGGTTGTTCATAGCGTCGAAGTAGATCTTCACTTTCTCTCCCTTAGCGTTTGAGAGCTCAAAGCCTGACGTCTTGGCTTGCCCCGGAGCTACGGTCATCGTCAATTCGTAGGCACCGTCGTTGGCCTTGAGTATCGGGTCGAAGTCACGCCGTCCGCTTACCGTAACGTCGCCTATAAGGGTGCTGTCCTTGCGCAGGCAGGCAGCTTCCTTCACTACGTTGGCGGCCACGTAGGTCTGCCCGTCCTTAGTGTAAAGCGACAGTTCGCGCGGCAGTCCGTTGGCTCCGCGATACTGGCGTATGGGCGTTATGTTGGCATACTGCCAGTTGCTCATCCATGGTATGGCTATGGTGCGGTCGCCGGTGTTGGATATGCAGACGGCGGCATAGTGGTCCTTGCCGTAGTCAAGCCACTTTACGACATCGGGCTTGGTTTCGCATGTGAACTTCTCTCCGTCGAAATCGCCCACGAAATACTCCGTAGCACTACCTCCGAACATGCAGCCCGGGTTGATGTTGACTATCATCACCCACTTCATGTTGCCCTTGTCGCCATCCACGGGCATCTGCACGAAGTCGGGACACTCGAACTGGTTGGGCTGTGCGCCGTAACCCTTGCCGAATGCGCTCATGTAAGTCCACTGCTTAAGGTCGTGCGACGAGTAGAAGCGCATCTCCTTGTCGGCTGATACTATCATTATCCACTTCTTGTCGGGGGCATACCAGAACACCTTCGGGTCGCGGAAATCCTTAAGGCCGTCGAAAGGCTTCAGCACGGGATTCTTGTCATACTTGGTGTACGTGCGGCCGTTGTCTGTGCTGTAGGCCATGCTCTGTATCTGGCCGAACTCGTCGCTCGCCGATGTGTACAGTGCTATGAGGGCGTTCTTGCCGTAGCCTGCGGTGTTGTCCTTGTCAACCACCGTACTGCCCGAGAATATGTGGCCGAGCGAGTCGCGGCCTATGGCCGGGGCGAGATGCTGCCAGTGTATGAGGTCGCGGCTTACCGAGTGGCCCCAGTGCATGTTGCCCCACTTCGAGCCGTAGGGATTGTGCTGGAAATACAGATGATACTCGCCGTCCTTATACACCATGCCGTTGGGGTCGTTCATCCAGCCGTAGAGCGGCGTGTGGTGGTACAGAGGGCGGTAATAGTCGGTATTGGTAGTGTCGAAGGTGTCGCTCAAGCTCATCTTAGCCCAGCACTGCGCCGAGGCCGGTGCGCGGCGTATGGTGACGGTCTTTGTGCCCTCCGGTATGGGGAACGGCACGTAATAGTCGGTGTTGTTGACGGCTAAGCGCACGTCCATGGCCACCTCGCCGGGCTTCAATGGGTCGGCGTTGACCTTAGCCTCGCCCTCAAGCTCCTCTATCGGGAGGATGAGATACTTCGACGGTTTGCCGATATGTACTACCGTGAGCGTGTCGCCGTGATGCTCGAACGTCAATCCCTCGGGCTGTTGCGCTTTAGCGTTGACGGCAGTAAAAGCAATTGCCG
>CALUFN010000017.1 GCA_944319945.1 uncultured Prevotella sp.
GAAAAAGCCGTCTATGAATATCGACATCATTGACAAAAGCAGGCTTATTGCGTAAGGTTCTTACATCGAACTCACGTAAAACATAGGGATTTTCCCGTGCACTCGTAGGGAAAAACCTTTCGGCAGACGAAGATTTATCCGTTACTTTGCATAAGACAAAACTACAAATACGCACTCTCTAAAAATATATTCGTCATGAAAAGATTCATTACAGCTTTAACAGTAATGCTCACCCTGGCAGTCACGGCAAGTGCCATGAGCTATGAGCAGGCACGCGACCAAGCATTATTCCTTACGGACAAGATGGCCTACGAGCTTAACCTTACCGAAGAGCAGTATGACGCCGCATTCGAGATAAACCTCGACTATCTGATGAGTGTCAACACGCCCGATGACCTCTATGCCGCCTATTGGACGCAACGTAACCTCGACCTGAGCTACATTTTGCTCGATTGGCAGTATCGCGCGTTCTGTGCCGCCACCTACTTCTACCGTCCGCTTTACTTTGCCTCGGGAGTATGGCATTTCGCCATATATTCGCGCTATCCGCGTCGCCACTTCCTGTATTTCGGGCGGCCTAACATATACATAACCTACAGGGGCGGTCACAGCTGGCATCACAACGGAGGACGGAGCTGGTATAAGGGACGCACATTCCACCACGGACACAGCGTAAAATGGCACGGTCTGAGAGACAGGTTCGACCGTGGCGACTTCCACCATAAAGGTTCACGTCCGGGCGGTGGCCATGACACAGGGCGTCCGGACAACCGCCGTTACGATAAGCACAAGCCTAACAATGGCAACCGCCACAGTTTGGGAGCTACGCAAAGGCCTAAAGGCTGGACGGTCGACAAAAGTCGGGTAGGGCAAACCTTTAGGAACAACCGCAGCAACATGCGCAACCATCGCGAAAGCAGCACGCGGACAACGGCGCGCCCAAACAAGAGTAGCGGTTCAAGCATAGGCCGCCGTCAAGTTAACGTCAGCCGGAAACGGACACCGAGCAACACCTTCAGCCCCAATCGCAGTGTAGCAAGGCCGTCAACCGTAAATCGCAACACTCCTAAAAGGTCAATAGGCAGTGGCGGCAGAAGTCACGGGGCAAGCCGCAATGGTGCCACGAGAGGCGGTAGAGGCAACTTCGGCGGAAAGAAATGATGGTGAGTTTTGTGGTTTTTACGGTTATATTGCGCAGTTATAGGAGCGTGTGGTTTTATGATTATTCAGTTATAAATGTTTGCACGCTTACGTTCCAAGAACCGTAATACCGCATAACCTTATAACCTTAAAAAAATATTGTATCTACTCTGATAGATAAACGAACAAGCGGAAACCCTTTGTTTATCAGGATTTCCGCTTGTTTATTGAGGGGTGGAGGGTGGGGCTCGAACCCACGACATTCAGAACCACAATCTGACGCTCTAACCAACTGAACTACATCCACCGTGTTGTTTCGGTTGCTTTGTTTACCAAAGCGAGTGCAAAGGTACGGGATTTATTTGAATCCACCAAATAAATCCCGCGTTTTTTTCTGCTTTTGTTTAATTTGCCGGTGTTTTAGGGGCTTGCGGTGTTGTTGTTGCCGCTTTTTCGGTTGCTTGTCCCGCGTTTCCGGTTGCTGCAGGAGCTGCCTTCTGTGTTGCTTCACCAGTCTTTGCAGGGGTGGCTTCTTTGGTTTGTCCGGCACCGAATCCGGGCAGGTTGTTCGGGTTGGTCTGCTGTTGCTCGGTTGCGTTTCTTTCTATTACGCTTTCCGTGTCGGTAGCCGTCGGGGCTACGTAAGCGCAGATTACGCTCAGCACTACCATTGCGATTGCGAGCCCCCATGTTGCCTTTTCGATTACGTCGGTGGTCTTGCGCACGCCCATGATTTGGTTAGACGATGAGAAGTTAGAGGCCAGTCCGCCTCCTTTTGACTCCTGGATGAGCACTATGCCTATCATAAGTACTGCAGCCAGGCAGATTAAGATTACAAATAACGTGTACATTGTTTTTATTTATATTTATTATTTATTATCAGTTTTTCCAAGAACCTGATTTGGTCTGCAAAGTAAGCATTTTTTTTTGGATAATTCAAATTTAAACGCTTAATAATTTCCAAAGCCTTTGAATATCGCCCTTGCCGTATGTAAATTTGGGCCAAAGTTTCCGTAAAATACTTTTCGTCGCCTTCTTTTTTCTCGTTGTTGTCTATTTCGGGCATGTATTCCGGTTCGTCCTTAAGCTCTATCTTGCCGTTTTCGTTGTTGATGAAGTTGTCTATCAGGTCTTGCCCTTTCATTGCCGGGCTTGCAGCGTCGTTACCGTCGGTGTCGTCGCCTTCGGTCTCAAGCAGGTAAGACACGTAGTCTATTGCGGCGTCGGCAGGTGTGGGCTTGCGTTTCCTTTTTCCCTCCTTGTTTTTCGTCTCGTCGGTGTCGGCGGGTATGGAGTCGAGGAATTTGTCTATCAGCGATATCGTGCGGTTGCTTCCTTCGGTGCCGCCGGCGTCAGCGTCGGCCGTATTTTGCCTTTTCTCCTTTTTCTGCGTGCGCAGCTTGTAGTGGGCTGCTTCCACGAGGTTGAACACTACTTTGCGGTCCGTGACGTAGACGGCCGAGCGTCTCAGTTCCTCGTCGAAGGTGGGGTCGTGCAGCAAGTACAGGTTTTGGAGCAGCAGCAGCCTCGCCGTCTGGAAATAGGGGTAGAGGGCAAGGAGCGAGCGCAGGTCGTAAAGCGTCTCCTTGTCCATCAGTTCGGGGTGTTTTATGAGTTGCTCCAAGTCCATTTGTCGTGCGTGCCTTTTTTACCAGTTGGCTACGGTGGCGTTGAATATTTGGTCGGTGATGTCTTCCACCATTTGCGTTACGAGTTCTTCCTGTACGGAGGTGAACGACGTAGTAGTCTCAAACGAGGCCGTCGCCGTAAACTGCCGCTCGAAGTCCTCGGTGTGGTTGGCGTTGTTGGTGAACCTTACGTTTACCGTCATCGAGAGTTCCGCCTGTGCCGACGTGCCTTCGGCCGTCACGGCCTTGTTGCGTTGTGAGTATTGGGTGATTTCGCCTTCTATCTTCATGTCGCCGTTGTTCCTCACCTGTATCAGGCGCGTGTTGCGGGCGAAGATGTCCTTAAGCTCGTTGTTGAATATGCTTGCCATCGGGCCCCACACGTAGCTTGAGCGTATGGGGAAGTCGGCTATCTGTATGGTTTTGGTCTTGGTGTAGTCGATGCTTGCGCCGTTGAATCTGTAGGATACGCTGCACGACACGAGCGTTACGACGATGACGGCCAGCGCGGCCAGCCTCTTCATGCCGTTGTTCTTATTGTTTGTCAAGTCCATATTGTTTTATCCTTCTGTAGAGGGTGCGGTCTGATATGCCCAGCTCTTTGGCGGCTTTTTTCCTGTTGCCGCCGTTGCGTTCAAGTGCTTTTTCCACCATTTGCCTGCCCAGGTCGTCAAGGTTGAGGCTCTCGGGCTCGGATATTTCCTCGGCTACGGCGTCTTGCACGGGTGGCGTCGTCCTCACCTGCGCGCCTATGCCCGCGCCGCCGTCGGCTATTATCGAGGGTAGGGCGGTGTTGCCATGAGCTGTCACGCCCGTGCCCCGCAGCGTGTCTATCTGCTTCTTCAGGTTGTTTATCTCCCGGCGCATGTCGCTAACGTTGCCGCGCAGCTCGTAAAGTATCTTATATAATATCTCGCGCTCGCTTTCAAATGAGTGGCTTCCGCTCGTGCTCATTGGTGCGAGCTGCATGCTTTCGGCGTCTTCGGGTATGAACTTCCTTATGGCTTGCCCGTCTATCACCCTGTTTTCGCTGAGCACCGACATCTGCTCGGTGATGTTTTTCAGCTGTCTTACGTTGCCCGGCCATTTGTATTTCAGCATGGCCGTCTTGGCCTCGTCGGTCAGGGTTATTTTCGGCAGGTGGTATTTCTCGGCCATCTGCATGGCGAAAAGCCTGAACAGCAGTATGATGTCCTCGCCGCGGTCGCGCAGCGGCGGTATTTGTACTGGTATGGTGTTAAGGCGGTAATATAGGTCTTCCCTGAATCGTCCTTCGCTTATTGCCTTGCGCATGTTCACGTTTGTGGCTGCCACTATGCGCACGTCGGTCTTCATTATTTTCTGGCCGCCCACGCGTATGTATTCGCCCGTTTCGAGCACCCTGAGCAGTCGGGCCTGTGTGGCGAGGGGCAGCTCGCCCACCTCGTCGAGGAATATCGTGCCCTTGTTAGCCACTCCGAAGTATCCTTCGCTTTCGCCTATGGCACCGGTGAACGAGCCTTTCTCGTGGCCGAACAGTTCGCTGTCGATCGTTCCCTCGGGTATCGAACCGCAGTTGATGGCAAAGTATTTCTCCCTGCGCCTGGGCGAGTTGTCGTGAATTATGCGTGGTATTATCTCTTTACCCACGCCGCTCTCGCCGATGATGAGTACGGACAGGTCGGTCGGCGCCACCTGCATGGCGATGTCGATCGCACGGTTCAGCCCGTCGCAGTTGCCTACGATGTTGTACCGTTGTTTTACTTTTTGCAGTTCGGTTGTGTTCATTTAGCCTACAAAATTACGCATTTTATTTTTATTTTCTACAATTACCCGATTAAAATTGTATTTTTTCACATCTCGGCATCCCTTCGCCGAGCGTTTCCTTATTCCGATTTGGGTTTAAATAAAGCACCCCAAAAGTTCATTGCCTGACTTTTGGGGTGCTCTTGATAAAGCTCTTTGATAAGGGGAAACTGTTTTTAAATCATAAGATTACCTTCTTGCTTGTTCCTCCGCATTTTACTATGTATATGCCTTTGGGCAAGGCCACGCGCTCAGTTCCGGTCTGTGCAGAATGGCGCACGCACAGCCTTCCGCCTGCCGAATATACCAGCACATCGGCACTTCCGTCGGTACAGAAGCATAGCATGCCGTCTTCGCTCCATGCCTTGAAGCCGCCCTGCGCCTCCACGCCGTCGATGCCTGAGGGCGTGTCGTCAAGATTCTTTTCCCAAACAAAGTAAGGACGGCCGCACTGCTTGTCGTCGCTCTCCACCCACGCAGCCCATTCCACGTATGGGTAACGGTTATTCCCTTCATACTTTTCAGGCGTGTGTTCAAGTGCATTCTTGTTTAATGTCTCGGCGGAAACGTCGGCATTGAGGAAGTAAAGTGTCTTGCAAGAGTCTACTCTGTTGCTGAGAATACCAAGTTCCATTTTAGCATAGAACTCATATTCATCTGACGATGTAGGTACGCTATAAGTCACTTGGCCGCCAAAATAGCTGTTGTCTATAAATCCTCCAATGTTTTTCCACGAACCGTCTTCATACACAATGCTACTGGAACTCATGTTGGTACTTGCAAATCCTGCAACACTATAAGTTTCAAAATTATGGGAACAAGGATATTTTATCATTAGGGGAGAGTCGTTCTCATTGCGCACTCCTCCGATGAGTTGACCGCATGGAGCCACATAGCAGTTTTCAATTCTTCCGCCATTTATGCTGACAAATCCACTTACGTTAACGGCATTACCTATAGCCGTATTCCACACTCCGCCTTTAAAGGCGCAATTGACAATCAGCCCGTCATTCTTTTTTGCAAAACCTGCGACGTCATATACTATGTAATCTTTAATTTCACGCCCACCTTTATCTTCCTTATTGGTAACACTACCTTCTACTATCAAATCCCTAACTACGCTATTAAAATTAATTTCGTTAAAGAAAGACGCATCAGGGCGAAATATGTTCATATTATAGATGCGATGCTGCTGACCGTAGAATGTGCGTCCGGACACATTTAGGTTTGGCCATCCTGTTCCGTATCCGTCCATGTCTATGTCGGTCATAAGATACCAGTCTTTGCTCTTCTCGAAATATTCACGCCCTGTAAGCACACGGTCATGAGTGTCGCTTTGTACGAAGGCTAGCCACGCCAAGCCCTCGGGTGTCCATATCTCTAAGTCTCCGTTTTCACGCATGCGTATGTCCTTGCCGTTCACGCCTACGTCGGCTTTCAGTGCAGCCTCGTATGCGGCGGACGGCGTTGAGCCATAGTCGCTTATAACGAACGACACGGGATAGACCATGCCTGTAACTATCGCTCCTTCCTTTTGCTCTACTCCTTCTATGTCAACTAATTTGAAAGGCATATATGTGCCGTCCCTGTCGTAATAGCTTGCATTCGGCCCGAGCAGCGAGAGTATAGGCTTCTTTACCTTTATTGGCATGTTGACGGACTTGAAATGTCCGTTGTTCAGCTCTATCTTGCAGTATTCTTTGTTTACATTCAGCGAAGTTATAGCTCCGTTATTCACCTCAAGCTCACCGCCGTTTATAGTGATGCCATTGGGATAATACCCGTTGTTCACTTCCAACGAACCACCGTTTATTGTTATTCCATTCTCGTAATAACAATTGTTTATCACAGCTTTGCCTTTTTCGACGACAAGCCTATCAGTCTTTACGTTATCAGTCACAACATTGGCGTTGTTCCCTATTACGCTTATGTTTGCATTTATGTCAGAATTGTCAATTTGTAATTTTCCACTTTCTACTACAATATGAGATGTATTACTTGGGTTATATGAGAATAAGCAATTGTCAATATTTACATTCCCTCCTTGAACAGTCAGTTTTTCTTCTTCGCCAACAAATGTAGAATGTATAATTATATCACAATTTCTAAAATTGAAAGTCGTTGATGGATGAATTGTTGGATTCCTAAATGTCACCGATAAATCTTCAAATGATAGAGTGGAATTTCCCATTTTTGAATATAGGGAAAAAACAGCATAAGGACGATCTAAAAGGCAATATTGATCAAACTGCTCCCCGCCATAAGGTATTCCTTTAAAAACGACGTTGCCTTTAGTGGAACTTATACCAATGCCAAAGTCGGCCCATCCGGTAGAACCAATTCCGATTGTAGAATTTGAAATATTAAAATCGCAATCTAGTACGGCTCCATCTATGATGGAAACAAAAGAGTTCTCAATGTCAAAGTTAAAATATTCTATTTGCCCATAATCAGCACCTCTGACAATTGTTACATTAGTCTGAATAGGCCAATGCTTCTGTCCTGTATTAGTATCACCTGCAGTAGCATTTAAAGGAATATTTATTACTTTTAAGACCACAACTTCCCCTTTATCATTTAACGTAGCTCCTCCGGGAACAAAACCGTTAATAACGTTTACCATGTCTTGTGGACTCTTGATGGGCGAAGGCTCGGCTGCGACATCGATATTATTGATATTAAGATAATCATAATAGCTCATTTCCATAGGTATGACACTGCTATTTGAACTTGGCGTGACATTATAGCCACGTGTGTTGCATAAGCCTGAAAAGCCGAAACCTTCAGGAATGTTTGTCACGGTATATTCCACACGTCGTTTAAACTTATAATCGTCTTCGTCATCGTCGTCTTCAAGTGATATTCTCTGCGTGGGGATGTTTATAGTTCCCCACTTACGCTCGTGTGTTTGCGCTGGAATGTTGACGTCAATTGTTTTTGCTTGAAGTCCGCTAACATAGAACAATTGCGTTATGAACAAAATTGTCAATAAACGTATAAAAAAGTTCTTGTTTCTCATATTGTTGTTTTATTAATAAAACTATATTTGTCATACTTTTACCAATGTAGAAGCGTATGCAAATATAATGAAATATTACTGAATAACGGTCAAGAAGAGAACGATATCATGTGAAAATGAAGCAAGAAAAAGCATATCGTCTAATAAAAGTTTACACTTCTGCAGTCTTTATTGGTCAATAATGTGTGACGGTAAGAATGTGGTGAAAGTTCGGTAAGGATATTGTTTGCCGTCGGAATCTTTGATTTTATGGCCGGTGCGTTATATACATGGAGCTTGATGTCGTTGAAAATGTCATTGTCGGTATATCCTGCACATGCAAAATTTGCGGCCTGTTCGACATCGAAAGCCGTCTTGGGTTTTATGGAACCGATTTTCCTGAAAAATAAATTCTTATTATCAGTAAGGAACTTTTTTGCCTCCTACTTGGTTGAATACCCATTTCCCAATTTCATTCAGTCTACGTGGTCTTTTCTTTTCGGTCGTCATATTAATTTATCCGGCTTTTATTATTGCCTTGTTTGTTTTTTTTATTTTCGGACGATAAGACCATGCCTGTAATGAATATGGCTGCTGCCAGCATTAAAAGTACACTAATTATTCCCATTGTTTTTCTCTCCTGATTTTTTATTCAGATAAATACCTATGCCAAATGCTGCGATGAAAGCACAAATGACACCTGCAAACACAAATGGATTTTTCATATCGCTGAACATCGACGAAAGCAATACTGCTGTCAATATGTATTTTGCGACATCAAGGAACTAATCTCCTATTTTCTGTCTCATGTTGCAAATATAGTGATTTTGGGTGAAAGCAGGAAATGATTTACGGGGAATTTTCAAATTAAAGTTGTCCATGTAGTATTTGTGCAGATATGCAGTTGCCAAGACTTGAAAACCGTAAATTTGCATCAGTAAATGAGAAAATAATGCAATCAATGTGCTCAAAGGTAACCTTTCGCAGGCCTAAAGGTTACCTTTTACAACGCAATAGGCCGCCTTTCGGAGTGTGAAAGGTGGCCTATCGTAACTTGTTGGATGTCAATGCGGTGCGGCGGCTGCTTCATAGCCTGAGGGTGATGTCTACGCCAGCCTGCACGGGATTGCCCTTTTGGGCGAACCACAGCTCACGGCCGGAGGCACTGCTGCTGAAGGCAAACGTGGCGTAACGCGTGTTGGTGGCGTTGCGACACCACAGGCGCAGCGAGGCCTTGCCCCATTGCAGGCCGGCGTACAGGCCGAGCAGAGCGTAGAAGGGCTGCGAGGCCGTGTTGGCTTCGTCCCAGTATGTACGCCCCTGGGCGGTGAGGTCGGCCCCGGCGAGGAACGCTCTTGACGCGTTCGTGCCTAACGGCAGGCGCAGATCGGCGCGTAGGCTCAGGGTGTGGCGGGGCACGTATGGCACGCTGTTGCCGGCGTAGCTTACGGTCTGCCCGTCGTCTCCGGTCTCGTCGTATTCGGTGAACTTCGACGCAGTAAAGGCGTATGTGGCAGCCCACGTTACGCGGTCGGCCACAGCACTTCCGCGCAGCGCGGCCTCGAGGCCTAAGCTGCGGCTGCGTCCGGCGTTGACCATCATGCGGCCGAAGCCGTAGCCTGAGGCCATTACCGACAGCTGCTGGTTGCGTATCTGCATGCAGTAGGCCGAGAGGTCGGCGTGCAGCTTGTCGTCGAAGAGGTTCAGGTGGGCTCCTATCTCGTAGTTCCAGCTCTCTTCGGGCTTGTAGGTTATCGTGCGGTTCACGCGCTCGTAGTCGTCGGCGGTGTGCGGTATGTATGTCGTGTTGCCGTCGTCGGTTCCGCCTTGCCTCGCCCCGGCCGTGTTTGCCGTAGGCATGCTGCTTGTAAGTTCGGCCTGCAGTATGTCTGAGAACATCTGTATGTTGTATCCTCCGGCCCTGTATCCTTTGCTCACCACGGCGTAGACGTTGCTACCGGCTTGGTCTACGGTGAGGCTCAGGCCTATCTTAGGCAGCAGCTGGCTGTAGGAGTCGTGCGTGCCGCTGGTGAGTATCGAGGCTACGGTGCTTGTAGACTGTGCCCCCATTACGCTTGCCGTTACAGTCATGGCCGCGCTCGTGTCGTAGTTTACGTTCACCCGGTTGTAGTCGTAACGCAGCCCTACGGTAGCCGTGAGGCGGTCGGTCAGGCCGATGTTCGACTCGTGGAACACGCCGATGTTCACCTGCGGCGTATGGAAGAGTGCCGGCACTTGCATGCTTACGTCGGCTGATACGCCTCCGGCCTGCTCTATTGCGGCGGCGGCCGTCTGTTCGGCCACGGCCTGGGGCATGCCTGCTGCCGCCATCTGTTCGGCCATTGCCTGGAGTATCGACGAGTACATGGCCGACTGTATGCCCGAGGCTATCCTCCCGGTGAAGTCTTTGTCGAAGAATACGGGTGCATCGGTCTTCAGCCACTGGTAAGAGCCGTAAAGCCCCGACGTGTGCCGCCAGGCGGTTTCGGCGTTGCTTTTCAGCGTCAGCTCCTGGGTCAGGGCGTTGATGAGCTGCCGCTGTTCGAGATGCATGTAGTCTTCGGGCAGATAGTCTTGGTCCATGTCCATGCGGTCGCGCAGAAACTGGTAGCTGGTCTGCGAGCCGAAGGTTAGGCTGCCGGCGTCGTAAGTCAGTCCGAGCCCCGTGTTGAGCATGTTGCGTTTGTAGTTGTTGCGCCTGTTGGTCGAGGGGCGGTCTATGTGCCCCGTCACAGCGTCGAGCATGCCGTAGGGGAAGGCTCTTTGGTCTACGTACTGGTAGTCGGCGGTGAAGTCGGCGGTGAGTCTGTCGTTAGGTTTGTATATCATGCGCGTCTTACCGCCGGCCTCGTCTGACGCGTCGGCGCGCCTTCCGGTAGTGGAGTTGCGGAAGAATCCGTTCTGTCCGTTGTAAAATCCTGATACTGAAAACGCGAAGCTGTCGCTCGTCTTTACGTAGTGCGAGGCTTCGATGTTCCTGTAGAAGTGTGTGCCTAAGCCGAGACGGATGTCTGTGCCCTGGTATTTCATCGGGCTTTTAGAGTACAGGCGCACCAGCCCTCCTTCGGTGTTCATGCCGTAGAGGGTGCCTTGCGGGCCGCGGAGCACGTCTATGCGGTCGAGCTGGTATGTGTGGAAGTTGAAAGAGTTTTTGCTTACTAAGGGTATGCCGTCAACGTAAATGCCTACGGCCGGATTGTTCACCCTTGAGCCTATGCCGCGCACGTATATCGACGAGGTAAGGCGCGAGCCGTAAGCCGGCATCGCAAACGATGGCACGTAGGCGGCCACGTCGCTGAGGCCGTGTGCTCCGAGGTTGTTAATGTCGCGCCCCGAGAACACCGACGAGCTTAGCGGCTGGTGCCTAAGGCTCATCACCTCTTTGGGCTGTGATATTATTACTACTTCGTCGAGATCGTAGACGCGTGACGTGTCTGCGGCTCCGCCCGGCGTATTGTCGGGCAGTTCGGCTGAATGACTAATGGTTTTGGCGTTTTTAGTGTTGTCCGGAACCGCCGCCGGCGTGCTTATCTGCCAGGCAAATGCCAGGCAAACGAGTGATAAGTATGTCTTGTTGTTATTGTACATTCGCTTTTTACCTTTGTTCGGCGGTGCAAAGGTAAGTATAACGGGCGAACCGTGCAATCATCATTTATGTTGATTTTTCGTTCAGTAGTTCATCGTTCCGCATACCTTGCATCGGCCTTTACCGCTCATCCTTGCGCCGCAGTTGCCGCAAATGTAAGCGTAGCGGAAGCGCTTCAGGTATATCCTCACGGAAAAATAAAGGTATGCGGCAAACAGGGGGTAGCCTATGTAATAAAGCGTAGTGATGCTGAACACTATGTAGTTTACGGCGCATACGCCGGCGAGACCGCAAAGATATAGCAGGGCTTCGCCCGTGGGCAGGATGTTGCGCACCACGTCGACGACGGCCAGTCCGATTATTATTATCGCCCATACCGACACGAGGAATACGCCCAGTATCGGCGGAACGTTGAACGGATTGAGCGTCGGGTGGAAATAAAAATGCTGCCATGTGTCGGGGGCAAAGGTCTGTATGCTTGAATACAGAGTTGCGCTCGACGCCACGACTATGGCCAACAGCGTGGGATAAAACGAGTTGATGTCGTTAAAGTGCACTATTTTTGCGTTGCGCTTGAAGATCGTGCGCATCAGGTAGGCTGCCGATATTGCGCTTATTATAATAAGGAATAACAGGAGGTGGGTGTCAGAGAATGTAGAGATGAATTGCGATATGGGATCGTTCGGCACGACTGATTTCATCAGGACCGACTCGTGTATCCAGCCGAATGTTTCCTGGTCGCGTGCCACTTGCACCCATACGGAGTCGATGGAATCCTTCGGGATTATTCTTATTTCAGCCACGGCAAGGTGGTCGTGGCGGTAGACTGTCACCGTGTCGGTGAACATGTTGTTGAGAATCTCTTCGGGCTGTTGCTTTACGAGGTTTATCGAGTCTTTCTTTACTACGAAGTTGTAGTTCTCGGAATAATGGTGGGTGTCGGCAAATGTCATCGAGTCAATTTGCTCTTGGGTGTACCTTGCCGTGTCTGCGGATGTTTCCGCCTTGCCGTTATGGCACGACGACATCAGCAGTGCGACCGCCGTTAAGGCGATCATGATAGTTGCCTTATGTGCTGTAAGCAGTTCAAGTCTCGGCATATATGTTCATTTTACATTCGTTGCAGTCGAATTGTAACCTGAATCTACGCCCGTCAGTCAGGCGTAGGTGCAACGGTTCGCGCCATGACGGTTTGCTTCCGCCGCGCTTTGTGCAATGGCCGAGCGAGTAGCGCAGGCAGTGGCGACACTGCATGAGCAGCTGTTTTTCGGTCATCTTCAGCTCCGGTGCGTCAGGTTCGCCGCCGCATCCTTCCTTATCGTAGAAGCTGCGTGCCAGCTTGTTCGATATGTTCAGGTTCTCGTCTTTCGTCTTCCATGTGCGTGCGTCGGGCGTCCCGCTTCGGTCGGCAGCAGCGTGTGCCGCCTCTGCGAGGCTGTCGCGGCGCGGCTTTTTCATTATTCCGATCAGCTCGTCAACGGCTTTTCGCCTCGCCTCGGCAAGCATGCTTGACGGTATGAAGTAGTTGAAGTTTTCCGGTATGAGCGTGATGTCTGCGCATTCAAACGGGGTGTTGCCGAGCTTGCCCAGCTGCCTTATAACGTTATCCCGTTGAGGCTTTATGGCCGTTTGTTTGTCAGTCGTCATTTCTACAGCCGCCCGTGTGCCGTCTTCAGCCGTTGCCGTGATGGCGAATCCGCCTTCGGTCTCCTCTAGCGTAAGCGTCAGGCCGATCTTGCGTTCGGCGCTTTTGCGGGCCAAAATCTTCTCGAAGGCTTGGTCGTTGTTGCGGTATAGGGGCATGCCGGGCCGCAGCGCTTTAGGTATTTTCAACGGAAAAATCTTGTTGGCTTCCGCTTTGTTCACCCTGAATCCTTCAAGTTCACGCTTGTCGTTGATGAAGCAAAGCCCGTCGCCGTTGGCGAATGCCGCCGTGCCGGCCACGGTGAATGCCGCTCCTCTTATTTCTTTTACCTTGCCTACGTATTCTCCTTTCGCCTTAGGCGTGTCGAACGACGTTATGTCGTTACTCCTGCCGCTTGTAAGGAAGTAGTCGGTGTAGCCCCTGTTGAACGTCTTATCCAGGTTGGGAGTGAAGGCGTAACGGCACTTACCGAACGAAGCACGGCGGTACTTATCGGGATTGCGGCGTATTATCTCGTCCAGTTTCATGCTGTATGCGGCCGTTACGTTCTTTACGTAGTTTATGTCTTTTAGCCTGCCTTCTATCTTGAACGATGTTACTCCGGCATGTGCCATCTCCTCAAGATTGTCGATGCGGCACATGTCTTTTAGTGAAAGCAAGTGGCGGTCTTTTACGATTACACGGCCGTCGGCGTCTTCCAGGTCGAATTTCAAGCGGCAGAACTGGGCGCACTCGCCTCTGTTGGCACTTCGCTTGAAGCAGTATTGCGAGGCATAGCACAGCCCCGAGTAACTTACGCACAATGCTCCGTGGACGAAAGTTTCAAGCTCCACTCCGGGCACTGCGTCGTGGATGGCGCTGATTTCGTCGACGGATAACTCTCTTGCCAATACCACGCGGCTGAATCCATGCGCCGCCAGCCATTCCGTCTTTTCTGCCGTGCGGTTGTCTGTTTGCGTGCTTGCGTGAAGCGCTATCGGCGGCAGGTCGGCTTCGAGCAGCCCCATGTCTTGCACGAGTATCGCGTCAGCTCCGGCCTCATACAGTCCGTGCACTAATCTTACGGTATCGGCTATCTCGTTGTCGTAGATTATCGTGTTAACGGTGACGTAGACTTTCGCGCCGAAGACGTGTGCGTAGTCGCATAGCCGGGCTATGTCTTCCAGTGAATTTCCTGCCGCAGCCCTTGCGCCGAAGCGTTCTGCGCCTATGTATACGGCATCGGCTCCGTGGTCGATGGCGGCGATGCCGCATTCAAGGTTTTTCGCAGGGGATAGAAGTTCTAAGTATCTCATTGATCGTTTGGTCGTCACCTTAATTATATGTATGCATTTATTCTATCTTGTTTATGTCGTAGGGGGTCTCTTGGTAAACGTAATAGTTAATCCAATTACTGAACAGCAGGTTGGCATGCGCCCGCCATCTTACCAAAGGCTTGTCACTTGGATCGTCGTTTCTGTAATAGTTTACGGGCATCTCCACGTCGTCGCGCTTGCCCAAGTCGCGCTTGTATTCCTTGTCAAGAGTGTCTGGAGCGTATTCAAGGTGTCCGGTAATGAAAAACTCACGGCCGTCGCGCGCCATGATTATGCTTGGTCCGCTGTCGGGCGATTCGGCTATCAGCTTCAGGCGGTTGTCCGCCGTGATGTCGCCGCGCCGTATCTCGGTGTGGCGGCTGTGTGGCATGTAGAAATAGTCGTCGAAGCCTCGGAATATGGGTAGCAACGGGTCGTCGACGTATTGTTTGAATATTCCGAACTTTTTTTTCGGCAATGCGTATTTGGGTATTCCGTAATGATAGTAAAGTCCGGCTTGGGCCGCCCAGCAGATGTATAGCGTGCTGGTGACGTGGCTCTTAGCCCATTCAAATATCCGTGTCACCTCGTCCCAATAGTTTACCTCTTCGTATTCGAGCAGTTCTACTGGTGCTCCGGTTATTATCATTCCGTCGAACTTCTTTCCGCTCAGTTCGTCGAAGTCTTTGTAAAACATCATCATGTGTTCTATCGGAGTGTTCTTCGGCGTATGGCTTTTCAGTTTCATGAAGGTCACGTCCATTTGCAGCGGAGTGTTTGACAGCAGGCGTATCAGGTCGGTCTCGGTCGTAATCTTGAGCGGCATCAGGTTGAGTATCACGATGCTCAGGGGCCTGATGTCTTGAGCGTGAGCCCTCGACGTGTCCATTACGAATATGTTTTCGCGTTTCAGCGCGTTGATGGCCGGTAGTTTGTCTGGTATCCTTAACGGCATATTATGTAGATGTCTCCTTTCTTATTATTTTGCGCAAAGTTACATAAAAATAATGATTTATGCTACAGCATGTGTGAAAAAAAGGAAACTCCCTTGACTTCGCAATCCGTCAAGGGAGTCTCCGATTATGGTGTAGGCCTAACTGCTTACCACAGCTTAAGGCGCTCGTCTTCAGGTATGTACAGCTTATCGCCGGGCTTTACTCCGTAGGCGTCATACCATGCGTTGATGTGCGGCAGCGCGCCGTTCACTCTCCATTTGCCGAGTGAGTGGGGATCCATTTTCGTGAGGTTGCGTATTTCCTCGTCGGTAATGTTTGCCGCCCATACTCCGGCGTATGCAAGGAAGAATCGCTGTTCGGGAGTAAGTCCGTCGATCGTTCCGAGCGGAGCGTCTTTCGTAGCGTTCTTAAATGCGTTGAAAGCCACTTCGAGACCTCCGTGGTCTGCAATGTTCTCGCCGAGAGTCAGTTTGCCGTTGGCATTGAGGTCTGGCAAGACCTTGATGGCCGAGAAGAAGTCGGCGTATTTCTCAGAGCGCGCGTTGAAGTTGGCGGCGTCTTCAGCCGTCCACCAGTCGGTCATGTTGCCGTTCTTGTCGTAGTGGCGGCCCTGGTCGTCGAATCCGTGCGTCATCTCGTGTCCTATCACCACGCCTATTGCGCCGTAGTTGAAGGCATCGTCGGCAGTCGGGTCGAAGAACGGCACTTGCAGTATGCCTGCGGGGAAGCAGATCTCGTTGGTTGTGGGGTTGTAGTAGGCGTTGACGGTCTGCGGTGTCATAAACCATTCCTCGCGGTCAACGGGCTTGCCCGCGCGGTAGTCGATGTCCCATTTATGCCAGTATCTGCGGCAGTTCTGCACGTTCTCGTAATACGACAAGGAGGGGTCTACCGTGAGGCCCGACATGTCTTTCCACTTGTTGGGATATCCTATCTTTACGTAGAACGAGTTGAGCTTGTCGAGAGCGGCCTTCTTTGTTTCGGCGCTCATCCAGTCTTGCTTGTTGATGCGTTCGGCGAGAGATATTTGCAGGTTCTTTACGAGCTTCTCCATGCGCTCCTTAGACGAGGCGGGGAAGTAGCGGTCAACGTACATCTTGCCGAGAGCCTCGCCCATTTGGCCTTCCACTTGGCTCGTGGCGCGCTTCCAGCGCGGATGGTTCTCCTTGCGTCCTGAGAGCGTGCGGCCGAAGAAGTCGAAGTTGGCTTCCACCACGTCGTCGCTCAGATAGCTGGCGGCCGACAGTATGGCGTCCCATTCCATGTAAGCGCGCAGTTCGTCGGCGGTAGCTCCTGCGAGCACGGCGTCGGCACCCTTTACGAAGTCGGGCTGGCCTACCACAAGCTCCTTGCAGTAGTCAAGGTTGATGCCCTGGGCAGTGAGCATCTTAGAGAGGCCCACGTTGGGGTAGCTGCCCTCAAACTCGTCGAGGGTTGTCTTGTTGTAGTTTGCCTCAACGTCGCGCAGCTCCGTTCTCGACTTAGACACCTTAGCCAGGGCCGTCTCCATCTTGAGTACGTTCTCCATCTTCTTCTGCGCGTCGGCATCAGAGAAGCCGAACAACTTGAACATTCTCACTACGTGTTTCTTGTAGGCGTCGCGTATGGCCGTGGTGGCAGAGTCGGTGTCAAGGTAGTATTCCTTCTGTCCGAGCACGAGTCCGCCCTGATAAATGTTGAGGATGTTCATCTTGGCGTTCTTCTCGTCGGCTCCGAAGCCTATGCCCATAGGCACGCCGTAGCCGAAGTCAGCGTATTTAAGCTGGAGCGCCCTCAGGTCGGCCACGGTCTTTGCGGCCTCCATCTCGTTTATGAGCGGCATCACTGGTTTCACGCCGTCTGCGTTGCGGCGCACGGAGTCCATGGCGAGTTTGTAGAAGTCGCTCAGTTTCTGCTCTATTGAGCCGGCGGGGTAGGTGTTCTTCTGCAGTTCGGTAAGGATCGCGTTGATGCGCTCGTTGTTGTTCTGTCCGAGCTGGTCAAAGCTGCCGAAACGCGAATAGGCTGCAGGCAGGGGGAACTTCTTCATCCATCCGCCGCAAGCGTACTGATAGAAATCGTCGGCCGGCCTAACGCTGTTGTCCAGGTTGGTCAGGTCGATGCCCGACTTCAGTTGTGCTTGTGCTCCGGCCAGTAACGGTGCCGATGCAAAAAGCACGATCGGAATAAAATGCTTCATTTTCATAATTGTAATTATTATTTAAGGTGTTACGTGAGTCTTGTAACTCTTAATAGGCTTAACGCCGAACTTCGTTTCTTAACTCTTAACTCTTAATTTTTAACCCTCTCCGCTTCTTCGGCCAGCCGTTCCCAGCGTTCCACTTGCTCGTCAAGCAGCCGTTTCACATCAGAGTATTCGTCTACGAGGCGTATGTCGCTTGCGTTTTCGGGCTCAGACAGCTTCATTCCGAGTTGCTTCAGTCGCTCCTCCAGTTCGGCTATTGTCTTCTCGGTTTCTTCAACGGCTTTTTCGGCCTTGCGTATCTTCTTTTGCAGCTCCTTGCGCTCCATGTAGTCGGCTTTGCCGGCCGACGGCTCGGAGTCTTGCTTCTCAGCGGCGGGCGCGTCTTGCCTTGAGGCTGTGCAGAGCAGCGCGTCTATCGAGTCGTCGGCCCGTCTGGCGTCGGCTTGCTTGCTGTTGATGAAGTCGTATATTCCGCCGAGATGCTCCCTTACGCGTCCTCCGCCGAACTCGTACACCTTGCTTACAAGTCCGTCAAGGAACTCGCGGTCGTGGCTTACGATGATGGCCGTGCCGTCAAAGGCGCGTATGGCCTCCTTCAGCACGTCCTTAGAGCGCATGTCGAGATGGTTGGTAGGCTCGTCGAGAATCAGAAGGTTGACCGGCTCCAAGAGCAGGCGTATCATGGCCAGGCGGCTGCGTTCGCCGCCGCTGAGCACCTTGACCCTCTTCTCGGAGGCCTCGCCGCCGAACATGAAGGCTCCCAGTATGTCGTTGATGCGCAGGCGCACGTCGCCTTTGGCGGCGTCGTCTATCGTCTGGAACACGGTGAGGCCCTCGTCGAGCAGTTGTGCCTGGTTTTGCGCGAAGTAGCCTATCTGCACGTTGTGCCCTATCTTGAGCGTGCCGGTGAAGGGTATCTCGCCCATGATGCATTTCACGAGCGTAGACTTTCCTTCGCCGTTCCTGCCTACGAAGGCCACTTTCTCACCGCGCCTTATGGTCAGCGTGACGTTGCTAAACACCGTGTGCGCCCCGTAGGCCTTACCCACGCCGTCGCACGTCACGGGGTAGTCGCCGCTGCGCAGGCAGGGCGGAAACTTCAGGTGCATGGCCGAGTTGTCCACTTCGTCTACTTCTATCGGCACTATCTTCTCGAGCTGTTTTATCCTGCTCTGCACCTGCACGGCCTTAGTGGGCTTGTAGCGGAATCGCTCTATGAAGTCCTTGATGTCGGCTATCTCCTTCTGCTGGTTCTCGTAGGCGCGCAACTGCTGCTCGCGCCGCTCGGCGCGCAGCTTTACGTACTCGTCGTATTTCACGCGGTAGTCGGTCACGCGGCCGCAGCTTATCTCGAGCGTGCGGTTGGTTACGTTGTTTATGAAGGCCCTGTCGTGGCTCACTAACACTATAGCCTTAGCGCCCGAGGCGAGCCATTGCTCGAGCCACTGTATGCTCTCTATGTCGAGATGGTTGGTAGGCTCGTCCAGCAGGAGCACGTCGGGACGCTCCAGCAGTATCTTGGCCAGCTCTATGCGCATGCGCCATCCGCCGCTGAACTCGGCCGTAGGCCTGTCTAAGTCTTCGCGCCTGAAGCCCAAACCCGTGAGCGTCCGCTCTACGTCGGCCTCGTAGCCCTCGGCGCCCATCATCATGTAGCGTTCGTGCTCGCGCGTAAACCGCTCTACCAGCGCCATATATTCGGGGCTGTCGTAGTCGGTGCGCTCGGCCAGCTCGTCGCTCATGCGGTCTACGCGCTCTTTCAGTCCGCTTACGGCGGCGAAGGCCTTGCGCGCCTCTTCACGCACGGTGGTGTCGTCTTGCAGCGTCATCACCTGCGGCAGATAGCCTATAGTGGAGCCCGCGCTTACGCTTACCGTGCCCTCGGTGGGCTTCTGCAGGCCGCAGAGAATCTTGAGCATGGTGGACTTGCCTGCGCCGTTCTTTCCGGTCAGCGCTATGCGGTCGCGCTCGTTGATGACGAAGCTGACGTCGCTGAACAGCGGCTTGGCGCCGAACTCCACCTTAAGTCTTTCTACTGAGATCATTCCTCTTTACGTGGTTTTCTTTCAATCGTGCAAAGTTACTTATTTTTCCATTCATTGCAAATATTTATGCATAATAATTGTTATTGGGTTGTGAGGTTATTGGGTTGTGAGGTTATTGGGTTGTGGGGTTATACGGTTGTGAGGTTATTGGGTTGTGGGGTTATACGGTTATGTGGTTATACGGTTATGTGGTTATACGGTTGTGGGTTTATTGGGTTGTGAGGTTATACGGTTATGTGTTATACGGTCTTTAGGTTTTGCGGTACCCCCATAACCGTACAACCTTATACCACAAAAAAACACATAGCTATCCTTTTGAAGCATGAAAGGTTACCTTTCGCGTCGTAAAAGGTGGCCTTTTGCACGCTAAAATGCCTCCTTTCGTAATACGTTGGCAGTCTACGTGTTATACAGTGAATGATTCGTTGCCGAAATTTAAGTTGCCTGATAATGGTTAAAAAATATTTGCAAATTTTTGCCCCGGTGAAATAAAATCGCTATCTTTGCCATGCCGCTTACGCTGAAGTCCCCCGGGGCGGAAGAGTGGTGGCGGATATTTATGGAAAGGCGTTTACTATGTTGACGCTTTGTTCTTGACTTATCTGAATCTGGCAGTTCGAATATCCGTCAAAGACAAGGCAACGGTAGATGTCCTATGTGGATATGTTATCCTTACGGCAAACCTTGCAGCCATTGTTGTATGGTTGCAGGTTTGCGTTGATATACATATCGGCGTGGGCTTCAGCGTTGCTCGTTCTGACGGGAAGGGCGATGCCAGAGCCTCAAAGGGTGGAATGAGCGGCAGACGGGTGCCACGCTTTTTCGTATTTGTCCGGTGAGTTTCATATACCATAATATTAACTTAAACTTAAATTTATCATGAGAAAAGTTTTCTTTTTTAAGGGTGCTTTCGTCGCTGCCGCGTTGACTGCCGTTACTGCGGCGCAGGCTTACGACTTTGAGTCGGGAGGCTTGTGCTACAACATTCTTTCAGCCGACGAAAAGACCGTAGAGGTGACAACCGACGGCGACGAAACGCTTTACGACGAGCTCCAGGACGTGGTGATTCCCGAGACGGTGGCTAACGGCGGTGTGGATTACAAGGTGGTGGCCATCGGCGAGTATGCGTTTGAGTCGGCTCCGATAACGTCGGTAAGCGTTCCGTCTTCGGTTACGTCGATGGGCGTCGGGGCTTTTGAATATTGCGAAAGCCTTACTACGGTGGATCTGCCGGCATCTTTGACTGCGATCGGCGAAACGGCGTTTTTCGGTTGCGCAAGTCTTAACTCGATAAAAATTCCGGAAACGCTGACCGCCATCGGCGACGCCGCGTTTTACAACTGCGTGGCATTGGCCAAGTTTGACTTTCCGGAGACCCTTGAATCAATAGGGCAGAGCGCTTTTTGGGGCTGCGAAGGTTTGACGTCGGTAGTGCTTCCTAACTCCATAGATTGCATTCCTTATGACGCATTCGGCTCTTGTACGGGGCTGAAGTCGGTCGTAATCCCCAATTCGGTAGAGATTATCGAAGACGGAGCTTTCAGGGAATGTTCAAGCCTTGAGTCGGTTGAAGTGCCCGAGTCGGTGACCGAGCTGGGCTACGGCGTTTTCAGCAACTGTACGGCCTTGAAGTCGGCAAAGGTAGCGGCTCAGGTGACGGCCCTGTATGAGACGTTTGAGAATTGTACTAGCCTGAAGACGGTAGAGCTTCCGGCGACGTTGACGATACTTTCAAAGACGTTCTTCAGCTGCTCGAGCCTGGAGGAAATCGAGCTTCCTAACACTTTGGAGGTGATAGGCGAGGCCTCTTTCTTCATGACAGGATTGAAGTCGATAGAATTGCCGGCTTCGGTAACCGACGTGGGGAGTACGTCTTTCATGCTGTGCGACAACCTTAAGTCGATACGTTGCATGTCGACTACGCCACCGTCGGCACAGAGCGACGCCTTTGACAATGCTTACTATAACGCCACTCTCTATGTGCCCGAGGGATGCAAGGGCGATTATGAGGCGCATGTTACGTGGGGACAGTTCGATAAGATAGAAGAGATGACGGCTACGGGCGTTGACAATGCCGTATCAGCCGCAGGCGGAGACGTCTCTATTAGCACGGAAAGCGGCGTGATAGTAGTAAGCGGCGCAGCCGGCGAAGTAGGCGTTTACACGCTTGGCGGAGCGCAGGTTTACGGCGGTAAGGGCGGTCGCATTGGCGGTCTGCCGGCAGGTGTCTACGTGGTAAAGGCCGGCGGAAAGACGCAGAAGGTGGCCCTCTGACTTAGGATAAAGTGAAGAGTGGAAAGCGAAGACTCACAATGCGGCATGAACGTTTTTAAGCATTGTGAGTCTTCGCTTTTCACTTTTCACTCTTCACTTTCTTAATTAACTTTCATTGTTCGGTTATCTTCCTGATATCGTCTACGGTGAGTTTGCCGGTCAGCACGATGACGCTTGTTTCGTCTTCTTCAACGTTAAGAAGCACGTATTGATTCCTGCCGCCTGCAAACTGCTTCATGTAGATACTGTTATGCTCGTCGGCTTCGTTGACGTTCATCAGGCTTTCGTATTTCTCTTTGGCGATTATGTTCAGGCATCCCTTCTTCAGCATATTGGCTGCAGCCTTAGTCTCAGAGTTGAATATCTGGATGTTGTCGAGCTTTTTCGCCATGGGGCCGAGGTTGAATCCTGCGCAGCTCACGTCCATGCCGAGCAAAGCGTTGGATATGAAGACGGATGTTATGCCTTTCACGTTGTTAAACTTGTTTTTAAACGACTCTTGCGCAGGTGCTCCGAGCGTCATCAGCGCCGTCAGTAATAATAATATCAGCTTTTTCATTGTTTATCGGTATTTATGAGCCTTAGGCATTTGTCTATGCTCTTGTTTATTTCCTTAGTTTTTTTACGGGCTTCTTCCATCTTGTCGAAGCCTTTGTTGAGAGTGTTTGAAAACTCGGTCAATGCCGTTCGTGCTTGCGCGAGCTTGGCCCGGTCGGCTGCGTTTACGGGATTGCGACTGTGCAGGTATGCTCCGAGTAACGCCACGGCAGCCACGCTTGCCGCCATTCCGCAGGAGCGGCAAAGGCGTGCGGTCAGCGTAGGCTTGGGCGCAGGTCCGCGTTCGGGCCGCATCTCAGGCTCTGTCGTGGCTTGGCTCCATGAGTCTATGCGCTCTTCCATGCGGCGTTCGAGTCCTTCGGGCACGCCGGCCGCTTTGCCGCAGCCGTGCAGCGCGATGAAGAAGTCTCTGTCGGCGGCCATGTTTTCGGGCACGTCGCCGCTGCTGAAGTAGCGCAGCAGCATGTCTTCCTCTCGCTCGTCGGTCAGCCCTTCGTAATATTTTGACATCAGCCTGTCAATATCCTTTTCTGTCATAGTTTCTTATTGCGTTGAATTGTTCCCTTAATTTGTTTCTCGCCCTTTTCAGCGTTACCCTTATATTAGTCATGGCCATGCCCGTAGAGCGGCTTATCTCGTCGTAGGTCAGCCCCTCTACGTCGCGCATGGTCACTATCTGCTGTTGCCGTTCGGGCAGACGGTCTATGCAGCGTCTCATTATGTCTGCATGGTTTTTGTGCTCAGTTTCGGCTTCTATGTTCGTGCGTGAGGATATTTGCACGCAGTCGTTTTGTCCGTTGGCGATGTCTATGCGTTTGCGCCTTTGCCTGTCGTGGCAGATGTTTCTCGTCAGCGTCACGCAGTAGGCTTCGGTGTTGTCCATGTCGGGCAGAGCGTCGCGCTTGGTCCAAAGTTTCAGGTAAGCGTCTTGCACGGCGTCTTCAGCCTCTTGTGCGTTGCGTGTCAGGCGGAGGGCTGCTCCGTACATGCTGCGGCTGAACGGTAGGAACTGCTGTTTAAACTCTTCGCCCGTCATCAGCGTATTTTCACTTTAAGTTTATCGTTTTCTCGTTGATGAGTTGGCCGATCTTGTTGCTTGGAATGTCGCATGTCATGTACACCAGTATGCAGTCGTCCTCGTCTGTCACGGTGATGAATAGTTCTTTTATCGTTTCATCGTCAATGTGTCCGTACACTTTTACGTTGTCGCTGTCGTCGAATACCGTTGTTATCGGCGCGTAGCTGTCTTTGTCCAGCTCGTCCGTGCTGCCGTTGAAAACGTCGTTTGCCGACTTGCCTGCGTCTTCAAGCATGAGCACGCACCCGTCTTTCACTCCTTTTAGGATCTCGGCCGCTCCGCCTGCGTAGCCCATGTTTTGGGCTATCATTTGCCCGTCGAAGCGTATTTCCTGAGCTCCTGTGGCATTCTTGATGCCGTTTATCACTTCTTCCGCCGTCTTGGCGAAACCTGCGTGGCATGTCAACGCCGTCATGATGAGAATAAATAGCTTTTTCATAATTGTCTGATTTTGTTGTCGTTGATTTTAATTCAAAGGCCTTTTATTCTTTCAGACGTATGTTGTTGGAATTTTGTTACACGCAAATGCGTGTTTTTTACAAAAGCTAAGAGCGGAAAGCGAAGAGCGAAGAATCCGGTTTCCTTGATTTATAACATGGATTTTTCGCTCTTCGCTTAAAACTTGCTTGAAACCTTATTTCCTGTGGTTCTTTATTTTCTGCACGTATGCGTCTATCACGGCTACTGCTGTAATGTTCACCACGTCACGCACGGAGCACTCGAAGTCGGTGAAGTGTATAGGCTTGTTGAGTCCCATTTGGATCGGTCCTATTATTTCGGCTCCGGGGTTAAGTGCCTGCAGCAACTTGTACGAACTGTTGGCGCTCGACAGGTTGGGGAACACGAGAGTGTTAACCTCCTTGCCTTTCAGTCTGGTGAACGGATATTTGGCGTCGCGCAGCTTAGCGTCGAGGGCGAAGTTTACCTGCATTTCGCCGTCGATGGCCAAGTCGGGGTAGCGTTGCTGCATCTCTTCTACGGCCGCGTGTACTTGTGCCGGGTTGCCGGCTTCGTCGGTGCCGAAGTTCGAGTAGCTTATCATGGCCATGTGAGGCTCGTCGTTGAAGAATCTTACGGTCTTGGCCGATAGCCGTGCTATGTCAACCAGTACGTCCTTGTCAGGCAGGCGGTTGATCAGCGTGTCGGCTATGTATATCACGCCTTTCTTAGTGTTGAGCAGGTGCATCGTGGCGAAGTGGCCGTATCCGGGCTGTATGCCTATCACCTCTTTTGCCACCTTTATCGTGTTGGAATATTTCGTGTAGAGTCCGGTAATGAAGGCGTCGGCGTCGCCGGTCTCCACCATCATCATGCCGAAATAGTTGCGCTCGAACATCTTGTCGTTGGCTTCCTGAAAGGTGTAGCCCTGACGCTTGCGCTTTTCCGTCAGTATGCGGGCGTAGCGTTCGCGGCGGTCGTTCTCGCGGTCGTGGCGCAGGTTTACTATCTCTATTCCGTCAAGACTCAGGTCGAGTTCTTTTGCCAGCTTGGCTATGCGCTCGTCGTTGCCTAGAAGTATCGGGTGGCAGATGCCTTCGTTCTTGGCTTGTACGGCGGCCTTGAGCATGGTCGGGTGGATGGCCTCAGCGAATACCACGCGCTGCGGATGCTTGCGGGCGGTGTCGTAGAGGTTTTGTGTCAGCTTCGTTTCCTGTCCGAGCATCTCTCGCAGACGGTTCTTGTATGCGTCCCAGTCGGTTATCGTCTTGCGGGCTACGCCGCTCTCTATCGCCGCTTTTGCCACGGCTGCCGACACTTCGGTTATGAGGCGCGGGTCTACTGGTTTGGGTATGAAGTATGTCGGACCGAACGTAAGGTTGTTTACCTGGTATGCGTCGTTGACTACGTCTGGCACGGGCTGCTTAGCCAAGTCGGCTATTGCTCCTACGGCAGCCATCTTCATCTCCTCGTTGATTGCCGTGGCATGCACGTCGAGTGCGCCGCGGAAGATGTATGGGAATCCTATTACGTTGTTAATTTGGTTTGGATAGTCAGACCTTCCGGTGCTCATCAGCACGTCTGGGCGGCTGTCCATAGCGTCTTCGTATGATATCTCGGGCACGGGATTGGCCAAAGCGAACACTATCGGCTTGTCGGCCATCGAGCGTACCATGTCTTGAGTAAGCACGTTGCCTTTAGACAAGCCTACGAACACGTCGGCACCTTTTACGGCTTCTGCCAGCGTGTGTATGTCGCGGCGGCTGGTGGCGAAGAGGCGTTTCTGCTCGGTCAGGTTGTCGCGGTCGTCGGTTATCACTCCTTTAGAGTCGAGCATTACGATGTTCTCCTTCTTTGCGCCGAGGGCTATGTAGAGCTTGGTGCATGATATGGCGGCGGCTCCTGCGCCGTTGACCACTATCTTTACGTCGGCTATGTTCTTGCCGGCCACTTCGAGGGCGTTTTTCAGTCCGGCGGCCGATATTATGGCCGTGCCGTGCTGGTCGTCGTGCATCACCGGTATGTCGAGCGTGCGCTTCAGCCGCTCTTCGATGTAGAAGCATTCGGGAGCCTTGATGTCTTCAAGGTTGATGCCGCCGAACGTTGGGGCGATGCGCTCAACGGCCTCGCAGAATTTCTCAGGGTCTTTCTCGTCTACCTCGATGTCGAACACGTCGATGCCTCCGTATATCTTGAAGAGCAAGCCCTTGCCTTCCATTACGGGCTTGCCGCTCATGGCGCCTATGTCGCCGAGACCGAGCACGGCCGTGCCGTTGCTTATCACGGCTACGAGATTGCCTTTGTCGGTGTACTTGTAGGCGTCGTCGGGGCTTTTCTGTATTTCAAGGCAGGGGAATGCTACGCCCGGTGAGTAGGCGAGGCTGAGGTCGGTCTGTGTGCTGTAAGGCTTTGTCGGTTTTACTTCGATTTTTCCGGGTTTGCCGCTTTGGTGATATTCCAGTGCGGCTTCTTTTGTGATATTGACCATAATTGTTGAATGTTGTTAGTTTAAAGAAGCCGGGGAAGGGCTTTCCCCTTACTTTTTACCTTATAAAACTCTTGCAAATATAAGAAAAATAAATTAGGCCAAATAGTTTTTTAGAAATTATTTATTAACTTTGCACATAAATTAAAACTAACAGATGCGCAAATCCGGCAACATGACCGCTTATCGTGAAAGTCTTAAACAGAAGATTCTCGACACGTCGATGACCCTTTTCAAGGAGAAGGGCATCAAGGCTGTCCGTATGGACGACATAGCCACGGCTATGGCGATATCCAAGCGCACGCTTTACGAGATTTATTCAAATAAGGAGGATCTGCTGTTCGAGTGCCTGAGGAACGAGAACGAGACATTGACGAGGAAGATAGCCGAATATGCAATGTCTGCCGAGAACGAGATGGCTGTAGTCGCGTATTTCATAAAGCTGAGGCTTAGGGATTTAGGCTCGATCAATCCGTTGTTCTTCACGGAGATGGAGAAGTACGGGCGCATATTGGCTTTTTTCAAGCGGAATAGTGAGAAGCAGGCGGCCCGTTCGCAAGAGTTCATGCGCAAGGGCATAGAGCACGGCTTTTTCCGTGACGACCTGAATTACGACATAATAAACCGCATGGGTGATGCGGCGATGAATTATGTGATGCGCACCCGTCTTTATGAGAAATACAAGCTGAACGAGATTTTCCATACCTTCGTCATAGTGTTTCTCCGTGGATGCTGTACGGAGAAGGGCCTGAAGTATCTTGACGAGTTTATTTCGGAAAACTAAGAGCATTAAGAGTTAAGAAAATCGCCATTGAGTATTATCAATAGCGATTTTCTTAACTCTTAATTCTTAATCATATTCTGATTATTTGTTTTACTCCCTTTACGTTGCGCAGTTTCTTGATGAGCTGTTCGAGCCGCGAGGTGTCTTCCACGTTAACTGTAAGATTACCGCTGAAGAGTCCGTCGTGGCTGTCGATGTTGATGTTGCGCATCATAATCTTTTCCTCTTTTGAGATGATGCTTGTAATGTTGTTCACTATGCCGATGTCGTCGTTGCCGATGATTTTCAGCGTTATCGAATATTGCGAACTTCCCTTGCCGCTCCATTTCGCCTTAACTATGCGGTAGCCGAAGCGTTTACGCAGTTCGGGGGCGTTTGGGCAGTCTTTGCGGTGAATCTTAATTCCGCCGCTTACGGTAACGAATCCGAACACGTCGTCGCCGTAGATTGGGTGGCAGCATTTTGCGAGGCTGTAGTCAACGCCTTTCAGGTTGCGGTCAATCACGAGCACGTCATCGGCCGAGTGTGCCAGCTCCTCGTTGGGATTCTCATAGCTGAAGCCTTCGGCACTGCGTGACGGCTGCTGTGCCGAAGTATTGTTGCCGTGCTGTCTTAGTTCTTGGTATTTGTCTATTACTTGGTTTACGTCGAGCGTGCCGTCGGCCATGTGCCGGTAGAAGTCGTTGGCCTCCTTGAATCCCATCTTTTTTATAAGATGTGACACCGTGCTTTCCTCAAACTCTATCTTACGGTTCTTCAGCCGTCGTTCAAACATCTCCTTAGCGTATGCGCCGTCTTTCACGGTCTGGTCTTTCAGGGCCATGCGTATTTTCGATTTTGCCCTGCTTGTCTTCACGATGTTGAGCCATTCCTGCTTTGGCTTCTGCGATGCGGATGTCATTATTTCAACCTGGTCGCCGTTTTTCAGCGTATAGCGGAACGTGACGGCTTTGCCGCTTATTTTTGCTCCTACGCAGTGGTTGCCTATGTTTGAGTGAATCCGGTAGGCGAAGTCGAGCACGGTGGCGCCTTTTGGAAACTTCATCAAGTCTCCCTTAGGGGTGAACACGAACACCTCGTCTTCATACAGGTCCATCTTGAACTGGTCTATCACCTGCAGGTCGTCCTTGTTCTCAAGGGCGGTGCGTATGCTGTTGAGCCACTCGTCGAGTCCGCTTTCGCCCTTCACGCCCTTGTACCGCCAGTGTGCCGCCAGTCCGCGTTCGGCTATTTCGTCCATGCGTTCGGTGCGTATCTGCACTTCCACCCATTTGTTTTCAGGTCCGAGCACGGTGATGTGCAGGCTTTCGTATCCGTTAGACTTGGGCACGCTGAGCCAGTCGCGCATGCGCTTGGGGTTGGGCTGGTACATGTCGGTTATGATGGCGAACACCTGCCAGCAGTGCACCTTCTCAAGTTCTTCGGGTGAGTCGAGGATAATGCGTATGGCAAACAGATCGTACACTCCCTCAAAGCCGCACTGCTGCTTTTTCATCTTTTGCCATATACTGTGTATGCTCTTCGTGCGTCCCTTCATGTGAAACTTGAATCCGGCTTCCTTCAGCTTGCTGTCTATCGGCGCGATGAAACGTTCTATGTAGGCGTCGCGGCTTTTCTTGGTTGCGTTGAGCTTATCCTTTATCATGTAATAAGCGTCGTGCTCAAGATATTTCAGGCTGAGGTCCTCAAGCTCGCTCTTCAGCTTGTACAGACCGAGCTTGTGGGCGAGGGGAGCGTAGAGGTAGCTTGCTTCCTCGCTTACTTCCGTCTTGGCTTCTACGTTCTCGGTGTCCCTTATCTGCCGCATTAGGTTCACCCGGTCGGCAATCATGATTAGTATCACCCTCATGTCTTCGGCGAACGATAGCAGCAGGTTCCTGAAGTTTTCGCTTTCTATTACGGGATTCTTCTTATACAGCTCTTGTATCTTGCCCAGCCCGTGGATGATGCGTGCCACGCTGTCGCCGAACGCCTCCCTTACGCCGTCGCCGTCTTTCGTCAGCGAATATAGGAGTATGGCGAGCACGCCGTCGCGTTTCAGCCCTATCTCGTCAACGGCGATGAGAGCCGTCTGCAGGCTTGTGACTATCGGGTTGAGCCCGAACACGTCTCTCTTCACGCCTCCCGACCTGAGTGCCGCCTTAAGATATTTGAACACGTTGCCGTAGTCGTTGCCGTCAAGCAGCTTGCCGATGCTTGCGCGGAGCTTGTGTGCCAGCGATAAGGCTTCGGAGCGTTCTTGCCGTGTGAATATCAGTTCGTCCATGTCTGTTGTTATTTACGGTTTTGAGGTTATGCGGTTTTACGGTTCTACCTTTTCATCTTTCCTTCTTTCCGTTTGCAAACTTACTTATTTTTCTTGAAAAACACGGATGGGGCTTACATGAAAATGAAAAAATGTAAGTTTTATTGCATAAAGTAATAACTTTTTAATGCAGAACGGCGGATATTTTAAATGAAAAGTATTATTTTTGCAGTGAGGTTCTGATGTTATGAGCACTGCGAGACGTTGCCGTTTGTAAGCCTAATGCCGACAAACCGGGCAACCGTAGCATCCGCATAACCTAAAGACCCGATAACCCCACAACCTTAAAACAATATGTTATCACAAGAAGACTTAAAACTGATTGCCCATAAAGGCATCACGGAAGCTCAGGTTGAGACACAGCTTGAGGAGTTGAAACACGGATTCCCGTTCTTACGCATCGAGGCAGCCGCAGGCATAGGCCGGGGCATCGCCGCCCCGACTGACGACGAGCGCGCGGGCTACATCGAAGCCTGGAACGCGTATAAGGCCTCCGGCGACAAGAAGATAGTGAAGTTCGTGCCGGCCAGCGGAGCGGCAAGCCGCATGTTTAAGGACATGTTCGCATTCGTAAACGGCGACCACGACATGCCCGAGACGGATTTCGAGAAGAAATATTTCGACAACATCACCAAGTTCGCCTTTTACGACGAGCTTAACGCCGCCTGCCTGAAGAACGAGGGAAAAGACATCGCCGCGCTAATGGCCGAGGGCAAGTATAAAGCCGTAGCGGCCAACATGCTCGAGCCTAAGGGCCTTAACTACGGCCAGTTGCCTAAGGGGCTTCTGCTGTTCCATAAGTATCCCGAAGGCCCACGCACGCCGCTCGAGGAGCATCTCGTTGAGGGAGCGCTTTACGCCGCGTCGGGCGGCGAGGCCCGCATACACTTCACCGTGAGCCATGAGCACCGCGAACTGTTTAAGAAGAAGGTGGCGGAGAAGTGCGCCGCCTACGCCGAGAAGTACGGCATACGTTACGACGTGACGTTCTCGGAACAGAAGCCGAGCACCGACACCATTGCCGCCACGCCCGACGGTGAGCCGTTCCGTAACGACGACGGTACGCTGCTGTTCCGCCCGGGAGGCCACGGCGCGCTGATACAAAACCTTAACGACATCGACGCCGACGTCGTGTTCGTTAAGAACATAGACAACGTTGTGCCCGACCGCCTGAAGGCCGACACCGTGGAATACAAGCAGCTGCTGGCCGGCATGCTTGTCACGCTGCAGGCTAAGGCGTTCGATTATCTCCGCCTGCTCGACACCGGCACCTACACCCACGAGCAGCTGGAGGAGATAATACGTTTCGTGCAACGTGACCTGTGCTGCCGCAAGGCCGACGTGAAGCAGCTTGAAGACGCCGAACTCGTGATCTACCTGCACGGCAAGCTCAACCGCCCGATGCGCGTGTGCGGAGTGGTGAAGAACGTGGGCGAGCCCGGCGGCGGTCCGTTCCTTGCCTACAACCAAGACGGCACGGTAAGTCTGCAGATACTGGAGAGCAGCCAGATAGACAAGAGCAACGCCGAATACGTGCGCATGTTTACGGAGGGCACACACTTTAACCCCGTCGACCTCGTGTGCGCCGTCAAGGATTACAAGGGACGTCCGTTTAACCTGCCTGACTATGTAGATAAGACCACGGGCTTCATCAGCTCTAAGAGTAAGAACGGCCGCGAGCTTAAGGCGCTCGAGTTGCCCGGCTTATGGAACGGAGCTATGAGCGACTGGAACACCATGTTCGTAGAAGTGCCGCTCTCTACGTTCAACCCCGTGAAGACCGTCAACGACCTTCTGCGCGAGCAACATCAGTAAAATAGGTCGTGGCCAACGGACCGTCGGCACGTTGGAATAACACGCTGGAATGAAATCTTCCGCAAAGCCTGATTGCGAAATTATGGGAATTAGGCTTTGCGGAAGATTTTTTTGTTTATCTAAAATCAATCATAAGACTCCGGCTTGGTTATGTGCTGATGCCGAGTAGATTGCTTCCGGTTTCGTCAAAGGTGTAACCGGCTACTATGTCATATTTTCTTGGTTTATAGTTTTGACGGTAAAAAGTCTTTACAAAACTTTTTCGTGAAATAGGATTTTGAATGTTCCTGTATGTTAAAGCGTCGTTCTTTATTATGCACATCGTTAACTTTTATTTACATACGCAGCGGCTTCTGCTCCTCAAAACATGCCGTTTTACGCCATTAAAACGTGCTTTTGTCAGTCGGAAAAGCGTCTTATTGCAGCCTGAAAGGTGTCCTTTTGCGGTGCGAAAGGCCGTTTTTTGCGTACTGGTTGGTGCGTCGGTATTGGGCGTTTTATGGTTAAATGCGTGTAACATATTGTATGCCAATAAGATATGTGTTGATGCCTTATTCCGGGCTTAAAACTGCTGGAGCGGCTGTCAGTTTGCGGATATTTGATTCTGAGGGCCTTAACCGACCTGTTAGGCGTGAATAAATTTTTAATAAAAAACTACCTTTCGGCCTGTATCGGCTTGTTTAACATTTAACAACTTTAACCCCTTAAAATGTGTTATTCTCGTAATAAAACCGTAACTTTGCGCCCCGAAAATCTAACGGAAATGGGAAAGGAAAATTCTGAAAGAATACAGACGTCGCTGCTTAATGCAGCCGAGAAGCGGGCACTGGTGTGGATGGCCGGCAGAATGCCCGCCTGGGTGACGTCGGACATGCTCACGTTCTTGGGAGTAGTTGGGGCTGCAATCTGCGCCCTCGGATTCATATTGGCCGCTACGGACCGCAACTGGCTGTGGCTGTCGTCGGCAGGGCTTGTGGTAAACTGGTTCGGCGACAGCCTCGACGGCACGCTGGCACGCGTGCGCAACGCGCAACGCCCCGTGTACGGATTTTTCATAGACCATACGCTCGACGCCGTTACGATATGCATCATGTGCGTAGGCGCGGGCCTCTCGCCCATGATGAGGCTCGACGTGGCCCTGCTTGTGCTGGCCGGTTACCTGTCGCTCTCTATCTATACGTATATCGGAGCGATACTTAAGGGCGAGTTCCGCCTCACTTACGGATGCTTCGGCCCTACGGAGTTCCGCTTGGTGGTCATCTTGGTCAACACCCTGTATATGTACGCAGGCTTGGCCGACTGCCGCTATCAGCTGCACGGATTCGCCTTCGGCCTGTTCGACGTAGTGAGTCTGGCCGTAGCCGTGCTTCTCTTCGTGTTTTACTTCGCCCAGTTCTTTAAGGACAAGAAGGTGCTGGCCGAGAAAGACCCTATAAAGAATGTGAAGAGCGAAAAGTGAAGAATCAATTATTCACGATTCCCAAGCCTCTCAGAACTCTCAGCTCTCCCAGCTAAAAAGTGAAGAGTGAAGAATCCGAATGCCGCAAAACCGTACAACCCAGTATAACCTATACAACCGTAAATGTAATGAAAGAAACGATAGATTGCTTCCTGCCATGCGCCGACACGGCGTCGGTGGCCGACGTGCTGAGACAGCTGCGCGGTAGCAGAATGATACGCCGCGTGTGGCTTATGGTTACGCAAGAGTTCTCCCTGCGTAACGCCGCGCCCGACGGTTGCGCATACATGGTGGTAGATGCGCATAAGTCGTCGGCGGCCGTCTTGGGCATGGCTCGCAGTGTGACGGCCGATTATGCCATGATATTCCTCGGCTGCGCGCCCGTAAGCCTCGGCCAATATGCAATATCGCGCATGCTGCGTGCGGCAGTGGAGACAGATGCCGCCATGGTGTATGCCGACCGCCTTACGGTGAAAGACGGGACGGCCGAGCGTCACCCCGTGATCGACTGGCAGGAAGGCAGTTTGCGCGACGACTTCGATTTCGGCCCGGTGGTCATGGTCAAGGCATCGCTGTTGCGCAGTTTTCCGGCAGACGTAGAGGCCGTGCCCTCCGGAGACAGGCTCGCACGGAGGCTTCATGCCGACCGCACGGCATCCGGCGGATATGCGTATGCCGGCTGGTATGAGCTTTGGCTCTACCTGAGTCGCCACGGCCGTTTGTTTCATCTTAACGAGGTGCTTTGCACGGAATTCGTAGGCGGCGGTCAGGCCAGCAGCCAATTTGACTACGTTGATCCGGCCAACCGCGACGTACAGGTGGAGATGGAGCGCGTGGTCACGGCCCATCTTGCGGCCGTAGGTGCGCTGGTGGACACCTCGTCGTATCGCGAACCCGACTTCAACGAGCAGGATTTCGCCGTTGAAGCGTCGGTGGTGATATCCGTGCGCAACCGTGAGAAGACCATCTGTGACGCCGTAGACAGTGCTTTATCGCAGGTAGCCTCGTTTCCGTTCAACGTCATCGTAGTAGACAATCATTCTACCGACAACACCACTGCGTTGCTCGACGGATACTCAGACGACCGACTGATACACGTCATACCGCAGCGCACCGACCTCGGGATAGGCGGATGCTGGAACGTGGCCGTAGACGATCCGCGCTGCGGACGCTTCGCCGTGCAGCTTGACAGCGACGACCTCTATTCGTCGCCCGGCACGCTGCAGGCCATAGTCGACGCCTTCTATGAGCAGAAGGCCGCTATGATAGTGGGCAGCTACAGAATGTGCGATTTCAATCTTAATACGATACCTCCGGGGCTCATCAGCCACGCCGAGTGGACCGATGACAACGGATGCAACAACGCCTTGCGCGTAAACGGCCTCGGAGCACCGCGCGCTTTCTTCACTCCGTTGCTCAGGCAGATACGCTTCCCCAATACGAGTTACGGCGAAGACTACGCCATGGGCTTGGCTTTCAGCCGCTCTTACAGGGTGGGGAGGATATTCACTGAGCTTTACCTGTGCCGCCGTTGGGGCGGCAATAGCGACGCTTCGCTCAGCATAGAGCAGGCTAACGCCAATAATCTTTACAAAGATCGGCTGCGCACAATGGAGCTTATGGCAAGGAAAAAGTCGGCTGCCGGAGTCGGCGGAGGGCTTGACGGCGACCCGCTCAGGCGTTTCTTCAACCGCCAGATAGAGACTTGGGACACCGCGCGCCGCAACTTCCGCAACCTTCAGGACGTGTCTATCAGGCGGTTGGCGGCCGAAAGCTGTCTTCAGGCACAGTTTAATCCGGCGCGGATAGTGTCCACCGGTGCTTCCGTCAGCAAGGAAGCTCTCGGCCGCAGGCCGTGTTTCCTGTGCAGGGAAAACCGTCCCGGGGAACAGTCGGCTAAGAGTTTCGGCGACGGATTCGAGATACTTGTTAACCCGTATCCCATATTGCCGCTCCATTTTACCATACCTTCACGCCGCCATGAACCGCAACTCATACTGGAACATTACGCCGAGATGCACCGCTTCTTGGCCGAGTATCCCGGCATGACGGTGTTTTACAACGGGCCGGAGTGCGGAGCTTCGGCTCCCGATCATATGCATTTCCAAGCCGTAGCAGGCAGTGCGCTGCCGTTGCAGGCGGAGTGGCCGAGGCTGCAGCGCAGCCTTGTAAGGCTTTATTCGCTTAATGACGATGAAGACATCTCCGTAGTCAGTGGTTGGGTAAGTCCGGCTTTGGCTATAAGAAGCAAGAGCGTTGAGGCCGACGAGGCCCTGTTCAGGCGCGTTTACCACGCCCTGCCGGTAGCCGAAGGGCAGCCGGAGCCGATGATGAACGTAGTAAGCTGGGCGGCCGACGGCGGCCACGTGGCGGTGGTCTTCCTTCGCGGCAAGCACCGTCCGGACTGCTATTACGCCGAAGGCGACGGCAAACTGCTGGTAAGTCCCGGCGCACTTGACATGAGTGGACTGCTCATCACGCCGCGTAAGGAGGACTTCGACCGCATCACCCTGCGTCAGGCGGAGGACATATTACGCGAAGTGTCGCTGACGGAGGCCCAAGTCAGGGTTGTAGAGGATAAGATCAGGCCGTCGTCATGCAACCTTACGTATGCCGATACGGGTGCTTGCGGTGCCTGCGGACCTATGGTCAGCGTAGGCATAGTCAGCTCAAAGGAAATCAGCTTCATGCTCAACGGCGAGTATGAGGCTAAGGGAGAGGTCGTTACCGGACACAGGCAGGTGACGTTCTCGGAAGGAGGAATACTGTGGAACGGCAGCCTTTACCGCGAACTAACGTTCTCGCCGCGAGGCAGGGAGGCGTCGTTTTCGCTCTACGGCGTTACCATCGGCGTGGATTTCCATTGGCAACGGCAGGAGACTCAGACGTTTCAGGGCGTGCTGAAACTCGTAGTCGAGGCCGATAAGGTGTGCGCCGTAAATTGTCTTCCGGTGGAAGATTATCTCGTGAGCGTCATCTCAAGCGAGATGAAGTCTACGTCTTCGCTCGAGTTTCTCAAGGCCCATGCCGTGATATCGCGCAGCTGGCTGCTGGCGCAAATGGAGCGCAGGCGGCATCAGGACGTAGGGGGCGGCGGCTTCTTCCCGTTCGTAAAGAACGACGACGAGCTGATACGCTGGTACGACCGTGACGATCATACTATCTTCGACGTGTGCGCCGACGATCACTGTCAGCGCTACCAGGGCATTACTAAGGCCAACAACGTGCATGTGGAGCAGGCCGTAAGGCAGACGTGCGGCGAGATATTGACCTACGACGGGGCGATATGCGACGCGCGTTTCAGTAAGTGTTGCGGCGGAGTCACCGAGGAATTCCAGTATTGTTGGGAGAATAATCCGCAGCCTTACCTTGCCGCCGTGCGCGACGCGGCGGGTCCTGAAGCCCAGCTGCCCGACCTTACCGACGAGGCGGAGGCTGAGCGTTGGATCAGGTCGTGCCCAAAGTCGTATTGCAATACTGACGACGCAAGGGTGCTCTCTCAGGTGCTTAACGACTTCGACCAAGAGACCTCGGACTTCTACCGCTGGCGTGTTGAATATACGCAAGAGCGGCTTGCGGCCCTGATAGCGGACAAGCTGAAGCTCGACTTGGGCGGCATCGTCGACCTGATACCCGTAGAGCGCGGGCGCAGCGGCAGGATATGTAAGCTGAAGATAGTTGGCGAGAAGCGCACGTTCACCATAGGCAAGGAGCTTGAGATACGCCGCACGCTCAGCGATACGCACCTTTACAGCAGTGCTTTCGTGGTAGATAAGTATGACGTCGTAGGCGGACTGCCGTCGCGTTTCGTTCTCGTCGGCGCAGGCTGGGGCCACGGCGTGGGGCTTTGTCAGATAGGAGCGGCCGTGATGGGCGAGAGCGGATGCAAGTATGACGACATACTCTTACATTATTACCGCGGAGCGGAGATAAGGAAAATATACGGTTGATTCTTAACTTTTAACTCTTAATCACTAACTCTTAAGTTATGAACAACAGATTAAGCAGGAACGCATGGAGCTGGGTGCCTTCGCTTTATTTTGCCGAAGGGCTGCCCTACGTGGCCGTGATGACCATTTCGCTCGTGCTTTACAAGCAGCTTGGGCTTACCAATGCGGAGATCACTTTCTACACTTCGTGGCTCAACCTGCCGTGGGTCATCAAGCCGCTGTGGAGCCCGTTTGTCGACATAATAAAGACCAAACGCTGGTGGATAATAGCCATGCAGCTGCTTGTCGGCGCGGCGTTCGGCGGCGTAGCCTTCACCATTCCTACCGATTTTTGGCTTCAGGGCACGCTGTGCTTCTTTTGGCTGATGGCGTTTTGCAGTGCCACGCACGACATTGCGGCCGACGGGTTTTACATGCTCGGTCTCGACCAGCACAAGCAGGCGTGGTTCGTAGGCATACGTAGCACGTTTTACCGACTGGCCACAATCTTCGGGCAAGGCTTCCTGATAATGGTGGCTGGCAACCTGCAGGTGATATTCCGCGGCAGCATACGCTATTCGTGGAGCCTGATGTTCTACGGCGTTACGGGATTGTTCATCGCCCTTTGGCTGTGGCACAGCTTCGTGTTGCCCGTCCCCGTGTCTGACCGTAAGCGGCGCAACATGAGCGCATGCAAGGTGTTTGCCGAGCTGTGGCATAGCATAAAGACGTTTTTCACCAAGTTTCCCGTTAGGGAGACTTGGTGGGCCATGCTCTTCATGCTGTGTTACCGCATGCCCGAAGGGCTGCTTGCCAAGATATCGTCGCTGTTCCTGATAGACAGCGGAAGCAACGGCGGACTGGGCCTTTCGCCGCAAGAGTACGGCCTTGTCAGCGGCACCGTGGGCGTGGTGGGATTGACCTTAGGCGGCATACTCGGCGGAATGGCTGCCGGGCGCGACGGCCTCAAGCGCTGGCTTTGGCCTATGGTGTGCGCCATATCGCTGCCCGACATCGTGTATGTTTACCTCAGTTACGTCATGTCGTCAAACCTCATGCTCATCAATGTTTGCGTATTCATAGAGCAGTTCGGCTATGGTTTCGGATTTACGGCTTACATGCTCTACCTTATTTATTACAGTCAGGGTGAATACAAGACGTCGCATTACGCCCTTTGCACCGGCATAATGGCACTCTCGTTGATGATTCCCGGCCTTGTGGCTGGTTGGCTGCAAGAGCTTGTGGGCTACTTTTGGTTTTTCGTCATCGTGGTGTTGCTTTGCTCGATGACGTTCATCGTGGCAGCGTTCGTCAAGATAGACCCTGAGTTCGGCAAGAAGGAATAGGTCTGAGTTATAATCTTAAATAATAAGAATCATGGATACTCGTGAACGTAAGATTTATCGTGTCACGGTGCTTGGCAGCGTGATCAACGTGCTGCTCGTAGCCCTAAAGTTCGCTTTCGGCATAATGGGGCGCTCGTCGGCCATGATAGCCGACGCCGTGCATTCGCTCTCCGACCTCATTACCGACGTAGTGGTCATAGTGTTCGTAAAGCTGAGCAACAAGCCGCAAGACAGCGACCACGACTACGGGCACGGCAAATATGAGACACTGGCCACGGCCTTCATCGGTCTCGCCCTGCTCGCCGTTGGCGTCATGATACTTTACGGCGGAGCCGAGAAGATAGTCGCCGCCTTGCGCGGCGAGGTGTTGCCGCAGCCCGGCATGATAGCCCTGTGGGCGGCACTGATCAGCATCGTGGCTAAGGAGTGGTGTTACCGCTTCACCGTAAGGGTGGGGCGTGAGGCTCAGTCACAGGCCGTCGTGGCCAACGCTTGGCATCACCGCAGCGACGCTTTCTCGTCGATAGGTACGGCCCTCGGCATCGGCGGTGCGATATTCTTCGGCGAACGCTGGACCGTGCTCGATCCTATCGCGGCCGTAGTGGTGAGCGTCTTCATCGTGAAGACGGCTGTTGCGTTAATGAAGCAGGCGTCAGACGAGCTGCTTGAGAAGAGCCTGCCCGACGACGTAGAGCGGAAGATAAAGGAGATAGCCGAGCGTGAGGCCGGCGTGAGCGGCATACACAACATACGCACTCGCCGCATAGGCAACCGCATCTCGATTGAGATGCACCTGCGAATGCCCGGCGACATCACCCTCTATGAGGCTCACCGCCGTGCCACTTGCATAGAGCACCGCCTGCGCAGGGAGTTCGGCGAGGGCACATATATCAGCCTCCACCTTGAGCCTCTGAAGGTTAACGGCAGGTATGTGGAGCCTGAGTGCGGCAATGACGGCCGATAATACACTCCTAGTTTGTAAGGCGTTGATACCCAACGATATAAGGACTATAATATAAAAGGCGGCATTTTGCATTGCAAAACGCCGCCTTTTGTCATGTCATAGGTAACCTTTTACGCTCCGAATGGTAACCTTTTGCACGCCGCCTTATTGCTGGTCGTGTTTCGGCTTGTAGAAAACGGCCATGCCGCCGAATACGACATTCGATACAGCCACTACGGTAAATGCCGCCGCAACCCATAATTCCGGCCTCATCGCGCTTACCAATAAGTAGGCGACGACGGCGAAAGACATCGAGTAGGCCAGCAGTATCATGTCGGCTATGCGTTTCAGCTGCTCGCCCTTATGCCTTAGATAGGCCCCGAGGCAGAGTATTATGCCGAAGGTTACGGCCCATATCAAGGGCTTGCCGTCGTTGATAAGTCCTGCTGCGAACTTGGCTATATAGGCTGTGCCTTGCACGAACCACCAAGCCGACAGCATAGTTTTTTTGTTCTTTAGCATGTTTATATGTTTTTGTCTGACATCCGTCGTCTTACCCTAACACTACGTCTAATATCATCATCAGCGTAAAGCCTACGGCAAAACCAATGGTGCCGATGTTGCTGTGCTCCCCTTCTGACATCTCGGGTATCAGTTCCTCCACCACCACGTAGAGCATGGCTCCTGCGGCGAAAGCCAGCAGATAGGGCAGGGCTGGCGTGATGACGGAAGCCAGCAACACCACGAGCAGCGCGCCTACCGGCTCTACTATTCCGCTTAATGCTCCCATAGTGAACGAGCGCAGGCGGCTGTTGCCCTCGGCGCGCATCGGCATCGAGATGATAGCCCCTTCGGGAATGTTCTGTATGGCTATGCCTAGCGCCATAGCCATTGCCGCCGCCGTGCTGATATGGGCTTCTCCCTGCAACGCTCCGGCGAGCACGACACCCACGCCCATGCCCTCGGGCAGGTTGTGTATCGTCACTGCGAGAGAGAGCATTGCGGTGCGGGAAAGGCGGCTGCGTGGGCCTTCGGGCTTCGCGTTGCCTATGTGGAGGTGGGGCGTGATGCGGTCTATGAGCAGCAGGAATGCCATTCCTGCCAGGAAGCCTACGGCCGCCGGTATGACCGACATCTTGCCCATGTCGGCGCACATGTCCATGCCCGGTATGAGTAGAGACCATACTGAAGCGGCTACCATGACTCCCGAGGCGAAGCCTAAGAGCGATTTTTGTACTTTCGGCGGCATCTTGTCTTTCATGAAAAACACGAAAGCCGAGCCTGCAACCGTGCCGATAAATGGAATGAGAAGGATGGACAGCATAAGTTTAAGGTTGTTTGGGTATGCGGTTGTGCGGTTATACGGATATAGGGGATAGTGAGCATTGACTAACCTTATTACCTTAATTACCGCATAACCGTATGACCGTTAATCATTAATTATCAATAAACCTCCGTATGATATCCCCGTATTCGTCGATTCTACGGTCGCGCAGGAAGGGCCACCAGCGGCGTACCTGTTCGCTGTGCTTAAGGTCGACGTCTATTACGGCGCGCTCTTCGTCGGTGCTTGAGGCACGGAAGAGCATCTCGCCTTGAGGTCCTGCCACGAACGAACTGCCCCAGAATTGTATTCCGTTGGTTTGTCCCGATGGATCAGGCTCGTGCCCAACGCGGTTTACCGCCACTACGGGCAGACCGTTGGCTACGGCGTGTCCGCGCTGCACTGTAGTCCAAGCCTCGCGCTGGCGCTGCTGTTCGGCTTCGCTATCCGTAGACTCGTATCCGATAGCCGTAGGATAAACCAGCATCTCGGCACCGCGCAATGCCATGAGGCGGGCGGCCTCCGGATACCATTGGTCCCAGCAAACGAGCACTCCAAGCCGTCCTACCGACGTGTCAATAGGCAGGAAACCGATGTCGCCCGGCGTGAAATAGAATTTCTCGTAATATGCAGGGTCGTCGGGGATGTGCATCTTTCGGTACGTGCCGGCAATGCTTCCGTCGCGCTCTATTACTACGGCCGTGTTGTGGTAAAGCCCCGCCGTGCGTCGCTCGAACAGCGAAGCCACTATCACCACGCCGAGTTCTTTTGCCAATTTGCCGAAGTATTCGGTTGATATTCCCGGTATAGTCTCGGCCAAGTCGAAGTTGTCAACGCTCTCTACTTGGCAGAAATACAGTGAGTTGTGCAGCTCTTGCAGCACTATCAGTTCAGCTCCTTCGGCCGCAACTGCCCTTATGCTCTCGGCCAGACGGCGCATGTTGTCGTCTAGGTCGGCTGTGTTGTGTTGTTGTATTATTCCTATTTTCATACCATGTTCATTATAAAACCACCCCGACCCTCTCGAAGTGAGGTGACTGAATGTCGTTTTAAAAAGAAGAAATACCTAAAAGTGGTAATTAGGCTCTCTTCCTTCGGAAGGATTGGGGATGTATGTTTGTTGCTTAATTTTTCGGAAATTGCATCATGCAGCAGTGCAGGGAGCCGTGCTGCCTTACGACGGTCAGACTGTCGATGCCTATCAGTTCGCGCCCGGGAAATGCCTCTCCTATCACTCGTGCGGCCTCGGCGTCGTTGTCGGGTTGGCCGTATGTCGGGTAGATCACGGCTCCGTTGATTATCACGAAGTTGGCGTATGTGGCTGGCAGGCGGTCGTCTCCGTCGTAGACGGGGTGCGGCATGGGTAGAGGCAGCAGCCTGTAAGGGCGTCCGTCGATGGTCTTAAACGTTTTCAGTTGTTCCTCCATAAGCCTTAGTTCGCCGTAATGGCTGTCTCTTTCGTCCGTGCAGCGTATATATAATAAGGTGTCGCAGGGTGCCGTCCTGACGAGCGTGTCGATGTGTCCGTCGGTGTCGTCGCCTTCCAGTCGGCCGTGGTCTATCCATATTATGCGTTCGGCGCAGAGGTATTCCTTAAGCCGCTGTTCTATTTCTGTGCGCGTCAGCGGTTGGTTGCGGTGAGGCGCGAGCAGGCATTGGCTTGTCGTAAACACCGTGCCTCGGCCGTCGCTTTCTATCGAACCGCCTTCAAGCACGAAGTCGTCGTGGTTTTCATACTCTCCGCATACCACCTTATTTATATATAAGCTGCGGTTGATCGCGTTGTCGAGGTCGGCCGGAAACTTTTCGCCCCAGCCGTTAAAGCGGAAGTCAAGCAGGCGCGGCTGCCCGTCGCCCGTCAGCGTTATGAAGCCGTGGTCGCGCGCCCAAGTGTCGTTAGTGGGGCATTTGTGTAATGTCACTTTTGCCAATTGGCTTTCGGTAAGCCGTTTTTCGAGCTGCGCCAAGACGTTTTCAGGCTCGGGTGTCGCCACTATCAGGTGTTCGTGTCGTGTTATGGCGTCGGCCATTTCTACGTAGACGGCGTTGATGTCGTCGAGGTATTCGCGCCAGTCTGTGTTTCCGTGCGGCCATGTCAGTTGGATGGCGCTTTGCTCCGCCCACTCCGGCGGCAGTGAGTATTTGTTTCCCATATCGTCGTATTGTTGCACAAAAATACTACAACCGTCCGTAAATAGCAAATAAAAACAAGGTTTTTTACAGGTATTCATGCCTTGCGGCAGCCTTTGCCGGTAGGCAAGTTAGCAAGACTGACGGTTTTGTCAGCTTCAGGCTGACACGCTTGGCAGTCGTCGTGCATCTATTTGGTTGATGTAAATCAATCTGTTTGACGCAGGTCAAAATACAAGAGCAAAAATCGAATTTCAGGCATCAAAAAGTTACAGCGTGGCTGAAATGGTATTACCTTTGCATCAGAAATAAGAGAAAAGGATAACAGGATGTGAAGAAGCATCCTACATGTAGAACTAAAATGAGAAAGGTAAAAAGATTATGAAAAAGATTGTTAACAGGATCATTGACAGCAAGAAGTTCAACAAGTATTGTGTGAACGTTTTGAAAATGTACAATTACGGACGCGTCAACATGCCTGTGTAATGCGGTAACGGGCAGGCCGTGAGGCCTTGACCTCTTGCCTGTCTTTTAGACGCACGTCATAAGGCGTAATAATAAGAAGTCGGACTCATTTTACGGCGAAAGCTGTAATATGAGTCCGATTTTCTTGTTTGTAATGGATAAAATAGCTATTTTCGCCGACATTATGAATAAGTTGAAAGTATGTGTATTATGGTTATGCTTGGCGGTCGCTGCAGCTTCGTGCGACTTCATAGAGCGTAACAAGCCGCTCGTCGGCGCAATCGGCGACGAGTTAATGAATGAAATGGGTGACGGTGACGGCCCAGAGTCAGAGTCGGGTGAGGCCGGCGCGAACGCCGCAGATGACGTAGAGCTGCAGATGCAGGCCTCTCCCGAAGGCACGCCCGAGCAGATATTGAGGCGCACCGGCTACACGCTGTCGTACAACAAGACGACGAAGCTGCCCAACTGGGTGGCCTGGCGCCTGACGGCCGACCGCACCTCAGGACCCGCCAAGCGCGACGGCGTAGACTTTGAGGCCGATACCGACGTGCCGGCTCCGCGCGCCGAAGACTCTGATTATTACGGGTCGGGCTACGACCGCGGGCACATGTGCCCTGCGGCCGACAACAAGTTCAGCAAGAAGGCCATGCAAGAGTCGTTTCTTTTCACCAACATGTGCCCGCAAAACGGCAACCTGAACCGTGGCGACTGGAACGAGATGGAGATGGCTTGCAGGGGTTGGGCCGAGAAATACGGCTGCGTCTACGTGGTATGCGGCCCAGTGCTGTACAAGGGCAAGCATAAGACGATAGGCAAGAACAAGGTAGTAGTGCCGGAGGCATTCTTCAAGGTAGTGCTCCGCTTGGGTGATAAGCCTGAGGCGATAGGCTTCATATATAAGAACGCGGAAGGCAACCGCCCGAAAGGAGACTACGTGAACACGGTGGACGAGGTGGAGCGCATCACGGGTATCGACTTCTTCCCGTCGCTTCCAGACGACGTGGAGAGGCGCGTGGAGGCCTCGGCCGACATAGGCAAATGGTGACGGCTGCATTGCGGCGCATGGCCCGTAGCACAGACGGCATCAATGTTTAATGATGTTAAAAGATACGTAGTGTCGCCCCGGCGGCAGGCCGCCGGGAATCGGCAGGCCGTCTCATGCGTAACATGCTGATATCTAATGGCTTCGGGCGGAACGTCTGAAGCCGATGTAAAAGGTTGCCTTTCACACGACGAAAGGTAACCTTTTGCTTTGTAATATGCCGCCTTTCAGGGCGCGTTTGGCCGCATGTTGCGATGTGGCTTGTGAAATTATGTCTTGGCGTTAAGTGTTGTTAATGATTTATTGGTTAAAATAACTAAATCCGAGAGACTCTGTTTGAAGATTGGATAAAAAACGTTATATTTGCACTACGTTAACCAATCAATGACCAAAAAGACGATGAAATGCAATTTCTTACTGGCATCCCTGCTCGTGATGGCGATGCCTTTGTCGGCACAGACTTACAAGGTGACGGTGTCTGAAGCCGACGAACCTATGATGAAAGGAAAGTTTGAACCTACGTGGGAGTCTTTAGGGCAGTATCAGGTGCCGGAGTGGTTCCGCAACGTGAAGTTCGGCATTTGGGCGCATTGGGGGCCGCAGTGCGTAGAAGGCACGGGCGACTGGATGGCCCGGTCTATGTACATCGAGGACACGCGTGAGTACAAGTACCACGCCGAGCACTACGGCCACCAGTCGGAAGTGGGCTTCAAGGACATCATACCGCTGTGGAAAGCCGAGAAGTGGAACCCCGACAAGCTCGTGGAGTTTTATAAGAAGATAGGCGCTCAGTACTTCTTCGCGCTTGGCAACCACCACGACAACATGGACCTTTGGGACAGCAAATACCAGCCGTGGAACTCGATGAACATGGGCCCCAAGCGCGACATACTCGCCGAATGGGCCGCCGCCGCGCGCAAGCACGGCCTCTATTTCGGCGTAAGCCTGCACGCCGACCACGCCTGGATATTCTACGAGCCGTCGCGCCGGCACGACACCAAAGGTCCGAAGAAGGGCGTGCCCTACGACGGATGGCTGACTAAGGAAGACGGTAAGGGCAAATGGTGGGAAGGCTATGACCCGCAAGACCTCTACGCGCAAAATCATCCGCTGAGCGAAAACTCGTGGGACAACGGCGCCATCCACAGCCAGTGGGCGTGGGGCGGGGGAGCCAATTTGCCCACGAAGGAGTTTTGCACCAACTTCTACAACCGCACGCTCGACGTAATCAACCGATATAATCCCGACCTGCTTTACTTCGACGTTACCGGAGTGCCATTCTATCCGTTCAGCGACGCAGGCCTGAAGATAGCCGCGCATTTCTACAACCATAACATGGCCACCCACGACGGGCGGCTCGAAGCCGTGATGTTCGGCAAGATACTCACCGACGAGCAGAAGCGATGCTTGGTGTGGGACGTGGAGCGCGGAGCGCCCAACGAGATAATAGACCGCCCCTGGCAGTCGTGCTCGTGCATAGGCGGCTGGCATTACAATACGAGCATCTACGAGGGCAACGGCTATAAGTCGGCAGCGTATGTGGTCAAGCTGCTGGCCGACATCGTTAGCAAGAACGGTAATCTGCTGCTCAGCGTGCCGCTGAGGGCCGACGGCACGTTTGACGAGAAGGAAGAGAAGATACTCAACGAGTTCGGCGACTGGATGGCTGTCAACAAGGAGGCTGTCTATGACACGCGCCCGTGGCTCGTGTTCGGCGAAGGCCCCGTGGCCGACTCTGACATACCGCTCAATGCCCAGGGCTTCAACGAAGGCTCTTACAGCAAGGCCGGGGCCGACGAGATAAGGTTTACCAGCAAGCCCGACGCTCTATACGCCATAGCCCTCGGATGGCCGGAAGACGGCAAGCTCACGGTGAAGTCGCTGGCCGAAGGCGGCAAGGCCGGCGATATGGAGGTGAAAGAGGTGGAACTGCTGGGCTACGGCCGGGTGGAGTTTACCCGCACGGCCGAAGGCCTTACGGCCGTGTTGCCCGCCAAGCTGAACGACATAGCCCCCGTACTTAAGATACGGTAGAATGTATTTAGCGGCTACGGCCGGGGTGCGTCGTAATCATCAGAAATACGACGCACTCCGGCTGTTCGCATGCCTTTTCGATTCATTGCATGACGGTTGTGTAATTATTGTTAAATTCTTGATGTAAATACTGTTATTTTTGTTTTTTTGCCATGAAATTTGTACTTTTATATTTTTTTAAACTAAAATAAATAATATGGCAACAAAACTTAAGAAAATCAGGCTCATAGAAGAGCCTAAGAGCGAAGAACTGCTCCGCAAGGAGCTTGAAGAGACTTTGGGTGGTTACAATTGTGTTTCTTATTCTTACACTGCATGCACAGATTATGACAGCGGTAAGTGCACTTCAGGTACAGGTGCTGAGAATTACTGCCATCCCTATTATTTTTGAGCATGCTCGAACTTTCGAAATATGTCTATGCGTTTGAGCGCAATGGAAGATATTTCCTTTATGCGCCGTTGTCCAACAGCTTTGCCGAGTTGGACAACAACGTGTATGAACGTATAGTGGGGGCTCAAAAAGGCAGTGTCTCTTTAGAAAATTTAGACGTTGACACTATTTAGACGTTGCGTAAGATGAAAGTCTTAGACGTAGATGACAAGCTCGAGCATAACCGCTTTAAGGCAAACATGCTTGCGCGCCGCTTTAATCCTTACCATCTTACGCTGACGCTTAATCCGACTTTGGCTTGCAATTTTGCTTGCCCTTATTGTTTTGAGTCGTCGCATAAGGCTCTTTACATGACCGACGAGGTTGAGGATAATGTCATCACCTTCATCAAAAAGCATGCTTGTGTCACCAATCTGCATGTTACGTGGTTTGGCGGCGAGCCTCTTTTGGCTTTTGACCGGGTAGTGTCACTGTCGAGGCGTATGCTCGGTTTGGGGCTTGGCTATAAGGCCGGAATGATAACCAACGGCTATCTGCTGACACCCGACAAGGCGTCGCTGTTTGAAGACCTGAAAATATCATTTGTCCAAATAACGGTAGACGGATCTGAGCAGACGCATGACTCGCGGAGGTACAGAAGAGACGGCGGCTGCCCTTACCGCCGCATAAATAACGAGAAAGCCGGACGCGAGCAGGACACGTGCTCCTTGTTTAAGGAACATGCCGATGATTTCCTCATGCTGAGATACGATAAGAAAAGAAATAAAACCTAATGAAACACGTTCTCCCCCCGTAATCTTAATAATTTAAATTGTTGGTTTAACATAAATATACATCCTATGCAACGCTTTTTATTATTGTTTGTCGGATTGTTCATACTTACTTTGTTCGGATTTGCTAAAAACGACGACGTGACGTTGTACGGATACGTCGTTGATTCACCTATGACCACGCCAATCAACAACGCCTCGGTGACCGTATTGAACGCGGCCGATAGCTCTTACGTCACTTTGACAGTATCCGATGGCGGTTATGGTGAGGTGATAGATGGTAAGCCCGGCGAGAATTTTACATATACGGGCATGTTCAGGGTTACATTGCCGCGCGGTAAATACATCATCTCCACGACGTGCTTGGGCTACGAGCCGACGGTGGTGAACGTAGACCTGACGACGCTCGGCAAGCGCGAATACGAGTACACCCTGCCTTATAAGATCACGCTGACGCGCGAGTCGAAGAAGCTGAATGAAGTGGTGGTGACAGCCTCGAAGGTGAAGTTTTACTACAAGGGCGACACTTTGGTGTACAACGCCGACGCCTTCCAGCTGGCCGAAGGCTCGATGCTCGACGCCCTTATACAGCAGATGCCGGGCGTTGAGCTTAAGGACAACGGCGAGATATACGTCAACGGCAAGTACGTAGACGAGCTGCTGCTCAACGGCAAGCACTTCTTCAA
>CALUFN010000018.1 GCA_944319945.1 uncultured Prevotella sp.
CGCCGTTATCAAATAAGATATAGTCTTCATTTTTACCTTGTTTAAAATAATTGTTTTCACGATTTCCCATTTAAAATATAAGCGTCTGATAATCAGACTGTTGTGTTTCGCATTGCAAAAGGAGGCCTTTCAGCTTGTCAAAGATAACCTTTTAGAGCGTAAAAAGCAACCTTTTAGGGCCTAAATGGGCATCCTGTTACATTATGTGCGCTTACGGGTGCAAGGCCGGGCGGCTGCGGGTCGGCGCTCATACCGCGCCGACCACACAGGCCTGCAACATCAAATCCTGCCTAAATTCTTGTTACCTTACAACCTAACACCTCAAAATCTTACGGTCTTGCAGCCGCTGCGCGCATGGCTTAGAACTTCAGACTGGCCGAGAACTCCACTGTGAACGGACGGATGTAGCTGCCCGTCATTACGTGGTTGGCATACTTGCCGGCCTCCTCCTTGCTGATAAGCTCGGCTCCGGCAATGGTGCCTTTGGCTCCTGTCTGGTTGAGGAAGTTGACCACCGTGCAGCCGAGCGACAGGCGCTTGTTCACCTGCCAGTTGAGCCCGCCGAACGTCTCCCAGCGTCCGTTGAAGTAGTAAGCGTCGTTAAGGTTGGCGTAAGTCTTGCTGAAATAGCGGAAGCTGGTCCATATCTTCAGGTCGTCGGTGATCATGTAGCTCGGGTCTATCTCTATGATCACCTCGGGAATCTCGGCCACGATGTTACCCGTTGCGTTGATGGAGCCTACGTAGCCGTCGCTGAACGTAACCGAAGTCTCATACTTCTTATACGTCGGCTTCTGATAAGTGAAAAGGAAGTGTATGTCGAATCCCTTGAACGGACGGGCCTCAACGTCGGTGGTCCAGCCCAGTGTCTTGATGTCGTAAGAGAGCGGAGCGGCCACTATCTCGTTGTTTCCGCTCGCTGTCACGTGCTGTAAGTTGAGAGTTGAGTTATTGTTCGTCTTCGAGATGTAAGAGAAGAGCGAGGTAAGGCTCAGCCAAGAATTGTTGTAATATACGCCGACACGGCCGAGAGGCACCGATATGCGGCCCGTGTTGGGCAGCGTGGCCGAGGCGAAATTCTCAAGGCGCAGGTGCTGGGTGATGTACGTAAAGTCGCCCGTGAAACCGAAATTTTTCGTCAGCTTATAGGTGGCGGCTGCCGTAAAGGCGTAGTTAAACCAGTCGTAGTCCAGCGGAGTCGGGGCTATCTTCGTACCATCGGCGGCCGTAGCGCCGAGATTATAGTTGGCGAAGCGGTTCACGTACTCGCCGGCGGCGTTGCGCACGGCGGCGTTCTCGCCGCTTAGCGACTGCCACTCAAGGCGCGCGCCGTAATACACGTTCAGGTAGTCGGTGATGTTCCAGTCGTGCGTGGCGTACACGGCGAGCTTGTTCTCGCGGCCGTTGTAATACTCCGAGGCGTTCTTGTTGAAATCATAAAAATATCCGTTGCCGCCGTAAACGCGCGTAGCCGACGACGCATAGTCGGGGTTGAACAGGCGCACGGGATAGCTGCCGTCTGCCGGCACAGACTGATCGTACATCGTGGTGTTCGACGTATAGTCTACGTCGTAATACCATTCGTTCAGTCCGACGCGCAGTGTGCCCGTGCTGAAACGCTTCGACAGCTCCGTAGTAAACATGAACTCGTCTATGTATCCCCTGTTAAGGCACGACATGCGGCTCTGCACGTACTGCCCCTGATACGGCTGCATGCTGCCGTCGGCGGCCTCGTACATGTAGTTGATGCCCTCGGTGTTCTGGTCGAGCGACATCGGGGTTTGATACACTAACGCGCCCGTGGCGTGGTCGTATTTCATTATCGTCTTCCACTCAAGGCCGTTGTCCCACTTATAATTGTTCATAAGCGTAAACTCGCTGCCAATGTTACGCGTCGCGTCATACAGGTTGGTGGTCTTCACTTCGCCCGTGCGCATGTCACGGTAGACCATATCATTGTCGGTAGGTAGAAACGACGTGGTACCCAGCTTGAAGTCGCCGAACTCCTTAACGCTGCCGTCGCCCACGTAAACGAACGGCGCAGACTGCGTAGCATAAGTGTAAATAGGATGGCTGTTGCTGTAATGGTACATGGCCGTAAGCTCGCCGCGGTCGTCGTTATAGCGCTTGGTCAGGGCCACTTTATATATTTGCGTGCGGTCCTGGAAGGGAGTAGACTTTATCTTAAACGTACCCGGGTCGAAGTCCTGATACATGCTCGTACTGTAATACCAACCTTTGCCGCAGCCTATCTCGCCGTTCAAGTTGAGCGAGATTTCCTGCATGCCGAAGTGTGTGCTCTTGTAGTTGAGCGTGCCGTTGAAGCCCTTTTGCCCGAGCTGCGTAAACGAGTTTACGGCGTAACCGATGTTGCCCGTGGTGATGGCGGTCTCTGATATCTTCAACAGACCTACGTGACTGAGGCTCGCATCCGAGCGCCACAGCGAGTTTACGCTGTGCGGATTGGTAGCGTAAGTCACGGGAACGCCGTTTTCCAAGACATTTACGTCGGCCGAAGGCAGGCCTATCTGTATCTCGCGCGGCCCGTTGGCACTCGCAGCGTTGAGCATCACGTTGCGGTTGCCTTCTTCCTTGCTTGACGACGAACTTCCTCCTTCACCCTGCTCTTGTGCGCTGACGGCCATGCATGTGGCCGAAAGGAACAATGCAGACATTACATTCCTGCAAGTCAGCAAATGTTTTGTTTCCGTTTTCATACGAATAAATTATTATTTGGGTTGTTTATATTCCTATATTTTTAAGGTAGCTTCATGAACGTCATTAATAGGGTCTCACCAGACCGCTAACGGTGTGCAAAAGTATTCTACATTCATGAATATCGGTTATAATTATGTTTCATTGAGTATAAAAAAAACGTTCATGAAACAAAATTAATATATTTAGAACGATTTTTATTATTACAAGCGAAACATGCTTAAAATGCAGTTTGGTACAAGAAGAACAAGAGGATATAAGCATGAAACAGCGTTTTATAGACAAAGTGCGTTGTTAATCATGCCGATAACGTAAACCATGCAGAATAAAGAAAAGCCCCGACTGATAAAAATGATTCACGATTTACAAAAAAACGGACATTGAAGGCAACCAGCCTGGAACATAAGACTACGCACGAAAAAACAACTACACTCCACGCGGAAAAGAACTGGAAAAACACCGTTAGGAAAACTTCAGGACGACGTGGCGGCACAAACACGAACATGCCTGCAGTTCCCCACACAGAGCACAAGGGGCTGCAGGCAACCGACCGGCCAAGCCTACGCGTGGCCGGCGGTCATCTTACGTCGCCCGGGGCGCGGCCGAACTGGTCGCGGAAGCACTTAGAGAAGTACGACGGCGAGGAGAATCCGACCTCGTATGATATTTCCGAGACGGTCTTGTCGGTGGTTTTCAGCAGATACTCGGCACGCTTCAGGCGCGTCAGTCGTATCAGTTCTACAGGCGACTGACCCGTAAGCTGCTTCACCTTGCGGTACATTTGCACGCGGCTAAGGCCGAGTTCGGCACTCACAGTCTCTACGGTAAGGTCGGAGTCGGCAAGGCGTTCGATCACGATGCGGCTGAAGTCGGCCATGAATCGGCTGTCGGCATCGCCGCCGTCGGTCATGGGCTGCTCTCCGGCCGACCCGTAGATGTATTTCAGACGCTTGCGGTTTTCAAGCAGGTTGCGCACCCTTGACAGCAGCACCTTGCTGCTGAAGGGCTTCGTGATGTAAGCGTCGGCACCGCAGTCGTAGCCCTCGGCGCGCTGGTTTGCAAGTGCCTGCGACGTCAACAAGATGACAGGCACGTGGCTGGTGGCCGTGGCCAGCTTCACGCGACGGCACATTTCGAGACCGTCCATCACGGGCATGAGCACGTCACAAATTATCAGGTCGGGCACGTTTTTCAGCGCGACGGCCAGTCCCTCCTTGCCGTCGGAAGCCTGGCAGACGTCGTATTCGTTGCCGAGGAGCGACAATACGTATCGCCTTACCTCAATGTTGTCGTCAACGACGAGAACGAGAGGACGTGACGAAGAGGGCGCATCAGGCTCTGACTCGTGTTCGGCTACGCTCCCGTCAGCCACGGGCGGCGTGGCCGACAACGCGCCTTGAGGCTCTACATGATCGTATTCCGCCAAGAAGCCTCCGGTCTGCTCCGCTCCTTGTCCGCCCACGTCGGGGGTGCCTGCGGCGGCGTTATCCGCGCCGGTCTGCCCGCCGGCGGCAGCCGACGGCAGCACCACGGTAAACTCGGAGCCTTCTCCCTCGACGCTCTTCACCGACACACGGCCGCCGTGAAGCTCGGCAAAGGCCTTGACTACGGCAAGCCCCACGCCTGTGCCTCCCCCTCCGCCGCCCACGCGGAAGAATTTGTCGAAGATCTTCTTTTGGTTCTCTTCAGACATGCCTATGCCCGTATCGGCCACGGTTATCACCACGTCCGTGCCGCTAACAACGGCGCGGACGGTGATGCTTCCGCCGGGACGGTTGTATTTCAGGGCGTTGCTGACGAGGTTGTAGCATATGCGTTCCACCTTATTATAATCGGCCCTGACGGTCAATCCCTCTTCCACGTCGAGGCTTATCTCCACCTCGTGCTTGGCCGCCAGCGGCCTGAAACCGTCGATCCAAGCCTTAAGGCTGTCGCTCAGGCAGAACTCCTTCACGTCGAGCGTCATCTTGCCGTCTTGTATTTTGCGCAGGTCGAGTATCTCGCCCGTCATCTTCAACAGCAGCGCGGCGTTGCGCTTCACGGTCATGAGCATGGAACGCTGCTTCTGACTGACGTCGCCTTCGTCGAGAAGACGCTCCACTGGATCGACAATCAGCGTGAGCGGAGTGCGCAGGTCATGGCTCAGGTCTGTGAAAAACGACAACTTCGCATAGGCAGCCTCACGCTCAATGCGTCGCCTTACGAGGGCAGCGCGGTAGACTGCGGCGAACAGCACCACCACGAGCACGAGGATAACGAGGCTAAGCATCAGATAGACTTTCTGATGACTGTACTGCGTGAAGAACATGTCCAAGCGCCCGTGAAGCTCCTCAAGCTGTCCGCTCATGTGCATGATCTCCTCCGCCAGCATGAGCATGGTCTCGGCGTTGTAGCGCGTCACGAGGGCGGCTTTCATGTAATTGTCGCGCTGATAGGGCTTGCCTTCGAGTATGTTAAGGGCCAACTGTATCACGAGGTCGCCGCGCGTGGGGTAGATATACGAGGCGTCGAGCACCCCGTCGCGCACGAGCCGTATGCCTCCGTCCTTGCCGGGCAGGGCGTCGATGCCTACAAACCTTATCCCGTCTTCAATCCCGAGCCGCTCGGCGGCCTGACGCGCGCCCAGTGCCATGCGGTCGTTATGGGCGAAGACGTAATCCGGGCGCACTCCTTCGGCAAACATCTTAGCCGCCGCCCGTCTGCCGCTCTCTTTCATCCAATTGCCGTCTTCGGCGGCCACGAGGCGTATGCCGGGATGCTCTTTCAGCGCAGCCCTGAAGCCCCGGCTGCGCTCTATGGCCGGCGACGAGCCTCGAAGGCCCCTGATCTCGGCCACCGTACCGCGGCCTTTCAGCTGCGCGGCCACGTATTCTCCTATCGTGCGCCCTATCTTCTCGTTGTCGGCACCTATGAATGCGGCGTACTTGTCTGCGTCGGCCTTACGGTCGAAGTATATCACGGGGATGCCCTTGCCATACGCCCTTGCTATCGGGCGTGTGACCGAGTTGACTTGGTTAGGGGCTACGATGAGCATGTCTACGCCGTCGTCTACGAAGCGGTTGATCTGCTCCGCCTGCATGCTGTCTACGTCGTCGGCCGACGCTATGCGCACGTCTACGTTACCGTAGACATATGCTGCGTCGCGCAACTCGTTGTTCAGCTTGTCGCGCCAGATGTCTTCGCTGCACTGCGACACGCCTATCACGTACTTCTTCTTGCCACCGCCGCACGACGCGAGCACGACTGCGACGCAAGCCGCTACGACCGCCAATCCGACGAACCTGACGCGACTTATATATAATAGGTATGTATGCCGATGTGTCTTCATGTCGAGTGATTATTTACATAGATGCAAATTTAGCATATTTATGCATAAAATCAAAATTTCGGGTTTATGTTTTTTCAAAACATATCACCATCCGCTCCAATCGCAGGCTGCATCGGCCGAAATCCAAGAGGCATCCTTTCGGCTCGTAAAAGGTATCCTTTCAGACTGCAAAAGGCTACCTTTTACGAGGCGAAAGGTTACCTTTTATAAAACCGTTGATTATCAGGCACTTACGCAAAGGTTATCAAACAGTGTTTCAAACATGACATTTTGACATTTTACAATGACTAATTGTCATGTTTGCAGCTCGGGCACGGATTTTGAGAATACGGTATGTGAAAGGTAAAAAAATTGTAAAGGGATAATAGAAAGGAGAACAAAATATGACATTCGACAAATTCACAATCAAGGCGCAAGAGGCCGTACAAGAAGCGGTTAACACCGCACAAAGTGGCGGCCAGCAGGCAATAGAGCCTGTTCACCTGCTGAAAGGCGTGATGGCGAAGGCCAAAGACGTAACCAACTTCATCTTCAGGAAGCTCGGCGTGAACGCCACGCAGGTGGAGAACGTGCTCGACGTGGAGATCAACCGTCTGCCGCGCGTGCAGGGAGGACAGCCCTACCTGAGCAACGACTCTAACGCGGTGCTGCAGCGGGCGACCGACATCTCGGCCAAGATGGGCGACGAGTTCGTCTCAGTGGAACCGCTGCTGCTCGCCCTGCTGACGGTCAACTCTACCGCATCGCGCATACTTAAGGACGCAGGATGCACCGAGAAGGAAATGCGTGCGGCCATAAACGAGTTGCGCCAGGGGCAGAAAGTGCAGTCGCAGTCGGCCGACGAAAACTACCAAAGTCTTGAGAAATACGCCAAGAACCTCGTAGAGGAGGCCCGTCAGGGCAAGCTCGACCCCGTAATAGGACGCGACGAAGAGATACGCCGCGTGCTGCAGATACTGTCGCGAAGGACTAAGAACAACCCTATACTGATAGGCGAGCCGGGCACCGGTAAGACGGCCATCGTAGAGGGATTGGCTGAAAGGATTGTGCGCGGCGACGTGCCCGAGAACCTTAAGGACAAGCAGCTCTACTCGCTCGACATGGGCGCCCTCGTGGCCGGAGCCAAGTATAAGGGCGAATTTGAGGAGCGTCTGAAGAGCGTAATCAAGGAAGTGACCAACTCGGAGGGCCGCATCATACTCTTCATCGACGAGATTCACACCCTCGTCGGGGCAGGAGGCGGCGAGGGAGCTATGGACGCCGCCAACATACTTAAACCGGCACTGGCGCGCGGCGAGCTGCGCTCGATAGGCGCAACGACGCTCAACGAATACCAGAAATACTTCGAGAAGGACAAGGCTCTCGAGCGTCGTTTCCAGACGGTAATGGTTGACGAGCCTGACGAACTCAGCGCGATAAGCATTCTCCGCGGACTGAAGGAGCGCTACGAGAACCACCACAAGGTGCGTATCCAAGACGATGCGTGCATAGCCGCCGTCAAGCTGTCTGAGCGGTACATATCAGACCGCTTCCTGCCCGACAAGGCCATCGACCTGATGGACGAGGCTGCGGCCAAGCTCCGCATGGAGCGTGACTCCGTGCCCGAGGAACTCGACGAGATAACCCGCCGCCTGAAACAGCTCGAAATAGAGCGAGAGGCAATAAAACGCGAGAACGACACGTCGAAATTAGCCCAGCTCGACAAGGACATAGCCGAACTGAAAGACAAGGAGAAGGCCTTCCGAGCCAAGTGGGAAGGCGAGAAGGCACTCGTAAACAAGATACAGCAGGACAAGCAGCAGATGGAACAGCTGCGCTTCGAGGCAGAGCGCGCCGAGCGCGAAGGCAACTATGAGCGCGTGGCCGAGATAAGGTACGGCTCGCTGCGACGCCTCGAAGACGACATCAAGAACATACAGGCACAGCTGCGCTCTACGCAAGACGGCAACGCCATGATACGCGAAGAGGTGACCGCAGACGACATAGCCGAGGTGGTAAGCCGCTGGACCGGCATACCCGTTACGCGAATGATGCAGAGCGAAAAGGACAAGCTGCTCCATCTCGAGGACGAGCTTCACAAGCGCGTAATAGGACAAGACGAGGCCATTGAGGCCGTGAGCGACGCCGTGCGCCGCAGCCGTGCGGGCCTGCAAGACCCGAAGAGGCCGATAGCGTCGTTCATCTTCCTGGGCACCACTGGCGTGGGAAAGACCGAGCTGGCGAAGGCCCTGGCCGAGTATCTGTTCAACGACGAGACGATGATGACGCGTATCGACATGAGCGAATACCAAGAGAAGTTCAGCGTGTCGCGGCTCATCGGAGCGCCTCCGGGATACGTAGGCTACGACGAGGGCGGACAACTTACCGAGGCGGTAAGACGCAAACCTTACTCGGTAGTGCTGTTCGACGAGATCGAAAAGGCTCATCCCGACGTGTTCAACATCCTCTTGCAGGTGCTTGACGACGGCCGGCTGACCGACAACAAGGGGCGCACGGTGAACTTTAAGAACACCATTATAATCATGACCTCTAACCTCGGAAGCCAGTACATACAGTCGGAGTTCGAGCATATCACCGACGCCAACCGCAACGCCGTTATCGAGAAGACGAAGAAGACTGTAATGGAGATGCTCAAGAAGACCATCCGTCCGGAGTTCTTGAACCGTATCGACGAGACGATAATGTTCCTGCCGCTGACCAAGACGCAGATAGCCGACGTGGTTCGCCTGCAGATCAACGGCGTGAAACGCATGCTCGAGCAGCAAGACGTAAAGCTCGACGTGACGCCGGCAGCCGTAGACTTCCTCGCATCGGCCGGTTTCGACCCCGAATTCGGAGCGCGTCCCGTAAAGCGTGCCATACAGCGATACATGCTCAACGACCTGAGCAAGCAGCTGCTTAGCGGCACGGTGAACAGGGAAAAGCCTATCGTAGTAGACGCCGGAGAAGGCGGACTGACGTTCAGGAACTAATGAGACACCCACCACAACACTCCAGAAGGGAGTGAGCTTAGAATGCTTTTGACATTAAACAAGGCATATCAAGCCCCTTCCTTCAGGAGGGTTGGGGTGGGTGTTTTTATATTATCGCCGTCCACGCAACGCTTGCCGCCATCCAAACGACTAACAGGAGGAACATCAGCAGCCACCAGCCGATAAGCACCTTAAAGGTGTACCACGCCGTGCGCAGCAGGCCGAAGCCATAGAGCTGCTTGTAGTCGTAGAAAAGAATAAGCATCAGCAGCCATGTAGGCATTGCGTACATGTTATCAATCCACCGGCTGCCCTGCGTGACGGCGATGCACACCGCCGACACCATCATAAGCTGGCTGGCTATCAGTATCTGTGCGAAGAAGCATTCGGTAAGGTTCATATTAGGGCGCACAGGCGACCTGCGGAACACGCGCATGGCTATCAGGGCGAAGAGGCTGTGGGCAATGATTAGCTCCAACGCATGATTCTGCTGGAAGTAACCGGTAACTTCGTCGAACGCATTGAGGAAGTTATTCATCCCATCAAGAATGTATCGCTTAGCAGGATAGGCCCCTTCGCCGTCGGGAATGTCTATCTTATGTTCGGTCAGGGCAGTGCGAGCGTCAACATATGCCTGCTCCAGCTTGCCCGGGGCTACAAAGTGCAACGTGACGACATACGCCGTAGTGACGAGGAAGAGCATCTTAATGGGAGGGAAATACGGTGCCTGGCGGCCGTCGAGATAGTCGCCGATCATGTAGCCGGGACGGTAAACGAGGTGCCAAAGCGTGCGCGGCAGGCTGCGGTTGCCTAATCCCCACACCTCGAGAGTCTTCTGCATGGCGTGCCTGAAGGTAAACCGCGACACGCCTGCCGACTGGCCGCAACGGGAGCAGAAGTTGCCCGTAAACACGGTATGGCAGTTAAGACACTCGTGGCTTTCGGCTGAAAGAGGCTGGGCCGTTACCCCCTTGCGCTGCCAAGCTGCCACCCTTGAGAGGGCGCGGCGCACGGACAGGCAAGCCGACTTAAGCCTTGCGGCCATGTTGCTGAAAAGATTTGGCATAATGGTAAAATACTGACGGTATGTAAAAACGTGTGCAAATGTACAAAAATAAAAAATGCCCTGATGTCTCATCAGAGCAATTTCTTACTTTTTGAATGTCTTAGTCTTTAGTATCAATGTAGCATGTAATTCTGAAAATCCCTTTGATTACGCGAGCAAAAGTAGACAAAAAAGCTGACTTATGTCAAAAATTACAAGTATTTCGGTCAAAAAACTACGTAAACGTTTACGAAAAACACGGATTTAAAATATATTTCTAAGCTGCTTACAGGGCAAAGCCCTGTGTCTCCTCAGACGCCCTACGGAGCGGCCCCTGAGGCCCGCTTGCGGCATGTATTCGCAACGCCAACGCAACAAGCTGACGCTCAATGCGTTATAAAAGGCCGTCTTTTACGATGCAAAAGACGGCCTTTTGCAAGGCGAAAGGTAACCTTTTACGACGTAAAAGGCATCCTTTTGCAATCAGAATGGTAAAAAAGTGGTAAGGCCTACATGTATCGAGGCCTTTCGCTTTGCCGTTTAACGGAAATAATGTAACTTTGCCAAAGATAAGCTGCGCTCGGGGAATAGAGAGCAAGCGGCTGTAAGACACACAATATTATCACGTAAAACCGACGAATGAAAGAATTTGTTATATCCGAAGTCAAGGCGGAGACGGCAGTCCTCGTGGGACTGATAACGCCGGAGCAAGACGAGGCCAAGACGAAAGAATACCTCGACGAGCTTGAGTTTCTGGCCGACACGGCCGGGGCCGTGACCGTGAAACGCTTCACGCAAAAGGTGGGCGGCCCCAACCAAACGACCTACGTGGGCAAGGGAAAGCTCGAGGAAATAAAGCAATACATCATGGCCGAAGAGGAAGCCGAGAGGGAAATCGGAATGGTGATATTCGACGACGAGCTGTCGGCCAAGCAGATACGCAACATAGAGAACGAGCTGAAGGTGAAGATACTTGACCGCACGTCGCTCATACTCGACATATTCGCCATGCGCGCGCAGACGGCCAACGCCAAGACGCAAGTGGAGCTGGCGCAATACCGCTACATGCTGCCCAGGCTGCAGAGGCTGTGGACCCACCTTGAACGACAGGGCGGAGGAAGCGGCTCGGGCGGAGGAAAAGGCTCCGTGGGACTGCGCGGACCGGGCGAGACCCAGCTCGAAATGGACCGCCGAATCATCCTCAACCGCATGTCGCTGCTAAAGCAACGACTGGCCGAAATAGACAAGCAGAAGACCACCCAGCGCAAGAACCGCGGACGGCTAATACGCGTGGCGCTCGTAGGCTACACCAACGTGGGCAAGTCAACGATAATGAACCTGCTGGCCAAGAGCGACGTGTTCGCCGAGAACAAGCTCTTCGCCACGCTCGACACGACGGTGAGGAAGGTGGTCATAGAGAACCTGCCGTTCCTCTTGGCAGACACCGTGGGCTTCATCCGCAAGCTGCCCACCGACCTCGTAGACTCGTTCAAGTCGACGCTCGACGAGGTGCGCGAGGCCGACCTGCTGCTGCACGTCGTCGACATATCACACCCCGACTTCGAGGAACAGATAAGCGTAGTGGACAATACGCTTAAGGACTTGGGCTGCGCCGACAAACCCTCGATGATAATCTTCAACAAGATAGACGCCTACACGTGGATCGACAAGGAGCCTGACGACCTCACCCCGGCCACGAAGGAAAACATTACGCTCGACGAACTGAAGCAAACCTGGATGGCGAAGCTCGGCGACAACTGCCTCTTCATATCGGCGAAGAACAAGACGAACATCGAGGAAATGCGCAACGTAATATATAAGTCGGTACGCGAACTGCACGTTCAGAAATACCCGTATAACGACTTTTTATACCCGACGGAAGTTTAAATCGGGATTTGGAAATTAAAAACCACCGCCATGTACGACTACAGACTACTTACCGACGAGGAGATAGCGATACTCGAAGAGAACGGATGCAAGGCCGAAAACTGGACTACCGTAAACGTGGCCGACGACTTCAGCCCGGCTTACATACGTAACGTCAGCTTCTACGGCACGGTGAACCTCGGTGTGTTCGAGAAGAACATCGAGGCCGGCAACGGCTTCATGAAACACTCGGGCGTCAACAACGCCACGCTGCGCAACGTCACAGTAGGCGACAACTGCCTGATAGAGAACATAGGATGCCACGTCAACAACTATGAGATAGGCGAAGAGTGCTACATCGGCAACACCGCAATCATAGAGACCACGGCCGAGGCCACCTTCGGCGAAGGCGACACGATAGCGGTGCTCAACGAGGCCGGCTGCGGCAACGTGACGCTGTTCAGAGGACTGACGGCCAACATCGCAGCGCTGATGATAACCCGCTCGGACGACAAGGAGTTCTCGGCGGCACTCAGGGCGGTGATACGCGACGACGTAAACCAACGCCTGAAAGACACCGGCACCATAGGCGACAGGGTAAGGATAGTAAACACCACCGAGATAACCAACACCAACATAGCCGACAACTGCGAAGTGAACGGGGCGTGCAGGCTGAGCGGATGCACCCTCGCCGCCGAGCCTGAAGACAGCGTTTACATAGGTTCGGGCGTGATATGCGAGAACTCCATAATCGCCGACGGTTCCTCGGTGATCAACAGCGCGAAGGTGTTCAACTGCTACGTAGGCGAAGCCAGCCAGCTCACCAATGGCTTCACGGCCGAGAGCAGCCTGTTTTTCGCCAACACGTACATGGCCAACGGCGAGGCCTGCGCCGCCTTCTGCGGCCCTTTCTCGGCAAGCCATCATAAGAGTTCGCTGCTCATCGGATGCATGACTTCTTTCTACAACGCCGGCTCAGCGACCAATTTCAGCAATCATGCGTACAAGATGGGGCCCGTGCATTACGGCACGCTGGAGCGTGGAACGAAGACTGCCAGCGGCTCGCACACGCTCCTTCCTGCCACGATAGGCGCTTTCTCGATGTGCATGGGCAAGATTGCCGACCACCCGGATACGCACTGCCTGCCGTTCAGTTACGTCATAGGCGACGGCCGTGAGACGGTTTTGGTGCCGGGAAAGAACATCGCAACCGTCGGCCTTTACCGTGACATAAGCAAGTGGCCGCGGCGCGACGTAAGGATGGCGTCGGCTAAGAAGAGCCTGATTAACTATGATTGGCTTAGTCCGTTTACCGTCAGCGGAATAATGGAAGGGCGCAAAGAGCTCGGCCGCCTGCTTGATAGTCAGGGCGGAGACGCCGCCTTTTACGATTTCAACGGTTGCAAGATAAGCACCAGGTCGTTGCGCCGCGGACTGCGGTTGTATGCTATGGCCGTCGAGCTTTTTATCGGCGAGGTGCTCATGTCGCACGAGTTCGGCGACAAGTGCGCCGCATCCGGCGCCGGCGAATGGTGCGACTTGTCGGGGCTGTTGCTGCCTGCCGCCGAGGAGGAGCGCATCGTTGAAAAGATAAAGTACGGCATAATAGGCAGTGTCGGAGAGCTTGCCGACATCTTCAACGCCTATAACGACATGTACGGCGAGTATCTTTGGACGTTTACCGTCAGCCTGATGAAAGAATATTTAGGCAAGGACGAGCTTACCGAAGATGATTTCACGACGATGCGCGAGCAAGGCAAGACCGCCCGTGCGGCGTGGATTGACGAGATAAGACGCGATGCCGAAAAGGAGTTTTCGATGGGAGACGTCGACCGGGCGACGCTTGACAAATTCCTCGCCCAGCTCGATTTAGGAAGTTAAAGAATTTAGAGAAGTTAAAGAATCTAATGAATTTAAAGAATTTAGAGGAGTTAAAGAAGTCAAAGCCAAATGTCTTGTGTGTTCAAAGAGGTTAAAGAGGCTGAAGCCAAATGTATTGTTGATACGTACAGGACTATTGGCTTTAACTTCTAACGAAGCGTTAGCGGAGTGATAATTTCTTTAGATTCTTTAAATTCCAACCTTTAAATTACATACCTTATGGTTAAGTTTAAATCAGCACTTTTTGTATTACTGCTCGCCATTGCGCTGCCGCTTGCGGCAAAGGAATACAAGTATCAGACCGTGCCCGGCGACCTAACGGCCACCAGGATATACACGTTGGACAACGGACTGACGGTGTATCTCTCGGTAAACAACGAGAAACCGCGCATACAGACGTATATCGCCGTGCGTACCGGAAGCCGTAACGACCCGCCCGAAACGACGGGTTTGGCACACTATCTTGAGCACCTCATGTTCAAGGGAACACGGCAGTTCGGCACTACGGACGCAGCCGCCGAGGCTCCGCTTCTCGACTCGATACAAAACCGTTTCGAGGTTTACCGCACGATAAAGGACTCGCTCGCCCGCCGCGCTTACTACCACGGGATTGACAGTCTGTCGCAACTTGCGGCCAAATACTTCATCCCCAACGAGTACGACAAGCTGATGTCATCAATCGGAGCACAGGGAACCAACGCCTTTACGAGCAACGACATGACCTGCTACGTTGAGGACATACCGTCTAACGAGGTTGAAAACTGGGCGCGCATAGAGGCCGACCGTTTCCAAAACATGGTAATCAGAGGCTTCCACACCGAGCTTGAGGCCGTGTACGAGGAGTATAACATGGGGCTTGCGAGTGACGGGGAGAAGATGTATAACGCGCTCATGGCCAAGCTGTTTCCCGGTCATCCGTATGGCACGCAGACAACCATAGGCACGCAAGACCACCTGAAAAATCCGTCGATAGTCAACATAAAGAACTACTTCAAGCGATATTACGTGCCCAACAACGTGGCTATATGCATGGCCGGCGACTTTAATCCGGACGAGGTAATAGCCATAATCGACAAGTATTTCGGCTCGTGGAAGCCCAGCACAAACCTCTCCCAGCCCGAATACGCACCGATACCCGACCGCACAGCACCGACCGACACCACCGTAGTAGGCCAGGAGGCGGAGAACATATACTTAGGTTGGAAGTTCAAGGGGGCAACTTCTTACCAAACCGACACGCTCGGCGTGGTGGCCAACATGCTGTCAAACGGCAAGGCGGGCCTGTTCGACCTTGACCTCGACCAGCAGATGAAGTGGCTCGGCGGAGGCGCAGCGACGATGACGCTTGCCGAATATTCGGCATTGATATTAATAGGATACCCGAAAGAGGGGCAGACGCTCGACGACGTAAAGGCCCTGATGCTCGGCGAGATAGACAAGCTGAAGCGCGGTGACTTTGACGAAAACCTCATCAAGGCCGTGGTGAACAACAAGAAACTGCAATACTACAAGGCCCTCGAAAGCAACGACGACCGTGCTTACATGATGGCCGACGCCTTCATAACAAGGAAGAAATGGAGCGACGCAGTAGGCGAATTAGACCGTATTTCGGGCATAACGAAACAGCAGGTCATTGACTTTGCCCGCCGCCACTTCACCGACGGCTACGTGGCCGTGTACAAACGAATAGGCAATGACACCACACTTAAGAAGATAGACAAGCCAGAAATAACGCCCATACCCACCAACCGCGACCTGCAGAGCGCGTTCGTCAAGGAGATAATCGACTCGAAGACGGAGCCGATACAGCCGAAGTTCGTAGACTTCGACAAGGACTTGACGAAGGCGGAGACAAAAAACGGACTACCCGTGCTCTACGTGAAGAACACCGAGAACGGCCGCTTTACGCTTGACTACTACTTCGACTTCGGCGAGGAGAGCGACAAGTGGCTGCCTTACGCGGCTAACTACTTTAACTATCTCGGCACGGACAAGATGACGGCCGAGCAGCTCAAGCAGAAGTTTTACTCGCTTGCCTGCAACTACGGAGTGGGCGTAGGCACGAGAAACTCAATGATCTACATCAACGGACTGGCCGACAACATGGCCGAAGCGATGGCTCTCATGGAGGACTTCCTGGCCAACGCAAGGGTCGACACGGCCGCATATAATAAATATGTAGGCGTAGAACTGAAGGCGCGCGCCGACAACAAGCTCGACCAGGGCACAAACTTCAGCCGCCTGATGCAGTACGGCATGTACGGCGAATACAACAACGCGCGCAACATCCCGTCGCAAGCAGAGCTTGAGGGGATGAATCCGCAGCACTTGGTAGACATGATCAAGGCGTTCAGGGGCTACAAGCACAGCGTGCTTTACTACGGACCGATGGAGCTTGACGAACTGACCGCCACCGTAGACCGCCTGCACAAGACTAACGGAACACTGGCCGACGCGCCTGCAGGACGACGCTACGAGAAGCAGCAGACTACACAAAACGAGGTGATCATAGCCCCGTATGACGCCAAGAACATATACATGGTGCAGTATCACAACGAGGGATGCCAATGGAACGCCGAGCAGCAGCCCGTGATCTCGCTCTTCAACGAGTATTACGGAGGCGGCATGAACACCGTGGTGTTCCAGGAGTTGCGCGAGGCGCGCGGCCTTGCCTACAGCGCATACGCCGAATACTCCACGCCGAGCTTTAAGGGAGAGCCGGAATACGCATACACATACATCATCTCGCAGAACGACAAGATGATGGACTGCATACGTACCTTCAACAGCATTCTCGACACGATACCCCACTCGGAGAAGGCCCTCGACCTGGCAAAACAGGCCCTGATGAAGCGTCTCGCCACGCAACGCACCACAAAGGAAGGCATCATCAACGCATACATCGGCGCAAAGCACTTGGGCTTAGACTACAGCCTGAGCAAGAAGATTTACGAGACAGTGCCCTCGCTGACTATGGACGACGTGGTGAAGTTCGAGCAGGAGACGATGGCCAAGAAGCCTTACCGCTACCTGATACTCGGCGACGAGAAACAGTTAGACATGAAGGCATTGGAGAAAATAGGCCCGATAAAGCGGCTTACCACCGAGGATATATTCGGGTATTAACAACTCTGCTACGCCGAATAACGGCAGTTTAATTTTTACCTGTTAATTTTTAATTTCATGAAAGGTTACCTTTTGCGCGGCAAAAGGTAACCTTTCATCGTCTAAAAGGCCACCTTTCGCAAGCCGAAAGGCAACCTTTCAGCAAGACACTGGCTACCAATAAGTTACGAGCATGTGTCCGTCTGCGTTGCGATTAATGAAAAATAAAGGATTGAAACAAGTGCATTCTCAAGAAAAATACTTATATTTGCAATGCGTAATACGCAGCGGAAACGTGTGAAAACGACGTGGCGCAATAATCTTGAAACCGACTTCGCTATGTCAGAACAAGAGTTAAACTCATACAGGTTCAGTCCCGACAACGAGCCTACCGACGAAATGCTGAGGCGGATAATGAGAGAAGTGGCCGAGGAAGCACGGGCAAGCAACAAGACTGCCGCCGACGCTTACTTAGCACAGATGCGGCGTAACATAGTTGCAAAGCAAGCTAAATGGGCCGACAGGATAAACAGCATGGTAAATGGAAGGAAGTGAACGGCGCATCTACATCATTCCGACGTGCCCGAACCGGTGCAAGTTTTACTGCCTTAAATTGGCTTTTCTCAAGAAAAATGCATAACTTTGCAGAAGATAAAAAATATATGTAAAAACATTATAAGCACTCACGTCAGCCTCTAACAGCAAGGAGCCATGACGGCAATGCATGCCAAGCTCCCTTCTTCGGGAGGATTGGTGTGGGTCATTCAAATTTCAACAAAACATTATGGCAACACCGGAATTCAAGTACGCCCCAATGTTCCAGTTGGGCAAGGACGACACGGAGTATTACCTCTTGACCAAAGACGGCGTGTCGGTAAGCGAATTTGAGGGAAAGGAAATCCTTAAAGTAAGTCCCGAAGCGTTAACAATGCTGGCCAACGCAGCCTTCAGGGACGTAAACTTCCTGTTGCGCCGCTCGCACAACGAGCAGGTGGCAAAGATTCTCGCCGACCCCGAGGCGAGCGACAACGACAAGTACGTGGCACTGACGTTCCTGCGCAACGCCGAGGTGGCATGCAAGGGCAAGCTGCCTTTCTGCCAGGACACGGGCACGGCGATAATCCACGGCGAGAAGGGACAACAGGTGTGGACGGGCTTCTGCGACGAGGAAGCACTGTCGAAAGGCGTGTATAAGACTTACACCGAAGAGAACCTGCGCTACTCGCAGAACGCGCCCCTCTCGATGTACGAAGAGGTGAACACGCGCTGCAACCTGCCCGCACAGATAGACATCGAGGCAACGGAGGGAGCTGAATATAAGTTCCTTTGCGTCGTAAAGGGCGGCGGCTCGGCCAACAAGACATACTTCTACCAGGAGACGAAGGCCAGGATACAGAATCCGGGCACGCTCGTGCCGTTCCTCGTAGAGAAGATGAAGACGCTCGGCACGGCGGCATGTCCTCCTTACCACATAGCGTTCGTAATCGGCGGTACGTCGGCAGAGAAGAATCTCCTGACCGTAAAGCTGGCTTCAACCCATTATTACGACAGTCTCCCGACGACTGGCGACGAGACGGGACGCGCCTTCCGCGACGTAGAGCTTGAGAAGCAGCTGCTCGACGAAGCCCACAAGATAGGCCTCGGAGCACAGTTCGGCGGTAAGTATTTCGCCCACGACATCCGCGTTGTCCGCCTGCCACGCCACGGAGCTTCGTGCCCGATAGGCCTCGGAGTGAGCTGCTCGGCCGACCGCAACATCAAGGCAAAGATCAACAAGGACGGCGTTTGGATAGAGAAACTCGACGACAACCCCGGCGAGCTGATACCCGAAGAGCTGCGCAATGCGGGCGAGGGCGACGCCGTTCGCATAGACCTCAACCAGCCGATGAGCGAGATTTGCAAGATACTTTCGCAATATCCCGTATCAACCCGCGTAAGCCTCAACGGCACGATAATCGTGGCGCGCGACATAGCCCACGCCAAACTGAAGGCCCGCTTGGACGCAGGCGAAGACCTGCCGCAGTATTTCAAGGATCATCCCGTGCTCTACGCAGGCCCGGCCAAGACTCCCGAGGGCATGCCTTGCGGCTCTATGGGCCCGACCACGGCCAACCGCATGGACCCGTATGTAGACGAGTTCCAAGGCCACGGAGGCTCTATGGTGATGATTGCAAAGGGCAACCGCACGCAGGTTGTCACCGACGCTTGCAAGAAGCACGGCGGTTTCTACCTCGGAAGCATAGGCGGTCCGGCTGCCGTTCTTTCGATGAACAGCATCAAGAGCATAGAGTGCGTTGAGTATCCCGAGCTGGGCATGGAGGCTATATGGAAGATCAACGTGGTTGACTTCCCCGCGTTCATCCTCGTTGACGACAAGGGCAACGACTTCTTCAAGCAGCTGAAGCCGTGGACTCCGTCGTGCAAATAGTATTTTTCTGCAGACGAGTTAATTGCCGTAAGCAATATAAAAACGTAAAACGGGCGGACGATGGAAATGCCATTGTCCGCCCGTTTTACGTTATCAGGCGTTAAGCGGCGAGGTGCGTCATTGCTTTTCCCAGCCTCCGCCGAGAGCCTTGTATAGGTTGACCGTAGCAAGCTGGCTGTCGAGCAGGGCGTTGCTCAGGCCTATCTGAGCGTCGAGGTATGTACGCTGCGCGTCGAGCAGATCCATGTAGCCTATCGCCCCGTTGACGTATTGTACGAGAGCCAGCGATAGGGCGGTCTTCGACGAGCTTTCCAGATTATAGCGCGTCTGGTATATCTCCTTCATCTTGTTGAAGCTGGCGATTGCGTCAAACGCGTCCCTGAACGCCGAGAGCACGGTCTTCTCGTAGGCGTAGACAGCACGCTCGTAGGCCGCTTTAGCCGCCTTATGCCGTGCGCGGTTTCTTCCCATTGCGAATATCGGCTGCAGGAGGTTGGCGCTCAGCAGGTGGTAAGGCGACTGCAGCAGGTCTTTCAGTTCCTCGCTCTCCGCTCCGAGATTGGCCGTCAGCGTGATGTTTGGAAACATGCTGGTGTACGCCACGCCTACTGCGGCGTTGGCGGCAATCAGCTCCTGCTCTGCCTCACGCACGTCGGGGCGCCGCTCAAGCAGCGACGAGGGCAGTCCTACGGGTAAACTGTCGGGGAAACTTACCTCCTGCGGCAGTGGCGAACGCTCTATATGATGGGGATATTCGCCGGTGAGGAAGGCCAGTTCGTTCTCCTTTGCCGTGATCTGCCGCTCGAGATCGGGCACAAGTGTGGCCGTGCGCGAAAGCTCGACCTGCGCCTGCCGGTAAGTCACCTCAGACGTCAGTCCGCCTTCATAACGTATTTTTGCGAGATGCTCGCTCTCGCGGCGCGCCGTTACGGTCTGCTTCACGATTGAGAGTTCGTTGTCAAGCGCCACAAGTTCGTAATACGCCTGGGCCACTTGGGCTATGAGGCTCATCTGCACTGCGCGCTGGTTTTCTATAGAAGCCATAAACTCTGCCATGCTCGCGTCGCGCGCCCAACGCAGCTTTCCCCACAGGTCAAGCTCCCACGAGATGTTGGCCTTCAGGTCAAACTGGTTGTCGTCGGCCGGGCTGTCGCCACCGTAGTTCTCCTTCTCTTTCTCTGCGTAGATGCGCAAGTCAAGCGACGGGAACATCTTTGCGTAGTCTATGCGCTTCATTGCGGCCAGTTCCTTCACGCGGGCGGCGGCCATCAGCATGTCCTTATTGTACATCAGCGACTTCCTGATGTGTCCTTGCAGTATGGAGTCGGTGTATATCTCGGTCCACGAGTGGTCGGCCATCGAGGCCGAGTCGGTGCTCTCCTCGTCGGTGAGCGTGGCCGGGAGTTTTATGTCGGGGCGTGTGTAGTGCCGCCCTATCTGGCACGATGCCGCCAGCAAGGCAAGGAGCATGATGCAAAGAGCGCACCGCATCTGTTTTATTATGTGTACCATGATCATTCTTTATGTTGTATTGCTTTCAGGCTTACGCCGCTTTTCAGGGCCTTAGCTTTGGCCTTGCCCCTGTATATCGTTATGAAGAAGAACGGTATGAGCAGTATGCCCACTGTGACGGCGGCTATCATACCGAAGAATACACCTGTGCCGATAGCCCTGCGGCTGGCAGATCCCGGACCCGAGGCTATCACCATGGGCAGGATGCCGAGTATGAAGGCGAACGATGTCATGAGGATGGGGCGGAAGCGCAGGCGCGCCGCATGGAGGGCGGCCTTGAAGATGTTTGCGCCCGAGTCCACCTCGTCTTTTGCGAACTCGACTATAAGTATGGCGTTCTTTGCAGCCAAACCCATGAGCATCACGAGGCCTATCTGGAAGTAAGTGTCGTTCTCCAATCCGCACACGGTGATGCCGACGTATGCGCCTAACGCCGCCACCGGCAGTGACAGCAGCACCGACACGGGCACGCTCCAGCTCTCGTAAAGCGCGGCGAGGAACAGGAATACGAACAGGAATACCAGCACAAGCACGAGTCCGGTCTGGCCTCCGGCCTGCTTTTCCTGGTACGACAGTCCGCTCCATTCAAGTCCGATGTTGTCAGGCAGGTGCTCGCGCACCAATTCTTCCATCACTTCCATAGCCTGGCCCGAACTGTAACCTTGCGCCGCCGTGCCGCGTATGATGGCCGTATTGAACATGTTGAAGCGTTTGATGCTTCCCGGGCCGGTGGTGTATTCGGTAGTGCCGAGCGCCGTTAAGGGTATCATGTCGCCGTCTTCTCCGCGCACGAAGTAGAGGCTAATGTTGTCGCGGTGCTCGCGATAGGGAGCCTCAGCCTGAATATAGACTCGGTATATGCGGTTGAACATGTTGAAGTCGTTGACGTAAACCGCCCCCGTGTACGCCTTCATCGTAGAGAACACATCGGCCAAAGGCACGCCGAGCATCTTCACCTTGTCGCGATCTACGTCGAAATACAGCTGCGGAATCTCGGCCTGCAACGACGATGAGAGGCCTGACAGCTCCTTGCGCATCGAGGCATAGTGCATCAGCGTGTCGGCCGCATGCACCAAGTCGTCATACGTTGCGTCGCCGTGCGCCTCTAATTGCATCTCGAATCCGCCCGAAGAGCCGAGTCCCGGAATCACCGGCGGTGTAGAGAGATAGAACTTACACTCGGGATATTCCGACAGTTCGCGGCTTACTCCGGCCATGATGTCGTCGATAGTGGTGTCATCGCGCTTCTTCCATTCCTTCAGTATGACGGTAAGCTGCGCTCGCGTTTGGCTTGTTCCGACGCGCGGACTGGTACCCGTAACGTTCTGCACGTACTCCACCGACGGGTCTTTCATCAAGAAAGCGATGGCACGGTTGGTAACGGTGCGGGTGCGTTCGAGCGTAGTTCCCTCGGGCATTTCAAGCTCAATGGTGAAGTAACCCTGGTCTTCGGCGGGCAAGAAGCTCGTAGGCGTGAGGCGGTATAGTATGAAAATCATTATCAACACCATGCAGAAGCCTACGCCTACACGCTTTGGATGCTTTATAATGTTGGCTATTCCGGCAAGATATTTACTGTTACCGAAGTCGAGCCAGCGGTTGATTGCACGGAAAACACGGTTTTTCGGCTTGTTCTTGTCCACCGGTTTGAGTATGAGCGAGCACATTACGGGGCTCAGGGTAAGGGCAACTATCGTGGAAAGAAGCACCGAGATGACGATGGTTACGCTGAACTGGCGGTACAGCTGGCCTGTAATGCCCGAAAGGAAACTTACCGGAACGAACACGGCTGCAAGCACCATAGACGTCGCTATGAGGGCTCCGGTAAGGCCGTTCATGGCCTTTTTGGTGGCTTCATACGGACTTAGGTGCTCTTCTTCCATAATGCGCTCCACGTTCTCGACCACCACTATGGCGTCGTCGACCACCAAACCGATGGCAAGGACGAGTCCCAACAGAGTAAGCATGTTGAGCGAGAAACCGAAGATCAGCATGAATCCGAACGTTCCTATCAGTGAAATCGGGACGGCAACCAACGGTATCACCGTGGCGCGCCAGCTCTGAAGGAAAAGGAAAACGACGACGATGACCAATACGAGCGCCTCGAACAGCGTCTTGTAAACCTCGTGGATTGACTCTGAAATGTAAGTAGTCATGTCGAACGGAATCTCGTATTCCATTCCTTCAGGGAAGGTCTTGCTGATTTCTTCCATAGTAGCCTTCACCTTTTCGGCCACTTCCATGGCGTTGGCTCCAGGCAACATGTACACTCCGAGCACGGCAGCGTTGCCGCCGTTGATGCCGCTCTCGGTGTTGTACGACTGCGCTTCGAGCGACACACGGGCTACGTCGCGAAGGCGGATGAACGAGCCGTCGGCATTGGCGCGAAGCACTATTTCCTCGAATTGGGCAGCCGACGAGAGTCGTCCTTGCGCCGTAATGGGAATCGTGAAGTCAAGTCCGGTCACGGGTTGTTGCCCCAACACGCCGGCCGCCGACTCGCGGTTTTGGTCTTTCAAGGCGTTTTGCACGTCTTGTACTGTAAGCCCGAAACTTGCCAGACGCGCCGGGTCGACCCATATCTGCATGGCGTAATAACGGCTGCCGATGTTTGACACGCGCCCTACTCCGGGTATGCGGCGCAACAAGTCGAGAACGTTAAGCGTGGCAAAGTTACTCAGGTAGATCTCGTCGAACTTCGGATCGTCGGACGTAAGGCAGATAGTAAGCAGCTGACTGGCCGCCTGCTTCTCTATCTCGATGCCGTTTTGCACCACTTCGGCCGGCAAACGGGATTCGGCGAGCTTTATTCGGTTTTGTATTTCGACTGCGGAAAGGTCGGGATCTGACGAGATGTCGAACGTAACCGTAGCCGAGAAAGAGCCCGAGTTGGAACTGTTTGACTCCATGTAGAGCATTCCCGGCGTACCGTTTAGCTCCTGTTCGATAGGCGTAGCCACCGCCTGCGACACCGTGAGGGCGCTTGCGCCGGGATAAGAGGCGCTGATCTTCACCACCGGCGGCGTTATCTGCGGATACTGGTCGATAGGAAGCATCGTCAGTCCGATAAGACCGATAATGACGATAAGTACGGATATTACGATGGAGAATACCGGGCGGTCGATAAAGAAATTAACTTTCATCTGCAGTATGTTTTGGTTCAATGCGCTTTCGCACGCGGCTTGGTATTCTTTTTGGCAGCCACACGCACCTTGATTCCCGGTGTAAGTTTATGGTATCCCTCGCTGATTATCGTCTCGCCCGGCGCAAGTCCGCGCTCCACTACGACGTTGTTGCCGAACTCGGGGCCAAGCTCGATGAAGCGGCGTTCGGCCGTAGAGTCGCGGCGCATCACGTAGATGTAAGCGCCGCCCTTCTCTATGATGAGTGCCTTCTGCGGCACCACGGTGGCGTTTTCGCGCACGTCAAGCAAGGCATGCACCTTAGTAAACTGGCCCGGCAGCAGCACGTGTTCGGGGTTTGGCATCTCGGCACGCACTGCGAACGTGCCCGTCTTGGGGCTTACCTGTGGCTCGGCGAAGTCTACAAGGCCCTTGTACGGATAAACGCTGTTGTCCGCCAACGTGATGGTAACATACGGCTGCCATGAGCGCGACGAGTCGCGGCGGCCGAGAATGATGTTGCGCTCCTTACTCTTAAGGTAGTCGAGGGCGGTCATGCTGAAGTCAACGAGCACGGTGTCGCTCTTCACCACCGTGGCCAAGAGCGACTTGCCGCTCGTGCCTACAAGCGTGCCGAGGTCTACAAGTCGCTCGCTGATGTAGCCCGAAATAGGCGAACGCACGTAAGTGTAGCTGAGTTCCTGCTCGGCCTGCACTAGGTCCGCCCGGCTCATCCCCATGCTGGCCACGGCCGTCTCATAGGCCGCTGTGGCGTTGTCGAGGTCGAGACGGCTGGCGGCATTTTGCTCGAAAAGCGGGCGTATGCGGTCAAGGTCGCGCTTGGTCTTGAGCACCAAAGCGGAGTCCTTACGCAGCTGGGCGCGCGCCTTGTCGACCTTAGCCTTATACTGACGCTGGTCGATGACGAACAACACTTGGTTTTTCTTAACGTAAGTGCCCTCCTCGAAGGCCATGCGCTCAAGGAAACCTTCCACGCGGGCGCGCACCTCAACGAACTGCTGGGCGCGCACGCGGCCTACGTAGTCGCCGTAAATCTCAACGTCTTCGACGCTTACCGGCTCTACCGACACTACAGGAGGCTCAGGGGCTTTCTTCTCCGGCCAAGTGAGAAACACGTACACAGCCGCCAGTGCCGCTATGCAACAGAGCATCATGACAATGCGCTTCTTGCGCAGTCTGAGCTCTTTTTTTCCAAAAAAACGTCTTATTTTCATATTGCCTGGTATCTACATTTCATTAAAACGGCAATTTTACTGATTTATTTTATACCAACGCCAGTAAAAGCCAAAATTTATGGTTACACCCCGCCGACCGACCTTCTGCCGCCGCAACCGCCGCCGCGCTCACCGAGGGCATACGAAAAAGAGGATGTGCAGTATTCGCTTCTGACACATCCTCTTTCATTTTTAGTTCAGTAATAAGGAGTCGCCTTACCATTAACTTAAACATCCATATCAACAACTTGTTTTTCTTTCCCCTTTCATCAAATATAAAAAACATCTCCATGACATCAAACATTTACCATCTATCGCAGGCTCCTCATTACTCGAAAGTAAATCACACGTTCATCAGTTGTCTAAATTATCAGGATAGCCTGACATTCTTTCCAATATTTCTGAGACCGCAGACAACTTTTAAATGTCTTTCTCTTGTTTTCTGTTCCAAAGATACTTACTTTTTCTTACATATCCAAATATTTACGCAAGAAAAACCAACGATTTTACATATTTTATCATTTCGCGGTCCGTAACTTGCACATTGCCGGGGTAATGTGCAAGTTACGGACCGCAGTAATATGGTTTTACGGTTATTAGGTCTTAGGGTTATGCAGTTGTAAGGCTTTTGGGCTTTACGTTTTTTGGAGTTATGTGATTCAGGATTTTCCGGCCTCACAGTGCACAATGTATCTTTTATCGTTGCGACCGTAAAGCCCAAAGGCCTTATAACCGCACAACCTTATAACCCCAAGGCCTTACAACCGAAGCCCCTACTCAATAAATCCCTGCCGCCTGAGCGCCTCCATCATTCCGGCCGACATAGCCTCGTTGTCTTTCTTGGTGTAGCGTATGTCGGTGAAAATTTGCGCCAGCGTCTCCTTGTTGTTTATGCGGACGAACTCCTTGTTTTCCTCAAGCTCCTCTTTAGGACCGTAATAGCGGTCGATGTCGGCCGGCGAATAGTCGTGATATATCTCGTCGTGGACTATCGCGCCGAGGGGCAGGCGGTCTGTGAGCGGTGGGTTCTCGTCGGGCCAGCCGAGGGTGATCGTGGCCACGGGCATCACCAGCCGGGGCAGTTGAAGCGCGTCGATGATCATCTGCGGCATGTATACCGTGGTGCCGAGGAAACACAGCCCGAGGCCCTCTTCTTCAGCAAGATTGCAGAAAGTCTGCGTGAAGAGCAGCGCGTCGGTGGCGGCGTTGATGAACGAGAGGAAGTTGTCGTAGCCCGGCTCGGCCTTGCGGCAGCGGCACCAGCTGCAGGCGCGGTTGAAGTCGGCGCACACCGTGAGCACCACGGGCGCTTCGGTCACCATCGGCTGGTTGAAATGCGCGGGCGCGAGCTTGGCCTTCATCTCTGCCGAGCGCGTCACTACGACGCTGTAAAGCTGCATGTTGCCCATTGTCTGCGTGCGCGACGCCTCGGCGAGAAGCCTGTCGAGCAGTTCGTTAGACACTTCCCTGTCAGAATATTTCCTTATACTTCGTCTTGTGTTTATATTCTTCATACCTTATATATATTATAAACTTAACGTGCAAAAGTAATCAAAATTATTCGTATCGGACTCTTGGAGATATCATAAATTACATTTTTTCGTAAATGTTGTTTGCCCGCTCCGCAAGAAACGTTATTTTTGCACGAGACACTCTCTGCTCATGAACAAGATTACCAATATTGCGTCGCTGCTCATGCTTACGGTACAAGCTGCAATGTGCTTGGTTGCGTGCGGACACGCCGGCGTGTACGTAGGCGACATGTCGTGGCTCTTCGCCGTCTCAGTATCGGCGCATGCAGCAATATCTTTTTTAGAAAAGCGTCCGCAGTATTACAACTATCCGCGCAACTTTCGCAATCCCACCAAAGCCGGGCAGCTGCTCGGCCGCCTTATCGGCATACTGAAACTGATTACCGTCACGACGCTCACGCTCTTCTCTCTTGACTCTTACGCAGGCACGAGGCTATGCCTACCGGTCGCAGTCTTATCGCTATTGGCGCTTGCCGCAGCGACATTCGTTTTCGTAAGAAAACTGAACAAGACATGACTGCCTACGCCGGCAGTTTTACGAAAGGCTGCCTTTTGCGTCATAAAAGGTAGCCTTTCATAATGTAAAAGGCAACCTTTCGCAAGGCAAAAGGCAGCCTTTCGCCAACCATTTGATTATCAAACACTTACAATTACGTCAAGAATTATCCGCCAAAGACGTTACAGACTTGCGGATTTTTCAGTAATTTTGCCAAAGCAATACACGCCCGGGCTATTGCGACAGGTTGTGTTCGTAAAGGCCGGACGTGATCGACACGCCGCCCAACCATTCAGGCGACGACGGCGGGCGGATGTTAGCCGCATCGGATAAACTTATTGTTTTACGCGCCGCCGCAATGCCGCTATTTCTCAACAAGTTGCGCTCAGTGGGCGTAAAAAGTTTTCCAAAACGGGAAACTTTTTGCAGAATATTTATCTGAAGATTTTCCGAAAAGTTCTTTTTTTTATCGGGAAATGTTCGTAGCTTTGCACCCCGAAAATCATTTCTGTCATCATGGAAAATAAAAAAACTTACTCTTTTGAGGAGGCTCACCAGGCCTCGTTAGCTTATTTCGGCGGCGACGACCTTGCCGCCCGCGTGTGGGTGAACAAGTATGCGCTGAAAGACAGCTACGGCAACATATACGAGAAGACGCCCGCCGACATGCACTGGCGCATAGCCAACGAAGTGGCTAGAATAGAAAACAAGTATGAAAACCCGCTGAGCGCGCAAGAGGTGTTCGACGTGCTCGACCATTTCAGATACATTGTGCCTGCAGGCAGCCCCATGACCGGCATAGGCAACAACCACCAAGTGGCGTCGCTGTCAAACTGCTTCGTAATCGGCCTTGACGGCGACGCAGACTCTTACGGCGCCATCATGCGAATAGACGAGGAGCAAGTGCAGCTGATGAAGCGGCGCGGAGGCGTAGGCCACGACCTGTCGCACCTGCGCCCGAAGGGCTCGCCCGTAAACAACTCGGCCCTGACGTCTACCGGACTCGTGCCCTTCATGGAGCGATACAGCAACTCTACGCGCGAGGTGGCGCAAGACGGAAGGCGCGGCGCGCTGATGCTATCGGTAAGCATCAAGCACCCCGACAGCGAGGCATTCATCGACGCCAAGATGACAGAAGGCAAGATAACCGGGGCCAACGTGTCGGTGAAGATCGACGACGACTTCATGCGTGCGACCGTCGACGACACCGAATACATCCAGCAGTTCCCGATAGACAGCAACGATCCGCTGGTGAAAAAGAGCATCAGCGCCAGGAGGCTTTGGGAAAAGATAGTGCACAACGCATGGAAGAGCGCCGAGCCGGGAGTGCTGTTCTGGGACACGATATTGCGCGAGAGCATACCCGACTGCTACGCAGACTTGGGCTTCCGCACGGTATCTACCAACCCCTGCGGCGAGATACCGCTCTGCCCTTACGACTCGTGCCGCCTGCTGTCGATCAACCTATACTCTTACGTAGTCAACCCGTTCACCGACAAGGCCTACTTCGACTTCGACCTGTTCCGCCGCCACGTGGCCCTCGCCCAGCGCATAATGGACGACATCGTGGACATGGAGCTTGAGAAGATAGACCTCATCATGGAGAAAATAAAGAGCGACCCGCAGAGCGACGAGGTGAAGCTGACCGAATACCACCTGTGGGAAAAGATCAAACGCAAGAGCGGAATGGGCCGCCGCACTGGCGTAGGCATCACGGCCGAAGGCGACATGATAGCCGCCATGGGCCTGCGCTACGGCACGCAAGAGGCCACCGACTTCTCGATAGAGGTGCACAAGGCACTGGCCCTCGCAGCCTACCGCTCGTCGGTAAACATGGCTAAGGAGCGCGGCGCTTTCGCAATATACGACACCGAACGCGAGGCCGCCAACCCCTTCATCAACCGCATCAAGGAGGCCGACCCCGAGCTTTACGCCGACATGGCGCGCTACGGCCGCCGCAACATAGCCTGCCTGACTATAGCGCCTACGGGCACCACGAGCCTCATGACGCAGACCACGAGCGGCATTGAGCCAGTGTTCATGCCCGTGTACAAGCGCCGCCGCAAGGTGAACCCCAACGACGCCGACGTGCACGTAGACTTCGTTGACGAAGTGGGCGACTCGTTCGAGGAGTACATCGTCTACCACCGCAAGTTCATCGAGTGGATGAAGATCAACGGATACGACACCGACAAACGCTACACACAAGAGGAAATAGACGACCTCATAGCTAAGTCGCCCTACTACAAGGCCACGGCCAACGACGTAGACTGGCTGATGAAGGTGCGCATGCAGGGCGCAATACAGAAATGGGTAGACCACAGCATCAGCGTGACCATCAACCTGCCCAACAACGTAGACGAAGCACTTGTTAACCGCCTCTACGTAGAAGCGTGGCGCTCGGGATGCAAGGGATGCACCGTCTACCGCGACGGCTCGCGCTCGGGAGTGATGCTCTCTGTGGAGAAAAAGAAGGAAAAGGGAGGCGAGGACATCAGCACACAGCACCAGCTGCCGCCCTGCCGCCAGCCCGAAGTGACCGAGGTAAGGCCCAAAGTGCTCGAGTGCGACGTGGTGCGCTTCCAGAACAACAAGGAGAAATGGGTGGCCTTCGTAGGCCTGCTCGACGGCTACCCCTACGAGATCTTCACCGGTCTGCAAGACGACGAGGAAGGCATCGTGCTGCCGAAGACCATCACCAAAGGCAAGATAATCAAGCAAACCGACGAAAACGGCAAGAAGCGCTACGACTTCCAGTTCGAGAACAAGCGCGGATACAAGACCACCGTGGAAGGACTTAGCGAAAAGTTCAACCCCGAATACTGGAACTACGCCAAGCTCATATCCGGCGTGCTGCGCTACCGCATGCCGATAGCCCACGTCATAAAGCTGGTGAGCTCGCTCCAGCTTAAGGACGAAAGCATCAACACTTGGAAAAACGGCGTAGAGCGCGCCCTTAAGAAATACATCACCGACGGCACCGAGGCTAAGGGACAGAAGTGCCCCGCCTGCGGCCAGGAAGCCCTCGTCTACCAGGAAGGCTGCCTGATTTGCAAGAACTGCGGCGCGTCGAGATGCGGATAGTTTATTAATGCATAATGCAATTATGAATTATAAATTATCATCGGGTTATGTCTGCCTAAGCAACATACGCTTCCACGCCCGCCACGGCGTGTTGCCGCAAGAGAGGGCCACGGGCGGTGAGTTTACGGTAAGCATCAGGGCGAAATACCCGCTGGCCAAAGCCGTGGAAAGCGACGACGTAAACGACACACTCAACTACGCCGAAATATTTGAAATCATAAATAAGGAGATGCAAACGCCTTCCTGCCTGCTCGAACACGCAGCAGGCAGGATAGGCAAAAGCATCATGAACGCCTTTCCGCTGATTGAGACCCTCGACGTAACCCTCTCGAAGACGAATCCTCCTATGGGCGCCGACTTAGACTGCGCCGCCGTAGAGCTTCACTTAATAAATGATAAAACTTTTTGAAAGGTTGCAGTTTTTTATAAAGAAATACTTACCTTTGTAATTGTAAACAAGCACTAATGGGCAAAAAGATAACATTCATCTTAGTGATATTAGTATCTTTATCCGCCATTGCCTTCGGCGCGGACAAACGCTTCACGCTCGTTATAGACGCAGGCCACGGCGGACACGACTCAGGTGCTAAGGGAGCCTACTCATACGAGAAGAACATCAACCTAAACGTAGCGTTGGCATTCGGCCGCTACGTCGAGGATAATTGCCCCGACGTGAAAGTAGTGTACACGCGAAAGACCGACGTGTTCGTGCCGCTGCACAGGCGCGCCGACATAGCCAATAAGAACAAGGCCGACGTATTCATATCAATACATACCAACGCCCTGCCCAAAGGACACATTGCCCGAGGACTCGAGACGTACACTATGGGAATACGCCGCTCGGACGAAAAACTAAGCGCCGCGCAACGCGAGAACTCGGTCATCATGATCGAGGACGACTACGAACAGCATTACGAAGGCTATGATCCTAATTCGCCAGAAAGCGCAATCATGTTTGAGTTCATGCACGACAAGAACATGGCGCAAAGCGTGGAACTGGCCAAATACGTGCAAACACGAGTGTGCGCCACGGCCGGCCGCCCAAACAAAGGCGTGAAGCAAGACGTGTTCCTCGTGCTCCGCGAGACGTCAATGCCGGCCTGCCTGATAGAATTAGGATTCATCACCACCCCCGACGAAGAGAAATACCTTAATAATAAGGCCAACGTAGACAAGATAGCCAAAGGCATATACGAGGCTTTCGCCCAGTATAAGGCGAAATACGACAAGAGCGTCACCGTGCCGTATGACGACAAGACGGAGCGCAAGCCGCAAATTCCGTCGATAGTGCCGGCCGAAGACAAGCCGGCCGAAGAGGTAAAGAATGAAAGCGTTAGGATGATGGACCACGCTGAAAAGCCGGCCGCCGACGAGCCGGAACGCAAGACGGAAGACGCTCAAAGCGGCGTGATTGCCGGCGGCAACGACGCCCCGACGACGGCAGACGACGGCGGCAAGCCGGTGTTCAAGGTGCAGATACTCGCCGGCAACACCCACATTCCGCCTACCAGCAGCCACTTCAAGGGGCTTGAAGGCGTAGAGTCATACGAAGAAGGCGGGCTCGTGAAGTACACATACGGAGCCTCAACCGACTACAACGAGATATACCGCCTGCGCAAGTCGGTGCTCGATAAGTTCCCCGAAGCGTTCATCATTGCCTTTAAAGACGGCAAGAAGACGGACATCAGGCAGGCAATAAGCGAGTTTAAGTCAAATAAATAAGTGTTGATTATGAAATATTTTAACAAGGAAGTCAAGATAGCCTTAGTTGCGATATGCGGACTGGTAATCCTATTTTTCGGCATGAATTTCCTTAAAGGGCTTAAAATGTTCTCTACGGAAAGCATCTATTACATATCCTTCAAAGACATCAGCGGCCTGTCGTCGTCAAGCGCAATCTACGCCGACGGATTCAAGGTAGGCGTAGTGAGGAACATAATCTACAACTACAACAAGCAAGGCGACATCATGGTGGAAGCCGAAATCGACGAGAAACTGCGCATACCCAAAGGCAGCAGCGCCGAGATTGTAAGCGACATGCTGGGAAACGTAAAGGTCAACCTGCTGCTCGCCACCAATCCTCGCGAACGCGTAATGCCCGGAGGCACCATACAGGGAGGCATCAACGGAGGCGCGCTCGGCCAAATGTCGAGCATGATTCCCACCGTAACGCAAATACTGCCTAAAATAGATTCGATCGTGACGAGCCTCAACATACTGCTCGCCAATCCCGCAATAGCCAACTCGCTGCAAAACGTAGAGACCGTGACGGGTGACCTGACCGTCACCACCCGCAGGCTTAACAACCTGCTTGCAGGGCTTGAAGGCAGCGTGCCGGGAATGATAGGCAGGGCCGACAGCGTGCTCGACAACGCCAACCGGCTTGCAACCAACATCAACAAGATCGACGTTGCCGCAACAGTTGCAAGGGTGGACAGGACTCTTGACAACGTAGAAGCATTCACGGCAAGGCTCAACAGCAATGAAGGCACGCTCGGACTGCTGATGCGCGACCCGACGCTTTACAACAACTTAAGCAACACCATGCGCTCGGCCGACTCGCTGCTCATAGACCTCAAGGCACATCCGAAGCGCTACGTTCATTTCTCATTGTTCGGAAGAAAAGACAAATAACAGCCTAGACATACAGGCAATGAAAACACTTTGAAAGTTGTAAGGAGGGAAGGCTGCGACGCTTTAACACGGTGACAACGAACCGTCCGCACTCACATGGAAACGGCCTCCGCCCTGCTTACAACTTTACTTTTTACCATACGAATTATGACGGCTTACTTCTAATTTAAAATTCGTCTAAATAACGCATGCTCGGAAGAAAGCCTCCGCAAACTCTCGGAAGTATCTAATAATTACCGTTTTCTGTAAAATGCCGCAAACAAAAGCATCAACTGCGGCAAAATGGGCTCTTTCTTTATAACCGTTTACATATCAAGCACTTGCATATATGCAATAGCACACATTACATTCGAGTGTCAAAAAAAGCCATAAAGTGCCCTTTCACTGATATTTACGATTAACGGAGGAAACGCCAACAAAAACATTTATTTGTGCGTTTCAATATTTTTTGCGAAATTTGCACTCGCTTTTCAAGCGTATAGAAAGACATCATAATCTTATCTTAACAATGAGTAATACCCAAAATGCGCTTTGGGACAAATGCCTTTTGCTGATAAAGGAGAACGTCTCGGAACAGCAATTCAAAGCATGGTTCAGCCCTATAACGTTTGAATCATTCAACGAAACGAGCAGGACACTTATCCTACAAGTGCCCAGCAACTTCTTCGTTGAATATCTCGAAGAGAACTATGTCAGCCTGCTCACCAAAGTGCTTACGAGATATTTCGGTACGGGAATACGCCTGAACTACCGCATAATGGTAGACAAGACACATAGGATAACGCAGGAAGTACAGCCCGAACCGATAGCGGACATCGACAACTCGTCGCGGCGGACGACGCGCATCAACCAGTCGCCAACCGTACTTGACGCCGCAAAGCCACAAGAGATAGACTCGCAGCTCGACCTGCGCCACACGTTTGCCAACTACATCGAGGGCGACAGCAACAAGCTGCCGCGCTCCGTCGGGTTGTCGATAGCCGAGCATCCCAACTCGACACAGTTTAACCCGATGTTCATCTACGGTCCTTCCGGATGCGGCAAGACCCACTTGGTGAACGCAATCGGCGTGCGTGCTAAAGAGCTTTACCCGCAAAAGCGAGTGCTGTACATCAGCGCAAGGCTATTCCAAGTGCAATACACCGACGCCGTGTTGAAGAACTGCACGAATGATTTCATCAACTTCTATCAGACAATCGACATGCTGATTGTTGACGACATACAGGAATGGGTGTCGGCAACGAAGACCCAAGAGACGTTCTTCCACATATTCAACCACCTCTTCCGCAACGGTAAACGCATAATACTCGCGTGCGACAGGCCGCCAGTAGACCTGCAAGGCATGAGCGACCGACTGCTGACACGATTCAGTTGCGGGCTTATAGCCGAGCTTGAAAAGCCTAACATACAGCTCTGCGTAGACATACTGAACAGCAAGATAAAGCGCGACGGGCTGCACATACCCGAAGAAGTGGTGCAGTTCATAGCCCAAACTGCTAACGGAAGCGTGCGCGACCTTGAAGGAGTGATCAACTCGCTGCTGGCCTTCTCCGTGGTATATAACTGCAAGATAGACATGCGCCTGGCAGAAAGAGTAATCAAACGAGCAGTGAAGATAGACAACGAACCGCTCACTATGGACGACATTCTCGACACAGTGTGCAACCACTTCAACGTCACCATGACGGCCGTAACCAGCCGGAGCCGCAAGCGCGACTACGTAGTAGCACGTCAGGTGTCGATGTATCTCGCGCAGAAATACACCAAGATGCCAGCCTCGCGCATAGGAAAGCTCATCGGAGGGCGCGACCACTCGACCGTGATACACAGCTGCACGCAGATAGAACAGAGGATAAAGATAGACAAACTGTTCGGCAGCGAGATAGAAAGCATTGAGAACTCATTCAAACTGAAGAAATAAACAATAGGGATGTGAACGGCGTTCACATCCCTATTTTATTATCCGACGATCAGCGTCAGATCGTCAGACGCCATATCAAAAACTAAAATTCAGCTTCGCGCCGGCTATGATCCACAGGCCGGGCTGCGGTACGTTGCCGTAGTCAACGTATGAGGCGTCGAAAAGGTTGTCGGCCTCAACGTACAGCGAATACTGCGGTTTGCGCCACGTAAGGCGGGCGTCGACGAGCGAATAAGGCTCGTACTGACGGCTCACCCCGTCAGGATCGGTGTAAGCCCCCACCCTATATTGGTAGCGGTACTTCACGTCGAGGTCGAGCGAAGGCAGCAAACGCAGCCCCAACCCTGCCACGAACTTATGGCGGAGATACTCCAGCGCGTAAAGCGACTGCACTCCGGGCTCGCGCCTCTGGCTTTGGTCGATGTAGGCATAGGCCGCGTTAAGCGACCGCAACACGCCCTGACGGGGCAACAGACGGAAAAGGTCGAGGCTGACGGACGCCTCTACGCCGGTAGAGTTGCTCTCGGCATGGTTGACAGAAGTCCACACGGCTGTCGAGCCGTCGGTCGTGTCCATTATCCAGTCTATCATGTTACGGCCCCAATGGCGATACACCGTGAGCACGGCGGCCACGCCTCCGCCCGAATACTTCAGACCTCCCTCCACGGCGCTCATCTCCTCAGGGCGCAGGTGTTTGTCGGCCTTGTGGCCGTCGACCGAGTAATAAAGCTCGGTGAACGACGGCATGCGCAGCGACGTGTTGAACGAGGCGTAGGCCTTCAGGCGGGACGTCAGTGCGTAGCTTGCGTCGATGCCGGGATATATCTTGAAGGGCATTTCGCTCCACGTGTTCCTAACAGCGGTGAATCCGGCCGAGGCCGTGAAGCGTCCTACGGTCACGTTGTGCTCAAGATACAGGCTGAGATTGGTGCGGTTAAGGCCTACCGTGTACTGCCTGTCAGTGCCGTGTACCGGCACCGGAGTATTGAGAGGCTCGCCCAGCGTGGTAGAGATGATGTCCTCGTTGCGCGCCTCTGCGCCGAAGGCCGTGCGGCCGAGCGCCCAGTCGAGCCAGCTGTTAAGGCCGAGGCCTATGACGTCTGTGCGGTGATAATTATACGGCGAGCGGTCGGGCACGTTATGGTAAAACTCGTAACGGTCTTTGTATCTGTTCCAATATACTGACGGACGCAGGTGGAACCGGCCTACGTTCGTCTCGGCCTGCACGGCCGTAAAAAACTTCGACGAGCGTTCATACTGCTCATCTGAAAGCGTGCTGTAAAACGTGTTGCTGCCCCACCCCTTGAGGCTCATGCCCGCGTGCCAGCTGAAGGCTACGACCGGAGTCGAGTAGCGGCCTGAATAGAAGGCCTTCACGCCGTCGAATCCGGCGTTGAGCCGGCCCGCCTTGCTGCGGCTGTAGCCGTCGCTGCGCGTGTAGGCCGCGCTCAGGCTGTTGCCCCATGCACCTGAGGCTACCCCTACGCGGGCCTCAGCCCCGGCATATCCGAACGAGCCGCCTTCCGCGCTTACGCTGCCGCCGCTCTCGGCGGTCTTGCGCGTGACGATATTGATTGCTCCCAGGAGCGACGACGTGCCGAACACTCGCCCAGCAGGCCCTTCCACCACCTCGATGCGCTCTATGTCGTCAAGGCTTACGGGCAGGTCGAACGCGTTGTGGCCCGTCTGCGGGTCGCAGATGTTCACGCCGTCGAGCAATATGGCTACGTGCTCGCTCGTGCCCCCGCGTATGCCTACGTCGGTCTGCGCCCCTATGGGTCCGCGCTGGCGGACGTCTACTCCTATGGCATACTTGAGCAGGTCGTTGACACTTTGCGCCGGCGCCGCGGCGATCTCGTCGCGGCCCAACACAGTTACGATTCTCGGCGCCCGGCCTCCGGCCAGCGGCGCGCGCGAGGCCGTCACGTCCACTTCGCCGAGCATCACGGTGCGCACGGTGTCGGCCGTGCCTGCGCCCGCCATGTCGGTACGCACGCTCACGCCGTCGGCCTTAGCGTAGGTAAGGGTGGCCACGCTGAGCGTGCCTACCAAAACCTCACGGCCAACGCACGAGAACAAGGCGTAACCCTTGCGGCTGAAGTGCTTGAACTTGAAGCCTTCGCGCTTGTTGAAAACTGTCTTAAGCATAATATATTTTATGAATATTTACGCTCCGCACCTGTGCGAAGCGGCCGGCAAAGTTAAGCGTTGGCCGTGTGATAAAAGAAAATAATATGTTAAAGAAACCAAAAAGGATATTGCCGCGCCACTAACCCGACAGTGTCTGACACGCCGGAAAACCAACACCGCTCACAGTGCAACCACTGAATTTTGACACGGGCATAACCTGCTGATAGTCAAAAGATTACCAAAAGGCATAGGAAAGGCGGCCTTTAGGCCTGCCAAAGGCCGCCTTTAACACCGCCAAAGGTAGCCTTTGGCTACGCCGGAAGCTACCTTCGGCAACCCCCGAAAATATGCCATGAAGTTTAACCGAAGTCTTATGACGATTTGGGTTAAAAGTACGTAGATTACCGATTATAACGGAAAATATACTTATCTTTGCGGACAGTTAACGTAAATCCGAAAAAATGAACAAGAAACTACTGATCGTGCCCATGACGGGCATCATTATGGCCGCCCACGGACAAGTGGCGCAGCAGAAGCCGGCCTACCCTAAGGCGGCTAAGACGGACGTGGTGGACACGTATTTCGGCACGGCCGTGCCCGATCCTTACCGCTGGCTGGAGAACGACACAAGCGAGGCCACGGCCGCATGGGTGGCGGCCGAGAACAAGGTGACCGACGAGTACCTGTCGAAAATACCCTTCCGCAGCGCGCTGCTCAAACGCCTGACCGCCCTGTCCGACTACGAGCGCATGAGCCTGCCCGACAAGACGAAGGGCAAGTATTACTTCTACAAGAACGACGGACTGCAAAACCAAGACGTGCTCTACGTGCAGGATAGCCTTGACAGCGAACCGCGGGTGCTGCTCGACCCCAACAAGCTGTCGGCCGACGGAACCGTAGCGCTGACCGGCACGAGCCTCTCGCACGACGGACGCTACATGGCTTACACCATATCGCGCAGCGGGTCTGACTGGACCGAGATATTCGTGATAGACGCGCAGACGGGCCGCCAGCTCGACGACCACATAGTATGGGCAAAGTTCACCGGGGCTTCGTGGCACGGCGACGGCTTCTATTACAGCGCATACGACGCGCCCGAGAAAGGCAAGGAATACTCTAACGTGAACGAACGCCACAAGATATACTACCACAAGATAGGCACGCCGCAGACGGCCGACAGGCTGGTCTACGAGAACAAGGACTACCCGAAACGCTTCTACACGGCCGGAGTGAGCGAAGACGAGACCACGATGTTCGTCTACGAAAGCGGCGAGGGCAACGGCAACGGCCTCTACATGAAAGACCTGACCAAGCCCGACGCACAGCTCACGCCGATGGCCACCGACATGAGATACATGCACGTGCCGATAGAGACCGTTGACGGCAGGACGTACATATACACCAACTACGGCGCGCCGAAATACCGCATAATGGCGGCCACGGCAGACAAGCCCTCTGCGGCAGACTGGCAGGAGATAGTGCCCGAGGGCGACGCAGTGCTGTCGGGCGCGAGCGTGATAGGCGGCAGGCTCATACTGACGTATAACAAGGACGTGGCCGACCACTCCTACGTCTACACGCTCGACGGCAGGATGATGCACGAGGTGAAGCTGCCGTCGCTCGGCTCGGTAGCCTTCAGCGGCAGCAAGGACGACAAGGAGTGCTTCTTCGCCTTCACGTCGTTCACCTCGCCCGGCACGTCATACAAGTACGACATCGAGGCCAACACGTACACACTGTTGCGGAAGTCGAAGGCCGACTTCGACCCCTCCGGCTACGTAACCGAACAGATATTCTACCCCAGCAAGGACGGCACGAAGATACCGATGTTCCTGACATACAAGAAGGGACTCAAGAAAGACGGCCGCAACCCCGTGCTTATCTACGGCTACGGCGGCTTCAACATCAGCCTGCCGCCTACGTTCTCAACGTCGCGCATACCGTTTATAGAGAACGGAGGCATATACGTGCAGACTAACCTGCGCGGAGGCGGCGAATACGGCGAGCAGTGGCACCTGGCCGGCACGAAGATGAGGAAGCAGAACGTGTTCGACGACTTCATCGCCGCAGCCGAATGGCTAATAGCCAACCACTACACGGACAAGGACAAGATAGCCATAATGGGCGGATCTAACGGCGGACTGCTCGTAGGCGCGTGCATGACCCAGCGCCCCGACCTCTACCGCGTGGCCGTGCCGCAGGTGGGAGTGATGGACATGCTGCGCTACCACAAGTTCACAATTGGCTGGAACTGGGCCGGCGACTACGGCACGAGCGAGGACTCTAAGGAGATGTTCGAGTACCTGAAAGGCTACTCGCCGCTGCACAACCTCAAGCCCGGCACAGCCTATCCGGCCACGCTCGTCACCACCGCCGACCACGACGACCGAGTGGTGCCGGCCCACTCGTTTAAGTTTGCCGCCACGCTGCAGGAGTGCAACGCCGGCCCCAACCCCACGCTGATACGCATAGAAAGCAAGGCCGGACACGGAGCGGGCAAACCTATGAGCAAAGTGCTCGAGGAACAAGCCGACATCTACGGCTTCATAATGTATAATCTCGGCATGGATTATAAGGAAAAATAAGACGTTACGGATGCCGAAAATAAAATAAGGATGCCCCGCACGGAGCATCCTTATTTTATTATGGTCTGATCGACTGTCAGTCGACAACGATGGGCTTATACTTCGGAACGAGAGTCTTCATGATCAGCCAAGCTACGAGATAAGCCACGGCGCAAATGCAGAAGATAATCATGTAGCCTGCAGGCTTGCCCTCGAATCCGAGGAACGTAAAGGCCGCTCCCGCATTCTCCGAGTAAGTGAACAGCTCGCCGGCTCCGAGGTTGATAAGCAGCGAGCCCAAACCTCCGGCCATTGCACCTATACCGGTGATGGTGGCAATGGTTGACTTGGGGAACATGTCGCCGATGGTAGAGAACAAGTTGGCCGACCATGCCTGGTGGCCCGCACCGGCCAAGCCGATGATTATTGCCGGGAACCATACCGAATAAGCGCCCAGCGGCTGGGCGAACAGGGCGAACAGCGGGAAGAACGCGAAGATCAGCATGGCCAACATACGGCCTGCATACGGACCCATGCCCCTCTTCTCGACGAAAAGCTTAGGCAGGTAACCGCCGTAAATGGACAACACGGTAACGATAAGGTAAAGCACGAATATCAACGCCATGCCCATAGGTGACGATGAAGGATAATTAAACTGGTCGGAGAAATAAGCCGGAGCCCAGAACAGATAGAACCACCAGACGCCGTCGGTGAAGAACTTGCCCACCACGAATGACCATGTCTGCTTATAAGTAAAACACTTCAAGAAAGGTATGGTCTTAGTCTCGCTTGCGGTTTCTGCCGCAGCGTCCTTGCCTTCTTCCTCATCGTCCTGATTGATGTATATCAGCTCAGCCTTGTTTACATGCTTCGATTTTCCGGGCTTCTCATAAAGCCCAGCCCAGAAGAACATCCACACGAAGCCGATGGCACCGATGATGATGAACGCCATCTCCCACCCGAAGTGCTGCGCAAGAATAGGGATTGTGAGCGGTGCGGCCAACGCGCCTACCGACGCGCCGGAGTTGAATATGGACGTGGCGAACGCACGGTCTTTCTTGGGGAAATATTCCGCAGTCACCTTGATTGCGGCGGGGAAGTTGCCAGCCTCGCCAAGGGCAAGGATTGCACGGCAGGCAAGGAACAGCCAAACACTGAGAGTAGCTATAGCCATGGCCATCTCGCTGCCGGCCTTGACTTGGCTTAAAGCCTCTGCCGCGCTGACACCAGGCTGGTTAAGCCCCTCGATCTCCATTGTAAGCCAACCGCAACCGGCATGCATGCACGCACCGAGCGACCAAACGAAAATAGCCCAAAGGTAACCTTTCTTTATGCCCATCCAATCAACGAACTTGCCGGCGAACAAACAGGCGATGGCATAAAACACAGAGAAGAAACCGGTAATCATGCCGTAATCGGCATCAGTCCAGTGGAACTCAGGTGCGATAAAGTC